>CANQET010000001.1 GCA_947595585.1 uncultured Clostridia bacterium
GTGTGGATCGATATCTTCCCCCACAAGCCCATCACGCGGCACCCCGCCGAAGCCCGTATGGGTTCGGGCAAGGGCGCTGTCGAATTCTGGGTCGCGGTCGTGAAGCCCGGCAGAGTGCTGTTCGAGATGGCGGGCGTGCCCGAAGACGTGGCGCGTGAGGCTATGCGTCTCGCGGCGCACAAGCTCCCCGTCAAGTGCAAGTTTGTGAAGAAGGCGGCAGAGCCCACCGAAACCACGGAAGGCGGTGAAGTGAAATGAAAGAGAACGAATTCCACAACATGACCGATGTCGAGCTCGATAAGAAGCTCAAGGATCTCAAGAGCGAGCTCTTCAATCTCCGCTTCCGCCATGCGAGCGGCCAGCTCGAAAACCCGCTCTCCATCCGCACCTGCAAGCGCGAGATCGCGCGAGTCAACACCGAGATCCGCGCGCGGAAGGCGAAGTAAGGAGGCGCAACATGGAAAGAAATCTGAGAAAAGAGAGAGTCGGAGTCGTTGTCTCCGACAAGATGGATAAGACGGTCGTCGTCGCAGTCACCGACAAGCGCAAGCACCCCGTCTACAAGAAGACGATCACCCGCACGAAGAAGTTCAAGGCACACGACGAGAACAACGAATGTGGCGTGGGCGACAAAGTGCTCATCGTGGAGACGAGAAAGCTCTCCAAGGATAAGAACTGGCGGGTCGCCGAGATCATCGAGAAGGCGAAGTAAGGGGAGGCATAGAAGAATATGATTCAACCTCAAACAAGGCTCAAGGTCGCCGATAATTCGGGTGCGAAGGAGATCATGTGCATCCGCGTGCTCGGCGGCAGCTTCAGAAGATGCGGCAATATCGGCGACGTCATCGTGGCGAGCGTGAAGACCGCAAACCCCGGCGGCGCCGTGAAGAAGGGCGACGTCGTGAAGGCAGTCATTGTGCGTACTTCCAAGGGCATCCGCCGTGCGGACGGCTCCTACATCCGCTTCGACGACAACGCGGCAGTCATCATCGACGCCCAGAAACAGCCCAAGGGCACCCGTATCTTCGGACCGATCGCGAGAGAACTCAGAGAGAAGGATTACATGAGGATCATCTCGCTCGCGCCCGAGGTATTGTAAGGAGGACGGCATGGAAATCAAGACAAACGATACCGTGATCGTCATCACGGGCAAATACAAGGGCGCCAAGGGCAAAGTGCTCAAGACGAGCCCCAAGAACCATACGGTCATCGTCGAGGGCGTGAACTTCGTGTATAAGCACAAGAAGGCGCGCAAGGCCAACGAGACCGCGCGCATCGTCCGCGAAGAGGCGCCGATCGACGTCTCCAACGTGATGCTCGTCTGCGACAAATGCGGCAAGCCTACGCGCATCGCGCATCAGCTCGCCGGCAAGAAGTACGTCCGCATCTGCAAGAAGTGCGGCGCGGTGCTCGATAAGGCATACGCAGGCAAGGGCAAGAAGGCGGCGCCCGCCGAGACGACGGAAGAGGCGCCCAAGAAGCGCACGAGAAAGCGCAGTCAGAAGGCGGAAGCGCCCGCTCAGGAATAATCGGGAGGAATGAACATGGCAGAGAAGAAACCGGCGAAAAAAGAAGCGCCCGCACCCGCCGCTCCCGTGGGACCGAGCAGGGTAAGAGTGCAGTACGAGACGGAGGTCGTCCCGTACCTCATGAAGAAATTCAACTACTCGTCCGTGATGCAGTGCCCCAAGCTCGAGAAGATCGTCATCAACACGGGCCTCGGCGACATCAAGGACAACCAGAAGGCGATGCAGACGGTGGAAAAGGAGCTCATGCTCATCACCGGGCAGAAGCCCATCTACAGAAAGGCGACGAAGTCGGTCGCAAACTTCAAGCTCCGCGAGGGTATGAACATCGGCCTCAAGGTCACCCTCCGCGGCAGGAGAATGTACGACTTCTACGACAAGCTCGTCTCCATCGCGCTTCCCCGCGTCCGCGACTTCCGCGGCGTCTCGGATAAGGCGTTCGACGGCAGAGGCAACTACGCGCTCGGGCTCAAAGAGCAACTCATCTTCCCCGAGATCACCTACGATCAGGTGGAGAACATCCGCGGCATGGACGTCGTCATCGTGACGACGGCGAAGACCGACGAAGAGGCGCGTGAGCTTTTGAAGGCACTCGGAATGCCCTTCAAGAAGTAAGGAGAGACGGACATGGCGAAGAAATCAATGATCAACAAACAGCAGAAGAAGCCGAAGTACTCGACCAGAGCGTATACGCGCTGCTCGATCTGCGGCAGACCGCACGCGGTTCTCAGAAAGTACGGCGTATGCCGTATCTGCCTTCGGGAACTTGCCTACAAGGGGATGATCCCCGGCATGAAGAAAGCAAGCTGGTAAGGAGGCAAGAGATGACAGATCCTATCGCAGATATGCTCACGAGAATCAGAAATGCGCTCATGGTCCGCAAGGAGACCGTCGAGATCCCCGCTTCCAACATGAAGAAAGCGATCGCGAACATCCTCCTCGAAGAGGGGTACGTTTCGGGCGTGGAATTCGTCGAAGAAGAGGGCAAACAGCCCAAGATCGTCATCACCCTCAAGTATGCGGGCGGCAAATCGGTCATCAGCGGGCTTGAGAGAGCTTCCAAACCCGGCCTCCGCTCGTATAGCGGCGCCAAGAATATGCCGAAGGTGCTTGGCGGATTCGGTATCGCGATCGTCTCCACCAACAAGGGCATCATGACGGATAAGAAGGCGAAGGCGCAAAACGTCGGCGGCGAAGTGCTGTGCTACGTCTATTAAGGAGGGAATTATGTCGAGAATCGGAAAAAAGGTGATCGCGGTTCCCGCAGGCGTCACTGTGGACTTTGCAGAGGGCGTCGTCACCGTAAAGGGTCCCAAGGGGCAGCTTACCCGTGAGATCAAGGGCAATATCGACGTCAAGCACGAGGGCGCGGAAGTGCACGTGCTCGCGCTCGACGACACAAAAGACACGAATGCGCGCCACGGGCTCTACCGTGCGCTCATCGCGGATATGGTGAAGGGCGTCTCGGAGGGCTTTACCCGCTCTCTCGAGATCAAGGGCGTCGGCTGGAAGGGCCAGATGCAGGGCACCAAGCTCGTGCTGAATGTCGGCTTCTCCCACCCCGTCGATTTCGTAGCGCCCGAGGGCATCAAACTCGAATGCCCGACGGCGACGGAGATCGCGGTCTCGGGGATCGACAAGGTCCTCGTGGGGCAGGTCGCGGCGGACCTTCGCGCGATCCGCATCCCCGAGCCCTACCACGGCTACGGCATCCGCTACAAGGGCGAGCATGTCGAGCATAAGGAAGGCAAGACTTCGGGCAAGGGCAAGAAGTAAAGGAGCGTGAAACATGATAACAAGAATCGATAAGAATGCGGTGAGACAGCGCCGTCATAAGCGCGTCCGCAAGACGCTCTCGGGAACGCCCGAATGCCCGCGCCTCTCCGTCTATAAGAGCACGAAGAACATCTACGTTCAGTTCATCGACGACGTCAACGGCCTCACGCTTGCATCCTGCTCCACGCTCGAGAAGAGCGTACAGAGCGAGATCGCGGGCAAGACCAAGACGGATGCCGCCAAGATCGTCGGCAAGATCGCCGGCGAGCGCGCCAAGGAGAAGGGGATCGCCACCGTCGTATTCGACCGCGGCGGCTACAACTACACGGGGCGCGTACAGGCAGTTGCGGACGGCGCACGCGAAGCCGGACTTCAGTTCTGAAGGAGTATAGATCATGGCAAGAGAAAACAGACCTCAGAGAAGACAGGAAGAAAACGACGGGCTCATCAAGAAGCTCATCGAGATCAATCGCGTGAGCAAGACCGTCAAGGGCGGCAAGAACATGCGCTTTGCGGCGCTTGTCGTCGTCGGTGACGGGGCAGGGCACGTCGGCTACGGCACGGGGAAGTCCAAGGAAGTCCCCGAGGCGATCGAGAAGGCGACGCAGGCTGCCAAGAAGAACATGATCAAAGTCTCCATCGTGGATACGACGATCCCGCACGAGGTGCTCGGGCGCTTCGGCAAGGGCGCGGTGCTTATGCTCCCCGCCGCCGAAGGTACCGGCGTCATCGCGGGCGGTCCCGTCCGTGCCGTCATGGAGGCCGCGGGGATCAAGAATATCCGTACGAAATCGCACGGGACGCAGAACCCCGGCAACTGCATCAAGGCGACGGTCGCGGGGCTCGCAGAGCTCAAGACCGCCGAGGAGATCGCGGCGCTTCGCGGCAAGACCGTCGAAGAGATCATAGGCTGAGGAGGGTAACATGGTCAAAGTCACTTTAATGAAGAGCCCCATCGGCGAGGTCAAGTCGGTCAAAGCGACGATCGCCGCCCTCGGTCTCACGAAGATCCGCACCTATAAGGTCTTTGCCGACAGCGAAACGCTGCGCGGGCAGATCAGAAAGGTCGCCCACCTCGTCAAGGTCGAAGAGGTAAAGGAGTAAACATGAGAATCGATACCATGAGAATCGATACGATCGCCCCCGCAGAGGGTGCGAGGACTACGGAAAAGCGGCTCGGCAGGGGCATCGGCTCCGGGCTCGGCAAGACGAGCGGCAAGGGCCATAAGGGCCAGTGGGCGCGTTCGGGCGGCGGCGTAAGGCCGGGCTTCGAAGGCGGCCAGATGCCTCTCGCCCGCAGGATCCCCAAGCGCGGCTTCCACAATAAGTGGGGCAAGGATTATGTGATCGTCAACATCTCCGCGCTCAACGATCTTCCCGCGGGGACCGAAGTCGATTACGGCTACGTGCTCGAAAACGGGCTTGCGAAGGAAGTCAAGCACGACGCAGGGCTCAAAGTCCTCGGCGGCGGCGAGCTCAAAGTCGCACTCACGGTGCGCGCTGCGAAGTTCTCGGCGTCGGCGAAGGCCGCGATCGAGGCTGCGGGCGGTACGGCGGAAGTCCTCGAATGACTTTCGCGTGCTACGGCGCTTGAAAGGAGTAAACTATGTTTGAAACCATCAAAAACGCCTTACTCAACAAAGAGATCCGCAAGAAACTGTTGCTGACGCTTCTCCTTCTGCTCGTGTTCCGCGTCGGGTGCTATATCCCCGTGCCCGGTCTCGACAGGGGGGTGTTCTTCAACATCGTCAACGGCGAAGGCGGGAATGGCGGAAACGCTTTCTTGCAGCTCATGAGCGGCATCACGGGCGGCGCGCTCGCAAACGGCACGCTGTTCGCGCTCGGGATCGGGCCGTACATCAACGCGTCCATTATCATCCAGCTTCTCACGGTCGGCATTCCCTATCTCGAGAACCTCTCGAAGCAGGGCGAAGAGGGGAGAAAGCGCATCACGTTCTTCACGCGCATCCTCACCATCATCCTCGCCATCATCCAATCCATCGGCATCATCGTCACCTTCGCGAACCAAAGCGGTGCCATCGCCACCGATTACTTCTTCGCAGTGGATATCGGCGAGGCGGGCGCCAAGTGGCTCGCAGGGATCTATATGACCATCGTCTACACGGGCGGCGCCATGCTCGTCATGTGGCTCGGTGAGCGCATCACCGATTTCGGCGTCGGCAACGGGATCTCGATGATCATCTTCATCGGCATCATCTCCACGGCGGGTATCTCCGTCCTCAACGAGATCGAGCTCGTCTTCACGGAGAGCGCGGAACACCTTCTCAACATCGGTATGTTCCTCATCATCACGGTCCTCGTGTTCTTTGCGATCGTGTATGTGGACCTCGCCGAACGGAAGATCCCCGTGCAATACGCCAAGCAGGTGCGCGGCACCAAGATGTACGGCGGCCAGAGCTCCGTCATTCCCATGAAGATCACGGGAAGCGGCGTCATGCCCCTCATCTTCGCGTTCGCGATCATCTCCTTCCCGTCCATGCTCATCAGCCTCTTCTGGGGGAACACGCCCGCTGCGACGAATCTCCAGAACTGGTTCTCGGGCTCCTCGCCCAACTGGTACGGGCAGGTCCTCTACGCCCTCGCGCTCTGCATTCTCATCTTCATCTTCGCCTTCTTCTATGCGTCCATCGAGTTCAACCCCGACGACGTGGCGAAGCAGATCCAGGGCAACGGCGGATTCATCCAAGGGATCCGTCCCGGCAAGCCGACGGCGGCCTACCTCAAGAAGATCAACAAGCGCATCACGCTCTTCGGTGCGATCTTCCTCACCCTTGTCGCGTTCATTCCCTCGGTGGCGTTCAGCTGGGCGGGTTCTTCCAACCTCGTCAACGTGTTCTCCACGACGGGGATCCTGATCGTCGTCTCTGTGGCTCTGGAATTTGATAAGCAGTTACAGTCCCAGATCCTCATGAAAAACTACAAGGGGTTCCTGAAGTAACGAGCGAACTGCGGATAAGCGGCGCAATACTTTGTACGGCGCGCTACGCGCTTGTGCCGCCGAAATGAGCAAATCGTTTTCATGTTGCTTGTTCTCGGCGTTCGAACTGCGCTTTCCTACTTCGCCTAACGGCTCGTGCCGCGCTTAGAGAATTAGAAGTGCGCGCGGGGCGGTCACGTACGCACAAGTACGCTCCCGTCGGAAATGCTCGTTCTCCTTGTCTTGCTTGCTTCTCCGCAGTTTAACGGTACCCGTTGTCGCTTATCACGAGCGAAAGGCCTACCCCCATCGGGGGGAGGCTCCGCCGTAGGCGGTGGTGGGGGGCAAGGGAGACGACGAAGCCTATCAGTACGTCATTCCGAGGCGTTAGCCGAGGAATCTCGACTTTGTGATTTCTCACTACGTTCGAAATGACGTATGTACCCCCTCCCGCGGAGGGGGGTAGGGGGGTGGGCAGAGAACGATACCCCCATCCCAAGCGATAATCCACACTTATCGAGGTTTTTGTATGAAACTGATCCTACTCGGTGCGCCCGGCGCAGGCAAGGGCACGCAGGCAACGAAGATCTCCGATCGCTACGGTCTCGTCCATATCTCCACGGGCGACATCTTCCGTGCGAACATCAAAAACGGCACCGAGATCGGGCTGCTCGCGAAGTCGTATACCGATAAAGGCGAGCTCGTCCCCGACGAAGTGACCTGTGCGATCGTGAAGGACCGTCTCACGTGGGAGGACTGCAAGAAGGGGTACCTTCTCGACGGCTTCCCCCGCAACCTGTTTCAGGCGGAGGCGCTCGATACGTTTGCCGAGATCGACGGGGTCGTGAACATCAACATCGATCACAAGCTCCTCATGGACCGTCTTTGCGGCAGGAGAGTTTGCAAGGAATGCGGCGAGAGCTACCACGTCTCCACCTTAAACGGCGCGACGACGTGCGCCCGCTGCGGTGGCGAACTCTATCGCAGGAAAGACGATAACCCCGAGACCGTGGGCGCCCGTCTTGCCGTCTACAACGAGCAGACGGCCCCGCTCATCGACTACTACACGAAGAAGGGCAACATCCTGAACTTCACGGGCACGGAGGCTCCCGCCGAAGTGCTGTTCGAAGAGATCAAGAAAGTGCTCGACCGTCTTGCGCAGCAATGATCGTCGTAAAGAGCGAAGATGAGATCGCGCGCATGCGGGAACCCTGCGCCGTCGTCCGCGACTGCCTCGCCTACATCGGGGAGAAGATCACAGCGGGCATGACGACGCGGGAGGTCGATGCGCTCGTCGAGCAATTCATCCGTGCGCAGGGCGCGATCCCTTCCTGCCTCGGCTACGGCGGCTTTCCCGCCTCGGCCTGCGTCTCGGTCAACGAAGTCGTGGTGCACGGCATCCCGGGCGAGCGCGTCCTCCGCGAGGGGGATATCGTGAGCGTGGACCTCTGCGCCTACAAAAACGGCTTCCACGGCGACGGCGCACGCACCTTCTGTATCGGGAAGGTCAGCGCGGAGAAAGAGAAACTTGTGCGCATCACCGAAGAATGCTTCTATGCGGGCATCGACGGGGTGAAAGCGGGTACGCCGCTCGGCGATATCGGCTTCCGCGTCCAGAAACATGCCGAGGAGCACGGGTTTTCGGTCATCCGCGCCTACACGGGGCACGGCATCGGCCGTGAAATGCACGAAGACCCCGCCGTGCCCAATTTCGGGCGGCAGGGTGCGGGCATCCGTCTCCCCGCAGGCGCCGTCATCTGCGTCGAACCCATGATCGCCGCGGGCAAGTGGCGGGTCAAGGTGCTTCCCGACGGCTGGACGGCCGTCATGGCAGACGGGCGCCCCGCCGCGCATTACGAGAACACGCTGGTCGTCCGCGAGGACGGCGTCGAGATCCTCACCCTTTGAGGTGAACGGAGGTAGTATGTCGAAGGACGACGTCATCGAAACCGAAGGAAAAGTCATCGAAGCGCTCCCCAATGCCGCGTTCAAAGTGCGGCTCACCAACGGGCACGTCATCACGGCGTATATTTCGGGGAAGCTCAGAATGAACTACATCCGCATCATCGAAGGCGACAATGTGAAGCTCGAGATGAGCCCCTACGATCTCACCAAAGGTCGCATCACGTGGCGCAGCAAGAACTGAAGCCATTTCCAAACCAAAATAACAGCGAGGTAATTCCCTATGAAAGTCAGACCTTCCGTAAAGCCCATGTGCGATAAGTGCAAAGTCATCAAGAGAAACGGAAAAGTTATGGTCATCTGCTCGAAAAATAAGAGCCATAAGCAAAGACAGGGTTAAAAATCAGTTGACACAAGCTGTTTCCTATGCTATAATGTATATTGCGGCTTTTGGAAGAAAACCGCAAAAATGCATGATCTCAAGCTGAATTTCCGCAGCGGAAGGTTGCGGAGACTCGGCTTGCTTTGCGCTTGATAAGGGCGGTTTTTCCCCCGAAAAGGCGCAAAAAAATGCGAAAATTCCCGCTTTCGGGGTGCGTACTTTCCACTGCGCACCGCAAAGAACGGACGACATAGAAAAATTCTTATTATTTTACCAAATCAACGGAGGTTTCAAGTACATGGCACGTATTGCCGGTGTGGATTTGCCGAGAGAGAAGCGGGTCGAGATCGGCCTCACCTACATCTACGGGATCGGACTTACGACGTCGAAGAAGATCTTGGCGGAGACGGGGATCAATCCCGATACCCGCGTGAAGGATCTCAATGAGAACGACGTCTCCAAGCTCAGAGAGTATATCGACCACCACCTCACCGTGGAGGGCGAACTCAGAGGACAAGTTAGCCTCAACATCAAGCGCCTGATGGAGATCGGGTGCTATCGCGGCGTGCGCCACAGAAAGGGCTTGCCCGTACGCGGACAGAGCACGAAGCGCAACGCGCGGACCCGCAAAGGGCCTCGCCGTACGGTCGCGAACAAGAAGAAGTAAGGAGGCGAAGACATGGCAGCAGCAAAGAAGTCGGTTGCTTCGCGCAAACGCAGAGAGATCAAGAAGGTCGACCGCGGACAGGTGCACATCCAGTCCACGTTCAACAATACCATCGTTACCATCACGGATATGAACGGCAATGTTATCTCGTGGTCGAGTGCGGGCGCTCTGAAATACCGCGGCTCGCGCAAGGGTACGCCGTTCGCAGCGCAGATGGCGGCTGAGACGGCAGCCAAGGCGGCCAAGGAACATGGGCTTCGCTCCGTCGAAGTCTACGTGAAGGGTCCCGGTGCGGGCAGAGAGTCCGCGATCCGCGCGCTCGCGAATTGCGACCTCGAGGTCACGCTCATTTCCGACGTTTCGCCCGTCGCGCACAACGGGTGCCGTCCGCCCAAGCGCAGAAGAGTTTAAGGAGGTAAGAGATGGCTGTTTACAGAGATGCAAAATGCAAACTTTGCAGAAGAGAGGGCAATAAGCTCTTTTTGAAGGGCGATAAATGCTACATGGAGAAGTGCCCGTTCAACAAGCGGCCCACGCCTCCCGGGAAAGCGCCCAGCGCCATGCGGAAGAAGGTCTCCGAATACGGTCTGCAGCTCCGTGAGAAGCAGAAGACCAAGCGCATCTACGGCGTGCAGGAAGGGCAGTTCCGCCACTACTATGAACTCGCAGAGCGCATGAAGGGGATCACGGGCGAGAACATGCTCTCCCTCCTCGAGAGAAGGCTCGATAACGTCGTGTTCCGTATGGGCCTCGGCGCTTCGCGTACGCAGGCGCGCCAGCTCGTCAACCATGCGCACCTCACGGTCAACGGGAAGACGGTCACCGTGCCCTCCTACATCGTGAAGGCGGGGGACGTCATCGCCGTCAAAGAGACCAGAAAAGGCAACAAATACTTCGAGCAGATCAAAGCGATGAAGGTAGGTAACCTTCCCAAGTGGCTGGAGTTCGACCCCGAGAAGCTCGAGGGTAAGGTTTTGGCATTGCCGACCAGAGAGGACATCGATAGCCAGATCGCAGAACACATGATCGTCGAGTTGTACTCCAAATAATTAAAATTCCATAAGGAGGTAGCTATATGATCGAAATGGATATGCCCAAGATCGAGGTCACGGAAAACGAGGATAAGAGCTATGCCAAAATCGTCGTTGAACCGCTCGAAAAGGGTTTCGGTCTTACGATCGGCAACTGCTTGAGAAGAATTCTGCTGTCGGCGCTGCCCGGTGCTGCCGCGCAAGGGATCCGCTTTATGGACGGGACCGTCAAACACGAGTTCTGCGCCATCCCGGGCGTCAAGGAAGACGTCACCGAGATCATTCTGAACCTCAAACTCCTCGCCATCAAGACGAGGGTCACCGATAAGGGCTACACCAAGACGCTGCGCCTCACCAAAGAGGGCCCGGCCGTCGTTACGGCTGCCGATATCTCGCAGGATGCCGAGGTCGAGATCATCAACTCCGATCAATACATCTGCACCCTCGACCGCGGCGGCAAGCTCGATATGGAGATCACGATCGGCAGAGGCAGAGGGTATCACCCCGCGAAAGACAACAAGCAGCCCCAGATCGACTATATTCCCATCGATAGCATCTATACGCCCGTCAAGAAGGTCAACTACACCGTCGATCCCGCCCGCGTCGGGCAGAACATCGATTTCGACCGCCTCACCCTCGAGGTCTGGACGGACGGCACCTTCTCGGGGAAGGAGATCGTCTCCCTCGCCGCGAAGATCATGCAGGACCATATCAACCTGTTCGTCAATCTTTCGGATACCATCAAGGATATGGATATCCTCGTCAAGACGGACGACGATAAGCAGCAGCAGATCCTCTCCATGAAGATCGAGGATATGGACTTCTCCGTCCGTTCCTACAACTGCTTGAAGAGAGCCAACATTCACACCGTGGAAGACCTCATCAGAAAGACGGAAGAGGATATGCTCAAGGTCAGGAACCTCGGCAAGAAATCCCTCGACGAAGTCATTCAGAAGCTCGAATCGTATGGTCTTTCGCTCGAAAAAAAGGAGGATTAAATCATGCCCGGGAAATTAGGCAGAACAACGGAGCAGCGCCTCGCCATCTTGCGCAATCAGGCGTCCCAGCTCCTCTGGTACGGTAGGATCGAGACGACGTTGGCACGCGCGAAAGAGCTTCAGCCCTACGTCGAGAAGCTCATCACCAAGGCGATCAATACCTATGAGGACGTCGTCGAGATCGAGGTCGTCACCAAGGATAAGAAGGGCAAGGACGTCAAGACCAAGTCGTATAAAGACGGCCCCAAGAAGCTCGCGGCACGCCGCTATTGCATGGCGAAGACCTACGACCTTCAGGAGATCAAGCCCTTCGCGGAGAAGAAGAGCGACTTCAAGAAGCGCACGGGGAAGGTCAACCATCCCCTCATGGAGAAGCTCTTCAATGAGATCGCACCCAAGTACGCCGAACGCAAGGAAGAGCTCGGCCAGGGCGGCGGCTACACCCGCATCTATCGCCTCGGCGAGCGGCGCGGGGATGCTTCGGAAGAGGCGATCATAGAACTTGTATAAGGAAAAAACCGCACATGAGGTGCGGTTTTTTCATGCTTGTTTGGACTTCGTAAGAGCGAACTGCGGATAAGCGGCGCAATACTGTGTCGAACTGCGCTTTCCTACTTCGCCTACGGCTCGTGCCGCGCTTAGAGAATTAGAAGTGCGCGCGGGGCGGTCGTGTACACAAGTACACTCCCGTCGGAAATGCTCGTTCTCCTCGTTCTGCTTGCTTCTCCGCAGTTTAACGGGTACCCGTTTTCGCTCATGATGGGCAAGACGGTGCTCGACCATGTCATTCCGAGGCGTAGCCGAGGAATCTCATTCTAATAACGCCATGTTGAGCTTGTCGCCCCGCGCTCCTCGTTCTGCTTGCTTCTCCGCAGTTTGACGGTACCCGTTTTCGTTCCTCCAAAGCGACCTCATTCCGAGCCCCGTTAGGGGCGAGAGAATCTTAAGATACACTCGCTACGCTACTTCGCCGAACGGCTCGTGCCGTGCTTCGATAAACAATAGAAGCCCCGCACGGGGCGGTATGAGGGTTGGACTTCGTATTGGCCTCGCGCGACACCCCTCTGCGGCTTATTTCAAGCGCCACCCCCTCCATTGGGAAACAGAAGACCACCACTCCTCCATTGGAGAACAGAATGCATACCCCCTCCATTGGAGAACAGATCACATACCCCCTCCATTGGAGGGGGGTAGGGGGGTGGGCAGGTGACGACGGGGCATATTCGGAGCGCAAGGCCTACCCCCATCGGGGTCGCAAAGCGCAATTCTCGCGGAAAGCACAGTGCGCTTTTCGCGGCGCTTTGCGGTGAGTGAGCGCATCGGAAGGCGCGAACGGTGACCGAACGCGGGGCTCTACCCGCGTGAGACGGCTCCGCGTAGCGGTGGTGGGGGGCAAGGGAGACGACGGGGCCTATCAGTACGTCATTCCGACGACCGTAGGGAGGAGGAATCTCGTCTTTGAGATTTCTCACTACGTTCGAAATGACGTAGCCCTCCTCTATTGGAAAACAGACCACCACCCCCTCCATTGGAGAACAGACCACATACCCCCTCCATCGGAGGGGGGTAGGGGGGTGGGCAGAAGACGACGAAGCGTATCCCGAGCGTCCCTTGGCTCCCATTGTAGGGGAGCTGTCGCGGCGTAAGACGCGGCTGAGGGGTTCGAAACCCTATCCCCTGCTACGCAGGTACTTCCCCTACGAGGGGAAGCAAGGGGTAAACTTCGTACAGGCTTCCCCCGAAGTGGCAACGAGGGGTCGGACTACGCGGGTATTTCCCGAAAAAGTGCAACGAGGGGTCGGACTTCGCACCCCTCGTCTTTCTTTATGCCCACGCCCAAACATATGCACAAAGGGGCATGTGCAAAACATGCGGCGGGGGGCATATGCGAAAAAACCCCGCCGAGTGCCCTAAGCGACATATGCGGCATACGGCACCCGTCGCACATATGTTGCGCCCTGCATGCGGTCCGCATATGCACGTCCGCACATCGGTTTTTTCGCCGCGGCAGGGAGTCGGCTGCGGGAAGTTCGGCCGAGCTGCCGCAAAATCCTTGCTATTTTTCGTGCGCTATGCTATAATCTAACGGAAACCTTAAGGGAGGCAAATATGGCAGATACAAGCAAGGGCAAGAAGCTCCTCAAGGAGCTCGGCTACACCAAACAAAACTACTTTGAAACGGCGGATAAGGCGGAGCGCAAGGCGATCTTCGACTATGCGAAGGGCTACATGGCATTCCTCGACGCCGCGAAGACAGAGCGCGAGGCCTGCGACTATGCCGTTTCCGCGGCACAGGCGAAGGGCTTCACCGAATACAACTTCGGCGATCCTCTGCAGGCAGGCGACAAAAAATATTTCGTCAACCGCGGCAAGTCCGTCGTCGTATTCCGCGTGGGAGAGAAAGATCTCGAGGAGGACGGCATCCGCATCATCGCCTCCCACATCGATGCTCCCCGCATCGACATCAAGCAAAATCCGCTCTATGAGGACAGCGGCATGGCTTTCCTCAAGACGCACTACTACGGCGGCATCAAGAAGTACCAGTGGACGGCGATCCCGCTCGCCCTGCACGGCGTCATCGTGCTGAAGAGCGGCGAAAAGATCGACGTGCGCGTGGGGGAGGACCCCAAGGATCCCGTGTTCTACATCAACGACCTTCTGCCCCATCTCGGCGGCGATCAGATGGCGGGAAAGGCGGGGAAGATCATCGAAGGCGAACAGCTCAATGTGCTCGTCGGCGGGCTTCCCTATGCGGATGAAGAGGTCTCCGAGAAGATCAAGCTCAACGTGCTCGCGGCCCTCAATAAGCAATACGGCGTCACCGAGGAAGATCTTCTCTCGGCAGAGCTCTCCGCCGTTCCCGCGTTCGGCGCCCGCGACATCGGCTTCGACCGTGCGCTCATCGGCGCCTACGGCCACGACGACAGAGTCTGCGCCTACCCCGCGCTCACGGCGGTTTTGGACCGTGAGACGCCCCACACCGTGCTCGCGATGCTCGTCGATAAGGAAGAGATCGGCAGCGAAGGCACCACGGGCATCCAGTGCAAGGTCTACGAAGACCTCATGGAGGAGATCTCCCTTGCGCTCGGCGCCAACTTCCGCAAGGTACGCGCACATTCCATGTGTCTCTCTTCGGACGTGACGGCGGCTTACGACCCCAACTTCGCCGGTGTATACGAGAAGCAGAACTCCGCGATCCTCTCCTGCGGCACGGCGATGTGCAAATTCACGGGCGCCCGCGGGAAGAGCGGCTCCAACGACGCCAACGCCGAATTCGTCGGCCTCATCCGTAAGATGTTCGCGGAGGAGGGGGTCGTATGGCAGACGGCCGAACTCGGCAAGGTGGATATCGGCGGCGGCGGCACGGTCGCCAAATTCGTCGCCCAGCTCAATATCGATACGGTAGACCTCGGGGTGCCCGTCATCTCCATGCACGCCCCCTACGAGGTCATCTCCAAGGCCGATCTCTACAGCAACTACAAGGCCTTCCTCGCATTCATGAAATAAAGCGTTTCCCTCCCCGCAGTGTGCAGGGAGGGAATTTTTTGCACTTTTTCTTGACAACCTAAGAGGGATACGATATAATGAGGGCGAGGGAGAGAGAATATGAGAAGTGATAAAGCATCGATTTGGGGATTGCTCTTCAACGTGTTCGATGCGATCCTCGAGGCGAAGTCTGCCCGTCTTCAACCCGAGACGCGCGGAAGTTACAGAAAACTCGGCTATCGCGCCATCGCATATTCGATCGTGGCGTGCATCTGCGTCTCGGCGCTGCTTCTTCTATACATTTTGCCCAACGCGGAGGGATGGGCGCTGCTCGCCTACATCGTCTTCCTGCCGATGGGGCTGGGGATCGGCATCTTGGGGACTCTCCTCATGCTGCTCAATGCCGTCGTCGCCATGATCGGGCAGTTCGCGGTCAACCGCTCTGCGGTCTCGTGGGCGGCGCTTCTCACGTTTCTTTTGGCCGTCGCCGCGATCGCCCTCTTCCTTCTGTTCTTTTTACAACACCTTCCCTTCTGAACAGTTACGCGCCGCCGCGGTATCCCGCGGCGGCGCGATCTTATCCGAAAAAACTGTGAGGGCTTTTTTTGTTACGGCCTACCGAAGCGGGAACGAGATAGGTACCTCCCACAAAGCTCCCTCATGGCACACGCACGACACCGTTTAGTGCTGCTGTATCCCTACCCTGACACGGTTCGCGGGCATACGTTGCATGAGACCTTATGATCGACAGCCCTTGTCTCGTGCAGCCTCCCATAGACCGCACCGAGAAAAGCGTTCGGCTCTGCTATAGCGGATTGCAGATACAGGGCACCGCTAACTCCCCGCCTATCACAGCAACCATAGTATAGCCGATTTCTTCGGAATTTGCAAGCGTTTTTTATCTTTCGGCGAAGAATTTGCTGCGGTTTTCGATCGGACCCGCCGAAAGCCTTGTTATTTTCCCCCAAACGTGCTACAATAGGGGAAGCGGGGCCGAGAAGCGCTCACGGCCCGAGGAGAGAAAATGGCAAATTGTACCCACGACTGTTCGACATGCGCGAGCGATTGCAACACGCGCAGCAAGCAATCTTTCATCAAACCGCCGCATAGCTCGGCGAAGATCGGCCGCGTCGTCGCCGTAATGAGCGGAAAGGGAGGCGTGGGGAAGTCCCTCGTCACCGCCCTTCTCGCCGTACGTGCGCGGGCGATGGGGCTCAAGGTCGGGATCCTCGATGCCGACGTCACGGGCCCTTCCATCCCCAAGGCGTTCGGCGTACACGACCGCGCTACGGGCACCGACGGCAATATCTTCCCCGTGGAGAGCAAGGGGGGCATCAAACTCATCTCGATGAATTCCCTGCTCGACCATGAAGACGACCCCGTCGTCTGGCGGGGGGCGCTCATCGCGGGTGCGGCGCTGCAATTCTGGACGGACGTTGTGTGGGGAGACCTCGATCTCCTGTTCCTCGATATGCCGCCCGGGACGGGGGATGTGCCGCTCACCGTCTTCCAGAGCATCCCGCTCTCGGGGGCGGTCGTCGTCACCACGCCGCAAGATCTCGTCGAGATGATCGTGGGCAAGGCTGTGCACATGGCGGGCATGCTGAATATCCCCATCCTCGGCCTTGCCGAGAATATGAGCTATTTCGTCTGCCCCGATTGCGGGAAGTGCCACGAGCTCTTCGGCGCAAGCAAGGCGGAAGCCCTTGCCGCCCGCTACGCCATCCCCGCGACGGCCCGTCTTCCCATCGATCCCGCGCTCGCCCGCCTCTTCGATGAAGGCAGGGCGGAGGAGGCCCAGACCGACGCCTTGGCTTCCATCTTCGCCGAGATCCTGAAGTCGCGCAAGATCAATTATTGAACTGCAAAGTATAAAAAAACGAGCGGCATCGCCGCTCGTTTTTGCTACATGGGGTCAGGATTGTTCGTCTTTGACTTCGATGACGGAGGTCTGCGACCAGCGCTTGATGGAGTCGCGCGTGCTCTCCGCCTGTGCCCGCGTGGAGTAGGTGGAGCTCGTCGCAAGAAGGCGCTTGCTGCCGTTCAGGATCTGCACCTGGAAGTCGCCGTTCTTGTGTTCGACGATCTCGAGGCGGTCGGCTGCGATGTTGTCCTGATAGGTGCGGATGCCCGATTTCGCATTGGCGAGGGAGCCGTAAGGGGTTGCGCTCTCGAGCATGATCTGACCGTTGGAGGCGATGAGGGAGAACCAGAACTTGCCGTTCTTATCCTCTTCGATGACCCACTTGCCGCCGACGCCGGAAGTCTTGGGCTCTTCCTTGGGAAGCTCGGCCTTGATCACGACGGGCGCTTTCTTGGGCTCGGGCTTGGGCCTTCTCACGACGACAGGCGCCGCCGCGGGCTTCTTTGCGGGCTCTTGTTTCTTGGCAGGCTCGGGCTTTTTGGCGGGAGCGGGTGCTTTTTCGGTCTTTTTCATATCGGTTTCCTCCTGATCGTTCGCTTCTTCGGGCTTTTCTTCCGCGACGGGTTCAGTTGCCGCTTCCTGTGCGGGCTCGGTCTTCTCTTTCTCTACGGGCTCCGCGGCTTCCTCGGCTGCAGGCTCTTCGGCCTTCTCTTCGGCGGCGGGCTCTGCGGCTTCCTCGGCGACAGGCTCTTCTGCCTTCTCTTCGGCGACGGGCTCGGCGGCTTCCTCGGCTGCAGGCTCTTCGGCCTTTTCTTCGGGAGCGGGCTCCGCAGCTTCCTCGGCTGCAGGTTCTTCGGCCTTCTCTTCGGGAGCGGGCTCCGCCGCGACGGGGGTGGGGTACGTCTGCGTTTCGGCGACGGGCTGGGCCGCGGCTTCTTGCGCCGCACGTTCTTTTTCTTGTACTTCGGCGCTGTTGGCCGCTTCGCGCGCTGCCTTGTTCTCGGCGACTTGCTTCTTATCCTTGATATAGAGCACGGCCATGATGATGGCGAGCACAAGGATGAGCATGAGGATCACCGCGAGGATGATGACGAGGATCTTGTTCTCTTCAAAGAAATTTGAAGCGGATGCAAGCAAATTGAAAGATGCCATAATTTTTTCTCCTTTTCTACATTATAACACGGAAAATTTGTCCTGTCAATCCATTGACAAATTTTTTTTCAGCGGTTATGATAAGTTTATGAAAAAAATTGCAGTGATCGGCGGGGGCGCAGCGGGGATGGCGTGCGCCGTCCTGCTCGCAAGAGCACACCACAAAGTCGTCCTTCTCGAGCGGGGAGACCGCCTCGGGCGCAAACTTTCGGCGACGGGCAACGGACAAGGCAACGTCACCAACCTCAACATGGGGAAGGAACACTATTTTTCGGATGACCTTACTAAGGCGGGGGAAGTCCTCTCCCGCTTTTCGGCGGAGGACGCGATCGCCTTCCTCTCCTCGATGGGGGGGATCTTCTTGCCCGATGCCCGCGGCAGGGTGTATCCCGCAGGGCGGCAGGCTTCGGCCGTCACCGATCTCTTCCGCCATGAACTTTCCCGCCTCGGCGTGGAAGTTATTTTGGGAGCGCGCGTCGAAAAGATCGATGCGGAGGACGGATTTCTTGTCCGTTGGAAGGAAAATTCCCGCAGTGCGGATTCCGTCGTCCTCGCGGCGGGCGGCAGGGCTGCGGAGAACTTCGGCACCGACGGTACGGCCTATGCGCTCGCCGAGGCCTTCGGGCACAGCGTGACGCCGCTCTCTCCCGTCCTCGTACAGCTCAAATGCGATCCCGCCCTCGTCCGCGGCCTCAAGGGCATTCGGATCGACGGCAAACTCTCCGTCTTCCGCGGCAAAGAGGAGCGCTTTTCGGGGCGGGGGGACGTGCTCTTTACCGAGGGCGGCGTCTCGGGCGACCTCGTCTTCCGCGCTTCTTCGTATGCCGTGCAGGGGGACGTACTCGCGATCGATCTTCTCCCCGATGTGCCGAAATCTTCCCTCATGCAGCTATTTTCGCGCGGAAGAGGGGAGGAAGACCTGCTCTGCGTCGTGCCCAACGGGCTCGGGCGGGTGATGCTGCGCAGGGCGGGCGGCGACGCGGAGACCCTCGCCGAACTTCTCAAAAACTTCACCCTTCCCGTGACGGGCACCTACGGATTTGCGCGGGCACAGGCCACCCGCGGCGGCATTCCGCTCGCCGAGACGGGGGAAGGGCTCGAGAGCATCTTCCGCCGCGGGCTCTACTTCGCGGGGGAGATCCTCGACGTCGACGGCGAATGCGGGGGATACAACCTGCATTGGGCGTTTGCCTCGGCCCATGCCGTGGCGGAGGCCCTCCGATGATCGTGCAGACGACCCTCCGCCCCGGGGAGGGGGAAGAGAAGCTCCGCGCCTTCTGTGCGGCAAAGCTCGGCGGGCCCGTCCGCTTTTTCCGTATCTTGAAAAAGTCGCTGGACGCCCGCGATAAATTCAAGATCCGCTGGGTCTACAGCATCGAATGCGATACCGCCGCGCGAAGCGTTCCGCAGCCCGTCTTTCCCCAAGTCAAGAAGGCGCCCCGCGTACTCATCGTGGGAGCAGGGCCCGCGGGGCTCTTCTGTGCACTGCGGCTCATCGATCACGGCGTCTTTCCCGTCCTCATCGATCGGGGCAAGGCGGTAGAGGACCGCGCTTCGGATATCTTGAAATTTCAACAGACGGGGGTGCTCGATCCCGCCTCCAACGTGCAGTTCGGGGCGGGCGGCGCAGGGGCCTTTTCGGACGGAAAACTCACCACGCAGACCAATTCGCCCTTCCACCGTGAAGTGCTCGAGCGCTTCGTCCGCTTCGGGGCGCCCGAGGAGATCTTATACCTCAACAAGCCGCACATCGGCAGCGATAAACTACTACAGGTCGTCACGAATATCACAAAATTTCTTGGGGAGCGCTGCGAAGTCCGCTTCTCCACGGCGCTCACCGATCTCACCTTCGAAGGGGGAAAGCCCGTAGCTGCGATCGGAGCGCGGGAGAAGTTCGATGCCGTGGTGCTTGCGATCGGCCACAGTGCACGGGATACCTTCGGGATGCTGCTCTCCCGCGGCTTTGCGATGGAGCAGAAGGAGTTCGCGGCGGGGGTCAGGATCGAACATCTGCAGGAGAAGATCGGCCGTGCACAGTATGGCGAGGCCTACAAACTGCTTCCGCCTGCCGATTATAAGCTCGTCTCCCATGCCGCGGAGCGCGGCGTATTTACCTTCTGCATGTGCCCGGGCGGGGTGGTCATTCCCGCGGCGTCCGAAGAAGGGGGCGTCGTCACCAACGGCATGAGCGATTATGCCCGTGCGGGCAAAAACGCCAATGCCGCCGTCGTCGTACAGATCAGGCGGGAGGATTTCCAAAGCGATCATCCGCTCGCGGGGGTCGCCTTTCAGCAAAAGCTCGAGCGTGCGGCCTATCTTGCGGGCGGCGGGGGATACCGTGCCCCCGTGCAGCGCGTGGGGGACTTCCTCGAAGGACGGGAGACGTGCTCGTTCGGAGAGGTACTCCCGACCTATGCCCGCGGTACGGCGTTTGCGCCCGTCGCTTCCTATCTTCCGCCCATGATGACGAGCTGCCTCGCCCTCGGGATCCGCGATATGGGGCGGCGGCTCAAGGGCTTCGATGCCCCCGATGCCCTCCTCACAGGCGTCGAGAGCCGCACGAGTTCGCCCGTACGCATCCTGCGCGACGAGACGCTCGCGGCGGCGGGGCGGGAAGGCGTCTACCCCTGCGGCGAGGGCTGCGGCTATGCGGGCGGGATCATGTCGGCGGCGGCAGACGGCATCCGCATCGCTGCTACGATTGCCGCAAAGGCGGATTTTATATAGTTTTAATCGCAACTTCACCTGATTTTCACGCGTATACGCTATGATAGAGGCAGAAATCAGAAGTTCTGCTTATTCTCCAAGATTTTTTCATATTCTCTCAGGAAAGCGCCGCCCCATTCGGGACGGCGCTTTCCTATTGTATTTTATGCGAAAATCAACACATGGGGTCGGATTTTATCAAACGAAGAGGGTCTCGTAGTCGCCGAGCTGCGTTCCCGAGAGGGCGGAGTAGAGCCCGTTGGCGCGGACGTCGAGGGAGAAACAGGCGAGGGCGTCCTTCTTGAGCACGGCGGCGTCGCCCTTGCGGGCAAGGAGAGGGAAGCCCTCCGAGAGCGCCGAAAGCAGCTCTTCCGCGCGGTCCTTCTTCACGGCGAGCGTACGCAGATAGAGGGGGGCCTCTATGTAATTTTTCACGTTTTTCAGGCGGATGCCGAGGAAATTCTGCAGCAGGATGCGCTTGATGCGGGAGCGGGTGTAGCGCTTGGAGACGACCTTGCCGAGCAGGGCGTCGTAATCGGGGTTGGAGCGTACGAGGGCCTTGAGGCGGTTTTCGAGCCCCTCCGAGCAATCGGGCGTGAGCGCGAGATCCTCTTCCTCCGCGGCGATGAGGGCACAGAGCGCGGCGGCGGGATAGGGCAGGGGCCTGTATTCCGAGAGGGAGGCATAGACGTCTGCGGGAAGATTGCGCCGCTTCGCGAAGGTAGCGCGGAGGGACTTATCGCCGAGTACGCTGCGGAGGGCGGCCGCCGAAGAGAAATCGCGGCGGAGCGCGGTATCCGCATAGCCCCCTCCGACGCGCGGAATGGGCAGGGGCTCGATCTTGGCGCCCGTGGCGAGGATGGCACGGCAGTATTCGGTGCCGAGCATGTTGTTGGGGGAAGTGAGGAGGGCCTCATCGACCTCGGAGTTGAGCGCAAGCACGACCTGTGTCCGCGCTTTGGCGTAGGAAGTGCCGTCTTTCATCGCCTCTTTGAGGGCAGAGCGGAAGCGCTTATCTTCGCCGAGCGTCGCCCGCGCCGCACGGAGGAAGTCTTCCTTTGTCCCGCTCTCACAGCCGAAGGCGAGCGTCGTCACCGAACGGATGCTGCCGAGGATATGCAGGGCGCCCTGTGCGAAGATCTCCGCGGGGGCGACGGCAAACGCCGTGGGAAGTTCCAATACGACGTCGGCCCCGTTTTCGACGGCATGCCGCGCCCGCGTGTACTTTCCGAGCACGGCGGGTTCCCCGCGCTGGGTGAAGTTCCCGCTCATGAGGCAGAGGACGGCGTCGCACCCGCTCAGCCGCTTGATCTCGGCAAGCTGATGGGCGTGTCCGTTGTGGAAGGGGTTGTATTCGCAAATGACCGCACAAAATTTCATGATTTTTCCGCCTGTAGCTTTACAATTCGCCAAAAATGGTGTATAATGACATTTGGTAATTTCTTCTGCGTAACATTATACACGAAACGCGGAGAAAAATAAAGGGTTTTTCGGGAGATTTTCAAATGGGTATCATGAAAGCATTCAAAGACCTCGGCAGAAAGATCGCCGAGAACGGCACCGTCATCGAAACGATCAAGAAGAAGGCGGCGGCCAAGCAGAAGACGATCGTCCTCTGCGAAGGGGAAGATGCACGCGTCGTCGAGGCGGCGGCCGATTGCGTCGAACAGGGCATTGCGAAGATCGTCTTGCTCGGCAACGCGGAAGAGATCCGTGCAAAGAATCCCGACTTCGATCTTTCGGGCGTGGAGATCATCGAGCCTGCGACGTCGCCCAAGCTCGGGGAGTATGCAAAACTTCTCTATGAGCTCAGAAAGGCAAAGGGCATGACGGAGGAACAGGCCTTGGAGCAGGCCAAGGATGCGACGTTCTTCGGCGCGCTCATGCTCAAGTCCGGCGATGTGGACGGGCTCGTCTCGGGCGCCTGCCATTCGACGGCGAATACGCTCCGCCCCGGCCTTCAGATCATCAAGACGGCCCCCGGCGTCTCCGCGGTCTCGAGCTTCAACCTCATGGTCGCACCCGTGGGCGGCAATAAGTATTGCGAAGACGGCATGCTCATCTTCGCCGATTGCGGCCTGAATCCCACGTATACGGCAGAAGGACTCGCCGATTGCGCCATCGCGACGGCCAAGAGCGCGATGGAGATCGCAGGCCTTTCGCCCCGCGTCGCCATGCTTTCCTTCTCGACGATGGGCAGTGCCAAGCACGACCTCGTGACGAATGTGCAGGAGGCGGTGAAGATCGCAAAGGAGAAGGCGCCCGAGCTCATGATCGACGGCGAACTTCAGTTCGATGCGGCCATGGTCCCCGAAGTCGCGGCGCTCAAGGCTCCCGCTTCCAAGGTGGCGGGGCACGCGAACGTGCTCATCTTCCCCGACCTGCAATCGGGCAACATCGGCTACAAGATCGCAGAGCGCCTCGGCGGATTCCAGGCGATCGGGCCCATCTGCCAGGGCTTTGCGAAGCCCCTCAACGATCTCTCCCGCGGCTGCAAGAAGGATGATATCGTCTGCGCCGTCGCGATCACGGCTCTGCAGGCCGAATAAACGATACAGGTACCCCGTCAAACGTCATTTCGCCCCGACCGCAGCTTCTATTTGTTCTACTAAGGTCGGCACGAGCCGTAGGCGAAGTTACCAAGTAGAGAAATCTCAAGTAGAATTAAGACTGCGGCGATTCTTCGACAAGCTCAGAATGACGTTATTAGAACGAGATTCCTCCTCCCTACGGTCGTCGGAATGACGTACTGATGAGCAAATACGAAGTCCGCAACCCCTCCGTGGTTCATCTCAAGTAATACCCCCTCCGTGGGAGGGGGACCAAGGGGGTGGGCGGCGACAAGGCAAATACGAAGTCCGTCCCCTTGCTGCCCCTTTAGGGGAAGTACCTGCGTCAGCAGGGGATAGGGTTCCCAAAACCCCTCAGCCGCGTCTTACGCCGCGACAGCTCCCCTACGAGGGGAGCCAAGGGGTCGCTCTGAATACGCCCCGTCGGTCTCCTGCCCACCCCCCTACCCCCCTCCGCGGGAGGGGGTAGCGCACAGGATGAGCGACAACGGGTACCGTCAAACTGCAAAGTTGCAAGTAAGACAAGCAATAGCGAGGCTTTTCGCAGGGAGTGTACTAAATCGTACACGACCACCCCGCGCGCATTTCTAATTCTCTAAGCGCGGCACGAGCCCCCAAGGGCGAAGTAGTAAAACGCAGCATGACGCAGTATTACGCAGCAAATTTGCAGTTCGTAAGTTCGAAGCGAGTAGTATTGCGCCGCTTATCCGCAGTTCGCAAGTACGAAGTCCAAACAAACATAAAGAGGTTTTAATATGAAAATTCTTGTTATCAACGCCGGCAGCTCCTCCCTCAAATATCAGCTCATCCAAATGGAGACCGAGGAGGTCATCGCGAAGGGCGGCTGCGAGCGCATCGGCATTGC
The DNA here is from genome assembly GCA_947595585.1 of uncultured Clostridia bacterium. Classification (GTDB taxonomy): domain Bacteria; phylum Bacillota; class Clostridia; order Christensenellales; family Borkfalkiaceae; genus Gallimonas. The sequence continues at coordinate 23,864 of CANQET010000001.1, forward strand.
GGGCGGCAAGCTCACCCACAAGGCACACGGCGAGACGTACGTCGTCGAGCAGGAAATGCCCACCCATACCGATGCGATCTCCCTCGTCCTCAAGATGCTCGTCGATAAAAAGGCGGGCTGCATCGCCTCCATGGACGAGATCGACGCCGTCGGCCACCGCGTGGTCGCATCGGGCGAGGCCTTCAAGAAGACGACGCTCGTCGACGACAAAGTGATGGAGACGATGGAGGAGATCGCCGAACTTGCTCCCCTCCACAACCCCGCCGCGATCCTCGGCGTCAACGCCTGCAGGGCCGTGATGCCGGGCAAGAAGATGGCGCTCGTATTCGATACGTCCTTCCACGCCACGATGCCCGATTACGCATATATGTATGCCGTCGATTACGACGACTACAAGAAGTATAAAGTCCGCCGCTACGGCGCCCACGGCACCTCGCACAAGTATGTTTCGGGCGAGGCGGCGAAGTACCTCAAGCGAGACTTGAAGGACCTGAAGATCGTCACCTGTCACCTCGGCAACGGCTCCTCGATCTCCGCGGTCAAGGGGGGGACCTGTATCGATACTTCGATGGGTTTCACCCCGCTCGCAGGCGTTCCCATGGGGACGCGCAGCGGCGATATCGACTATGCGGCGGCCGAGTTCATCTTCCGCAAGCGGGGCATGGACCTCTCCGAGGGCCTCACCTATCTCAATAAGAAGTGCGGCGTTTTGGGCGTTTCGGGCGTCTCTTCGGACTTCCGCGACCTCGCCGCGGCGAAGGATGCGGGCAACGACAGGGCACGCTTGGCGCTCGATATGTTCGCCTACTCCTGCAAGAAGTACATCGGCGCCTACATGGCCGCGCTCGGAGGGCTTGACGTCATCGTATTCACGGCGGGCATCGGCGAAAATACGCCCGATGTGCGGCGCGACGTCGTCTCGGGGCTCGAGGCGTTCGGCATCGAACTCGACGAGAAGAAGAACAATTTCAAGAACGACGGCGCCATCCACGAGATCCAGAAGGCGTCCTCGCGCGTGAAGATCCTCGTCATTCCCACGAACGAAGAGCTCGTCATCGCACGCGAAACGGCGGCGCTTCTCTGATTTTTCGCAAAAACTGCGAAATATACGCGAAAAAAGATTGACAAACGCGTAGAAATATCCTATACTTTTTAAGTCCATGATTCCTGATATCGATGTACGCGGCAGCGTGGCGAGAGGGAAATACGAGGGCACGCTCGAGATCTTCGGGGAAGCGGACCGCGATCTTCCGGATATCCCGTACGCTGGCTTCGCGGGTCCCGTCGTCTATTCGCTCAAGTACGAAATTTTCGAGGATGATACGGTCGAGGTGCGTGGAAGCGTTCGCTTCACCCTCGAGGGGGCGTGTTCGCGGTGCCTTGCGGCGGCGCGGCAGACTTTCTCGGAAGAGGTCTACGGCTTCTTTGAACCCGGCGAAGGGGACGGCGAGACTTACGGCTACCAAAACGGCGTCGTAAAACTCGGCGAATTTCTGCGCGATGCGCTCATGTTCGCACTTCCGTCCCGTCTCCTCTGCGGGAACTGCGGCAGCCCCGAAGGGGAATCAGAATAATTACGGAGAAGAGGTGGTAATATGGCAGTCCCTAAGAGCAAACAATCGAAGAGCAGGACGAACAAGCGCTTTGCAAACTATAAGGCCAAGGTGCCGACGCTCGTCGAATGCCCTCATTGCCATGTACTTACGCCCGCCCATAGAGTCTGCAAGAATTGCGGCTACTACGACGGCACGGAAGTCATCAAGCAGGAAGAGGAAAAGAAATAAGGCAAAGGCGGACGAGGCAGTCCGCCTTTTTCATCCGAACACGAAAAAGGAGATACCATGGATCCTACGGCACTCTTTCGCCTTTCCTATGGCGTGTATATCGTCACGAGCTGGAACGAGGGTACGCCGGTGGGCTGCGTCGCCAATTCCGCGATGCAGATAACCGCCTCCCCCGCAACGATCGCGGTGAGCGTGAACAAGCAGAACTTCACCCACAAGGCGATCGAGGACTGCGGCTACTTCGCCCTCTCGGCGCTCTCGGAGAAGTCCGATCCCAAGCTCATCGGAAGATTCGGCTTCACGTCTTCGCGCGATACCGATAAATTCGCGGGGACGCCCTACGCGATCAAGGGCAAGCTGCCCGTCATCACAGACGGCGTCGCCTATTTTTGCTGTAAGGTCGTCGCCACGATGGATACCCCGACGCACACCGTCTTCTTAGGCGAAGTCTATGAGGCCGAAAATCTGCAGCGCGCAAAGCCCATGACGTATGCCTACTACCACGAGGTGCTGAAAGGCAAGACGAGCGCGCTCGCACCCACCTATCAGGCCGAGGAGCCCGAAGGCGCCGAAAAGGCGGTTTGGGTGTGCACGATCTGCGGCTATGAATACGACGGCGAAGTGCCCTTCGAGGAGCTCCCCGAAGATTGGGTCTGCCCGCTCTGCGGCGTCGGCAAGGAATTCTTCAAAAAACGCGAAAATTAGCAATTTTCCGCGAATTTTCCCCCAAAATTGGGGGATTTTTTGTTATTTCGAAATTTATCAAAATAACTATTTACGGCTTTCCCGCTCCAAAAATTTCTTCGCGCGTTCCGAAAAATTTTTCCGAAACCGCTTGACAAGATACCCCGTGGAGGTATATACTATGTATACCCCCGTGGGGTATTTCACATCATAGAGGAGAAGAGGGTATGGAAACCTGTTGCTGCACTTCGAAGACGAAGGTCCGCACCGAAGAGGAGAAGAAAAAGATCATCGCCCGCCTCAGCCGCATCGCGGGGCAGATCGGAGGCGTAAAGCGCATGATCGAGGAAGACCGCTATTGCGACGACGTACTCATCCAGCTCGCCGCCATCGATAAATCGGTCAAGAGCCTTGCGGGCGTCATCCTCGAGAGCCACATGCACTCCTGCCTCATCGAGAACATCGAAAAGGGGAATTATGCCGTGGTCGATGAGATCGTCGATCTCTTCAAGCGGTTCCAATAAAGATGAAACATCGTTACAGCATCACGGGCATGACCTGTGCGGCGTGCGCGGCGGGGATCGAGCGCACGGTGAAAAAACTCAAGGGCGTGACGTCCTGCGCCGTCTCTCTCATGGGGGAGAGCATGGAGGTGGAGTACGACGAAGCCCTTCTCGACGAGGCGAAGATCCGCTCGGCCGTGTTCTCACTCGGCTACGGCGCCTACGAGGAAGGCAAGGCGCCCAAAAAGACGCGCGGCATCCCGCTCATCGTGCGCTTTCTCGTCTCGCTCGCCCTGCTCCTTCCGCTTATGTATCTTTCGATGGGGGAAATGCTGAAGCTCCCCGTCCCCGGGGGATGGTGGAACCATGGCTTCCAGATCGGGCTTGCGACGGCGATCCTTGCCGTAAACCATGCCTTCTTCGTCAGTGGCGTACGTGCGGCCTGCAAGCTCGTGCCCAATATGGATACGCTCGTCACCCTCGGCGCCGCGGCTTCGTATTTCTACAGCATCGCCGCGCTCATCGTCATGCACACGGGCGGGGAGATGATGCACCTCTTCTTCGAATCGGCGGCGATGATCGTCACGCTCGTCACCCTCGGGAAATTCCTCGAGGAGAAGAGCAAGAAGCGCACGGGCAAGGAACTCGAGAAGCTCCGTGCTCTCGCCCCCCAAACGGTGACCGTGGAGCGGGAGGGCAGGGAATGCCGCATTCCGCTCTCCGAAGTCGAAGAGGGGGATACCGTCGTCGTCAAACAGGGGGAGAGCATCGCGGCCGACGGCACCGTGCTCGAGGGGCATGCCTTCGTCGACGCCTCCGCCGTGACGGGGGAGAGCCTGCCCGTGGAAGTGGGCACGGGAGACCGCGTCACCAGCGCCTCGCTGCTCTCCGGCGGATACTTAAAGCTCCGTGCCGAGAAGGTGGGGGAAGATACCATGCTCGCAGGTATCATCCGCATGGTGCGGGAAGCGGGGGCGAGCAAGGCGCCCATCCAAAAACTTGCCGACCGCGTCTCGGCGATCTTCGTGCCCGCCGTCGTCTGCATCGCGCTCCTTACCTTTCTCATCTGGATCTGTATTACGCGCGATATCACCAAAGCGATCAACTTCAGCGTGAGCGTGCTCGTCATCTCCTGCCCCTGCGCGTTGGGGCTCGCGACGCCCGTTGCGATCATGGCGGCGACGGGGCGGGGGGCCTCGCTCGGCGTCCTCTATAAGAACGCGGAGGCCCTGCAGAAGATGGCAAGCGTCAAAGAAGTCTTCCTCGATAAGACGGCGACGCTCACCGAAGGAAAGCCCAAGGTCGTCTTCTTCGAAGGGGACGATACGGCGAAGAAAATTGCATATGGGGTCGAAAAAAAGCTCAATCATCCCCTCGCGCAGTGCATCGTGGACTACTGCGGGGAGGGCTTTACGGCCGAGGATGTTTCCTACATCCCGCGGCAGGGTGCCGTGGGGAAGGTAGGCGGGAAGACCTATTTCCTCGGCAACGAGACGCTCATGCAAATGCGGGGCGTGAAGTTCGAGGCACAGCTTGCGCAGTTTACAAAGCTCACCGAAGAGGGCAAGACGGTGCTCTTCCTCGCGGATGAAGAAAAGGTCCTCGCCATGTTCGGCCTCGCGGATACCCTGAAGGCGGATAGCCGCGCGGCGGTGGAGGAGCTTGGTGCCCTCGGGTGCGTGCCCATCATGCTCACGGGAGACAACGCCGCCGTGGCGAAGTATATCGCACGGGAGGCGGGCTTCCCCGATTGGGATATGTGCGTATGCCCCGAACTTCTTCCCGAGGAAAAACTCGACCATGTGCGCCGCATGCGCGTACAAAATGAACAGGCGAAGCAGGAGAAGACCGCAAAGCGGGCCAATTCTTACGTCGCCATGGTGGGGGACGGCATCAACGACGCCCCCGCCTTAAAGGAAGCCGATATCGGCATTGCGATCGGGAACGGGACGGACGTCGCCATCGAGAGTGCGGACGTCGTCCTCGTCAAGGGGGACCTTGCCGCCGTGCCCGAGGCCATCCGCCTCTCCAAGCGCACGATGCGCATCATAAAACAGAACCTCTTCTGGGCGTTTTTCTACAACTGTATCGGGATCCCGCTCGCGGCAGGGGCATTTTCCACCCTCGGCGTCGTGCTCGATCCCATGATCGGCGCGGCGGCGATGAGCCTCTCTTCGCTGTTCGTGGTGACGAACGCTCTGCGGCTCACGATCGGGCAAAAGTCGAACATGGGGGCGAAAAAACAGCAAAAAGGAGGGAATACCATGCAGCGTGTTGTAAAGATCGAAGGCATGATGTGCGAGCACTGCGCAAAGCGCGTCGAGGCGGCCCTTGCAGCCGTTTCGGGCGTCGAGAGCGTCGAAGTCAAGCTCAAGAAGAAGTCGGCCGTCGTCAAGGGTGAAGCGGATGTCGCGGCGCTCAAAGAAGCCGTGAAGGCGGCGGGGTACGAAGTCGTCGGCATCGAATAAGGCATTTTCGGGAAAAAGAGCGCAGATTCGACAAAGAATGTGAATATGCGCTCGCGTACATATGCGATACTTTCATAAAAAAGGTAGGTAGCGTATATGCAAACTTTGCTGTTGGATCGCCGCACGCAGGGGCTCATCGAGGGGTACGTCCCCGAAGGCGAACTGCTCTTCTCGCTCGTGCGCTTCTTCTCCATCTTTTCCGACCCGACACGGCTTCGGATCCTATCGGCGCTCGCGATCTCGGAGATGTGCGTCACCGATATCTCCCGCGTCCTCGGCATCAACCAGACGACCGTCTCCCACCAGCTCCGCTTTCTGAAGGATGCGGGCATCGTGTGCACCGAGCGGCACGGGAAGATCATCTTCTATTCGCTCTACAACGAGATCGTGAACGACGTTCTTCTGAAGGGCGTGGAATTCCTCGGAGACTGAAAAAAACCGCACCATGGTGCGGTTTTTTCCTATCATCGAAGCTCATACCAAGCTCGTCTTGTTCAGTATGACATTTGAGACGGCCCCAAGCCCTGCAGCAAAAAGGAGCCCTCCGAAGACGCACAGCACGACGTTGAACGCGCCCGAATCGAGCGGCGTCATCATGGGGATCATCGTAAAGAGCAGCATTCCCGCCGCGAGCGAGCCGAGGATGGAGAGCCACAACCTTGCTTTTCCGACGGTCGCAAGCGTCAAGGCGATCGATACAAAGACGAGCGCAAAGAACACTTTGCTTATCATGCAGGCGATAATCCCGCCCGCGCTTGCCCCGACCGCCGCAACGTCGAAGGAAAGCCCCGCGATCCCGCCGCCGATCATCGCGCCGACAAAGTACAATAGGAACATACCGACAGCCGCTACAAACAGCACAATGGTTTTGGAAAGGACGTAATCGAGCTTTTTCGAGCGCACCGTAAAGAGGTTCTTGACGTATCCGCTTTGGAAATCTTCGCCCACGAACAGGCAGACGAAGATCGCCACGAGGAAGTACAGGAGATTGATGTTGCACATGCTCGTAAGGTCCATGCGCATAGTGCCGCCAGCCGAGCCGATCGCCTGCCAAACGTTCGTAAACGTTTCAACCGCTTCTCCCGTTTCGGGGTTTGCTCCGCCCATGAAAGAGGTCATCACGAGGATAAGAACGGGAAGCGCGAGGCTTATCCCGAGCATAATATAGACGGTGGGCATCGTAAACATCCTGCGCGCGTCTACTTTGAGCATGGTAGAAAGGCGTTGAAGGAAGCCGCCGAACTTATCTTTCATCTTCTTTCCTCCCGCATAAGGCCGATATAATATTCTTCGAGGCCGATCTTCGCCGTGCGGATCTCGGTCACGGGAATGCCGAAATTTGCATATAGGTACCCCGCGATCTGCTCCGCTGTAGCCCCCGCGGTGCGAATTTCGCCCGTCTGCTCGTCGAGATCTGCCCGTCCGAAGGCACGCCGTAAAATTTCGGCCGTCTGCGCCATGTGCGCGGTCTTGAGGGCGACGTAGGTCGGGCAGTCGGCATCGAGCTCCGAGGCGGTCATCTCCCGAAGCATCTTGCCGCCGCGGAGAATGCCGTAGTGCGTGGCGATCTTTTCAAGTTCGCCCAAGATATGGGAGGAAATGAGAACGGTCGTGCCGCGATGCGAGAGGTCCAACAGAATTTCCCGCATGATGCGCATCCCGTCGGCGTCTAACCCGTTGATGGGCTCATCGAGCACGAGCAGCCGAGGATTTCCGAGAAGGGCAAAGGCGATGCCGATGCGCTGTTTCATGCCGAGCGAGCAGTTCTTGAATTTGTTGCCCGCCGCGCCCTCCATGCGGACGAGGCGCAAGACCCGCCGTATCTCTTCGTCCTCGTTTCCGATCCCGAGGTTGGCGGCTTGCAGTTTCATATTGTTCCAAACGGTGTAATTGGGGAAGCAACCGGGGGCTTCGATGAGAACGCCGATCTGTGCGCGAACGGTCTGCTCCCTAAAATCTTTCCCCCAAAGTTTTATCTCGCCGCCGCTCGGCTGAATAAGGCCGCAAATGAGCTTTTCGGTCGTCGATTTGCCGCTTCCGTTTTCACCGATGAAGCCGTAGATCGCGCCCTCGGGCACGGTCATGGAGAGGCCGTCCACCGCACGTTTTTCGCCGAACGTCTTCGTCAAATTTCTGATTTCGATCGCATTCATGATGCTACTTCCTTAATACACGTCCCTGCGGTACAAAATGACCGAACCGAGGACGTTATAGATGATTGCCCAAACTACAGAGCAGGCAAGGCACACGAGGACGGAGAAAAAGTTTGCCGAAAGGCAGGCCTGCACCGACGAACCGTAGAGGAAGATATTGAGCGCCGCCGTATTTCCGAGAAGCGCCGCCGCACCGATGACGGGGATCCCCGTGCCGAGGACGAAGCAGAGGGCAATCGAGATGCCGAACTTCCTGCGGAAGATGATATTGATAAAGGTATAGAGGCTTGCCCAGCCGAGGCTCATGATGACCTTCCCCCAAATGGCGCAAAGAAGAGAAGCTGCGTTCACCGTAAACGGAAGTCCCGTCGCGGCCCCCGAGATCGTCCCGCCCAGAAGGTAGGTAAAGCACATACACACCATCGAGAACGCAGAGACAAGCGTTTTGCTTATCATATAGTCCTCTTTCTTGGCGTGGGTGGTAAAGAGCTGTTTGACGTATCCGCTCCGATAGTCGTGCCCGATAAAGATCGACACCATGATGCCGCCGAAGAGAAAGACCATGTTCATGTTGGCGTATTCGCCCATATCGTGAACGATATACAGCGGGCTGTCTGCGGCGATGATCTGCCAAGCGTTCGAGAACATTCCCGCCGTTTCGCCCTCGCCCATTGCTCCCATAGATACCAGCGCGGGAATGATCGCGGCGATCGCAATGAAGATATAAAAGAGCGGCGTATGGAACAGGCGGTAGAAGTCCACGCCGAGCATGCCCTGTAATCTTCGGAAGAAGCTCGGCTTTTCGAATTGTAAGGATAGCGTGCGTTCCATATTACATCTCCTTTTCGCGCATGAGGGAAACATAGTATTCTTCGAGGCCTACTTTATGCGGCTTGAGCTCGCTGAAAAAAGTGCCGTTTTGCATGAGAAAAGCAGATAGGCCCCCCGTGTTTTCCACATCATAGATGCGAAGCTCGCCTTCCTCGAATTTGACGTTGTACCCGCTGCGCCACAAAAGGTCTGCCGTCGCTTGCAAATTTTGCGTCTTTAGGGAAACGTAGACCTGCGACCTTGCGTCCATTTCGGATGCCGCGATCTCCTTTATCATCTTGCCGCGGCGGAGAATGCCGTAGTGGGTGGCGATTTTTTCAAGTTCTCCGAGGATATGCGAGGAAATAAGGACGGTACAGCCGTAGTTTTTTGTAATATCCACGAGGATCTCGCGCATGAGCCGCATGCCGTCGGCATCCAACCCGTTGATGGGTTCATCGAGGATGAGAAGCGCGGGATCGCCCAAAAGCGCCATGGCAATGCCGATGCGCTGTTTCATGCCGAGCGAACACTTCTTGAAGGTGAGGCGCGCGCTATCTTCCATGCGGACGATCTTCAAAACTCTCTGAATTTCGCCGTTTCTGTCTTTTAGACCCAAATTGATGGCTTGCATCATGAGGTTCGCGTGCACGCTCGACGAGGGGAAGCACCCCGCATTTTCGATGAGCGCACCCACCTTTGCACGGACGCCCGCGTCGGTATAGGGCCTTCCGAACAAAGTTATCTTGCCCTTATCGGGAACGAGATGCCCGCAGATACACTTCTCCGTCGTCGATTTTCCGCTCCCGTTCTCGCCGATAAAGCCGTATATCGCGCCCTGCGGCACGGTCATATCGAGGCCGTCGAGCGCATACATTCCGCGGAAACTCTTTGTAAGATCTCTGATTTCTATCGCGTTCATAGCTTTGTCCTTGTTATTCCGAATTAAGTTTACAAAGTATCGAACTTCTCACCTGTCTTTGCTTCATCCGAATAGAGTTCTCTCGGTAGAATATTGGGATAGGCGTGCCATTGACGAACGGACATTGTGCCTCTCCCGCCCGTGAGTTCCTTAACATTTCCGTCACGAGTTGTAAATTTGCCTTCCACCTTATCAAAAATAAGCGTTGCAACAGGATTGTCGGGGACGCGGAATGTTACACCCCAAGTTCTCGCATTGCCGAGATGCGCTTTTATGTCTATAACACCGTCCTCGACCTCGATTTTAATATTGTAAATAGACGGCACAAAGCCATCGAGTTCTCTTAAAAACACCCAATCTTCGTGCGTGATTGTCATTTTGCCTTCGGGGTAATGCTTTTTCGTTTCAAGGTCATAGACGGAAAAGTCTTTCATGCCAAGTCTCATATCATACATGGAAGAATGAAGTTCATTGAAAGTGATGTATCCCCAATCTTCCCAACCACCAAGCTCTGCCGCAGAAGAATCGACCGCCACATAGCGTTCGCGCTGTCCTGTGCCTTTCACCTTGACATTCTTCCCTTGATAAGTAAATTCGCCCTCAACGTCGCCCGCCCAATTATAGCCATAGGTAATAGAATGCTGTGTCAGATAAGAAGGTTTTTCTCTGCCGTACCAAAGGGGATAACCATAAGGGCGATGCCATAGATCCGCCTTAAATTCTCCGTCGCAGGTATCGATACAAATATGCCAAGCGTGGTTTTCAAAGCATTCGACGGAATATTCTTTCCCGCAAGTCACGAAAACACTATGATCCGTCTTTTTGATTTTGAGCGTTCCCTGTGGATTACGATAAAATTTATTTAAGCACCCGCCGGGAAAAATGCCGATTTTATAAATGGAATTTTCGAGCTGTCTTACATGACCTACGCCTTTTGCAAGACATAACGTTACAAGATCCATTTTTTCGAGTGCCAAAGACAGAATGGAACCGCCGATAGCATATAGCTCTCCGTCATCACCTTGCACATTAAACTCAAAGAGCCAATCGAGGAAACCGCTTCTGACTTCTTCTTTCACGCCGTTTCTTGCTTCATCGGAAAGAGTTACATTCGGATTTTCAATTTTCATAATGATTTTCTCCTCTTCCTTAATCGTATCTCTATTATACAGCGTTAGGCATTCAAAACACCACAACAGAAATCCCGAAAAGTGTTGGTTTCTGAAAAGTTTTTCGAAAAGAAACGGACGAAGCCTATTTTATCATTGTGTTTTGCGGGAGTATATGGTACAATACAAAAGAGGTGCGCATCATGAACAGATCCGAAGCAAAATTCCATAACACCGCCGTGAAGATGGACGACGCACTCATTTTGCTACTCGAACATAAAGAGTTCAAGGATATATCCATTATGGATATATGCGAAAAGGCGGGCGTCAACCGCTCCACTTTCTACGCGCATTATGAGAATTTGTACGACCTCTTAAAAGAAACACAGGAACGCGCCGTTTCGGAATTTTTCGTGTCGTTCGGTGCCTCCACCCTCGGGGCGGCAGATTTTTCCAAAATGACGGCTGATGAACTTATTTTCATTACGCCGCAATACCTTGTGCCGTATCTTACGTTTATCAAGAAGAACAGACGGCTATACGAGGTCTACAACAATTCGGGCGCGTTTCAGATCGGGGAGATGGATAAACAGCTCATTGAAAACATCTTTGTCCCGATCTATGCGAAAAACGGTGTGACGGATAAAAAGATCGTCGAATATATGTCCCGCTACTTCATCAGCGGCGTCACCGCAATTACGATGGAATGGATGAAACGGGGGTGTGAAGACGATATCCTGTTCATCTGCGAAGTCATCTCCGTTTGCGTCCGTCCCTCGATGCGGGCGGCGGGGCTGTAAAATACGCGCCGCGGGCGATCCTTCGCCCGCGGCGCGCGGTTTATTATACAAACAAGGGGGGGACCTATTTCATAAAACAGGCAGGACCTATTTCATAAATCAGGGGGACCTGTATCGATTTTAGGGCGATTTGTGCTGTTTTTTCCATGCCTTGATCTCGGCGAGGCGGGCCTTATATTTGCTCTCGATGCCTTCCTCGGTGGGAAGATAGTATTCCCGCCCCAAGAGGGCATCGGGCAGGCACTGCATGTTCGTGAGCTTCTCCTCGGTATCGTGCGCATATTGGTACCCCTTGCCGTATTCGAGCTCCTTCATGAGCTTTGTCGGGGCGTTGCGGATGACGAGGGGCACCGGCTCTGCGAGCATGGTGAGGGCATCCTTCTTCGCCCGCTCGTAGGCGACGTAGAGGGAATTGGACTTGGGCGCCATGGCCATGTAGACGACGGCCTCCGTGAGATGCACCGAGCATTCGGGCATGCCGATGAAGTGGCAGGCGTGGTAGGCGGCGACGGCGATCTCGAGGGCACGGGGGTCGGCGAGGCCGACGTCTTCACTTGCGAAACGGGTCACCCGCCGTGCGATATAGATGGGGTCCTCGCCCGCTTCGAGCATGCGGGCCAGCCAATAGACGGCGGCATCGGGATCGGAATTGCGCATGGATTTATGCAGGGCGGAGATGAGGTTGTAGTGCTCCTCGCCGCCTTTATCATAGAGAAGCGACCGCTTCGAGATACATTGGGCGACGGTCTCTTGTGTGACGCGCGTCCCCTGCTCGGTCTGCTCCCCGTTGAGGACGGCCATCTCGAGGGTGGTGAGGGCACTGCGGGCGTCGCCGTTTGCGAAGTTCGCGATCGCGGAAAGAAGCTCATCGGAGATCTCGACGTGCTGTTGCCCGAAGCCGCGTTCATCTTCGATCGCACGGCGAAGAAGGGCCGTGAGTTCCTCCGTCTTGAGCGCCTGCAATACGAACACCTTGCAGCGGGAAAGAAGGGCCCCGTTGATCTCGAAGGAAGGGTTTTCGGTCGTCGCGCCGATGAGGATGATGCTTCCCTTTTCGACGAAGGGCAGGAAGGCATCTTGCTGTGCCTTGTTGAAGCGGTGGATCTCGTCGACGAAGAGGATGGTCTTCTCGCCGAAGCGGCGGTTCTTCTCCGCCTGCTCCATTACCTGTTTGATCTCCTTGATGCCGCTCGTGACGGCCGAAAAATCGATGAAGCTCGCCTTCGTCCTCCGTGCGATGATGCGGGCGAGCGTTGTCTTCCCGACGCCCGGGGGACCCCAGAAGATCATCGAGCCGATCTTATCGCTCTCGATGAGCCGCCGCAAGATCTTTCCCTCCCCCAAGAGGTGGGTCTGTCCGCAGAACTCCTCGAGCGTCTGCGGACGAAGCCGCTCGGCAAGGGGTTGCATCTCGTGAGTATCGAAGAGTGTACCTTGTTCCAACATAACCTTCTCCGTACGCGGGGACCCCGCGCAAAGGTATTGTAGCACATTCCGCCGAAAAACGCAAGGCACGCCGAAAAAATCCCGAAATCTCCCCGCTTTTTGTGCGAGAAAGAGAGAATTTACCGCATTTTTCTTGAAATTCCGCCGCAAGTCGTGTATAATAGGACCATGGGTGAAAGCGTACTGCGCGAAAAGCTCAAACTTCTGCCCGATTCCCCCGGGGTCTACATCATGCTCGACGCCGCGGGAACGGTCATCTACGTGGGCAAGGCGCGCGTCCTCAAAAATCGGGTACGGCAATATTTCCATACCTCGGAGAAGCCTCCGAAGGTACAGGCGATGGTGGATGCGATCGCCGATTTTGCCTATGTCGTCACCCCGTCCGAAGTCGATGCCCTCGCCCTCGAGAACACCTACATCAAGAAGTATAAACCCAAGTACAACATCCTCTTAAAGGACGATAAGACCTACCCCTATATCAAATTACACACGGGGGAGCGCTTCCCCCACATCTCGATCACCCGCCGCGTGAAGAAGGACGGCAAGTATTTCGGGCCCTTCATGGGCGGCGTGAGCTGCAAGGAGATCGTCGACGTCTGCGCCAAAGTCTACAAGATCCGCACGTGCACGCAGGCGATCGGCGAAAAGCAGAAGAAGCCCTGTCTCGATCACGACCTCGGGCGCTGTCCCGCTCCCTGCGCGGGGCGTATCGGCGAAGAAGACTATGCCGCGCTCGTGGAGAAGGCGGTGAGCTTTCTTTCGGGCAACTACGAAGAGGCGGCCGCCCTTCTCGAGGAGAAGATGAAGGCCTTCGCCGCGGCCGAAGAATTCGAGCTCGCCCTCGATTACCGCAACAAGATCGCCATGCTCAAGAAACTCGGGCAGCGGCGGATCACCTCCATGCCGCGGGACGTCGGCGCCGACATCTGGGCACTCTGCACGAACGGGCTGTATACGGCCATCTCCCTCCTCGTTACGCGGGGGGGCATCATGCAGGGAAGTGCGAATTTCGCCTTCGAGGCGGGGGCCGCAGAGCGCGGGGAGGCCCTGCTCAGCTTCATGACGCAGTATTACGACGGCAAGGAGATCCCCCACGAAGTCATCCTCGGGGAGCAGTTCGACGACGCCCTCTTTGCCGGATTCGTCCGCGCGCGGGAGGGGAAGGGGGTCGAGATCACCCGCCCCAAGCTCGGCGTAAAGCGGGAACTTCTCACGATGGCCGAGCGCAACGCCAAAGAATACCTCGAGAAGTCGGTCTCGGCGATCGAGCACAAGAGCGATATGACGGTCCGTGCCTGTGCGCGTCTTCAGGAACTTCTGCACCTCAAAAATTACCCCAAGCGCATGGAGTGTTACGATATTTCGGATATCTCGGGCGTCGACAAAGTGGGGAGCATGGTGGTGTTTTCCGACGGCGAAGCCGAAAAATTCTCCTATCGCCGCTTCCGCATCAAGACGGTGGAGGGCGCCAACGACTTCGCCTCGCTGCAGGAAGTCCTTTCGCGGCGGCTTGCAAAACTCGGCACCGACGAAGAGGAGAGATTTCCCCGTCCGCAGCTCGTCGTCATCGACGGCGGCAAGGGGCAACTCTCGGCCGTAAAAGCCGTTTTTGATGACATGGGGGCGGAAAACATCGATCTCGTCGCCCTCGCAAAGCAAGAGGAGGAGGTCTACACCCTCACCTCGGACGAGCCCGTCCGCCTCGATCGCAGAGACTACGCCCTGCGCACCCTGCAGCGTATCCGCGACGAGGCCCATAGGTTTGCGATCACCTATTTCCGCAACCTGCATTCCAAGCGCAATCTCTCCTCCGTGCTCGAGGAGATCGGGGGCATCGGCAAGAAAAAGCGGCTGGCCCTCATCGAGAAATTCGGCACGATTGACCGCATCATGCGGGCAGAAGAAAAGGAGCTTTCCGCGGTGGAGGGCATCGGGAAGGAACTCGCCGCCCGCATCCGCGCCTATTTCGTAACGCTATGAATTATCCGCTCTTTGTCTCGGATTTCGACGGTACCCTTCTCCGCCCCGACGGCACCGTCTCACAGACGACCGTCGCCGCAATTTCCGCGTATCGCAGCACGGGCGGGATCTTCGCCGTCTGCACGGGGCGTATGCTGACTTCCATCCTCCCGCGGCTCGCTTTCCTCGGGCTGCATGATGGCGTCGTCGCCGCCTACCAAGGGGCGACGATCGCCGAGATCGCGACGGGAAGGCTGCTCCGCGACGAGGCCTTCACAACGAGCGAGGCCTGTTCCCTCGTCGCCCGTCTCGAAGAAATGGGGGTGCATATCCACATTTACACGATTTGCGCCCTCTTTTCCAATATGCGCGACGGCCTTCTTGCGCAATACGAAAGGGTGTGCGGCGTGAAGGCCACCGTGCCCGAAGTCCCGCTCTCCGTCCTCTGCCGCAGCGAGAGGATCGTAAAGGTGCTCATCATGTGCGAAAAAGAGGTACAGGGGGCCCTGTTTCGCGATTGCTGCGAGAAGTTTTCCGAAGAATTTTTCGTGACCTGCTCTTCGCCCACGCTCATCGAATTCATGCCCAAGGGGCAGACCAAGGCGGCGGCGATCGAATTTCTCGGGAAGTACTACGGCTTCTCCAAAGAAAAGATCGCCGCGATCGGCGACGAGAAGAACGATCTTCCCATGCTCGAGGCGGCGGGGGGAAGATTTGCCGTAGCGAATGCCGCCGAAGAACTCAAACGAATTGCGACCGTCGTGCCCTCCAATGCGGAGGACGGCGTTGCCTATGCGATCCGCAAATACGCGATGGGGGAAGACCTATGAACGAGATCAATCTGCCGCAAGAGACCGTCATGCTCGATAAGTTCGCATCCGATCTGAGCCTCGAAATGCTCTATGCGGGGCGGGGGATCATCACGCTGACGAGCATCAGCGTCGACCGCCCGGGGCTGCGCCTTGCGGGATTTTTCAGCTTTTTCGATTCACGGCGCATCATGCTCATCGGGCTCACCGAGCATGAGTATATGCGCTCCTTCCCCTCCGAAGCACGGCAGGAGATGATCTCCAAGCTGTTCTCCTGCGGGGAGATCCCCTGCGTCATCTTCGCACGCGATCTTCCCGTCTTGCCCGAATTCATGGAGTGCGCCCGCGCTTCGGGGACGCCCATCTTCCGCACGGGCAAGATGACGACCAACATCATGGCCGATCTCTGCCTGTACTTGAGCCGCCTTCTGGCGCCCATGACGACCGTCCACGGCGTCCTCATGGATGTCTTCGGAGCGGGGATCCTGCTCACGGGGCAATCGGGCGTAGGAAAGAGCGAAACGGCGATGGAGCTCATCAAGCGGGGGCACCGCCTCGTCGCGGATGACTCCGTCCTCATCAAGAAGATCGAGAGCGAGCTCGTGGGCACGGCGCCCGA
Organism: uncultured Clostridia bacterium; assembly: GCA_947595585.1. Classification (GTDB taxonomy): domain Bacteria; phylum Bacillota; class Clostridia; order Christensenellales; family Borkfalkiaceae; genus Gallimonas. The sequence goes on from CANQET010000001.1 coordinate 39,930, forward strand.
ACGTATCCGCTATTTCATGGAGCTACGGGGCATCGGCATCATCAACGTGAAGAATATGTACGGCTCGGGCTCGGTGCTCGGGGAGAAGGAAGTGGAGCTCGTGATGGAGCTCGAGCATTGGAAGCAGGGCAAGGAGTACGACCGCATCGGCGGCGAAGGGGGCGAGGAGGAGATCCTCGGCGTGCGCGTCCCCAAGCTCACCATCCCCGTAAGCCCCGGGCGCAATCTTGCCATCCTCATCGAGGTCGCGGCGCGCAACCACCGCCTCAAGAGCATGGGCTACGATGCGGCGCAGGAGCTCATCCAGCGCACGATAGGGAGATGACGATGGAACTTCTTGCACCCGCAGGGGGAGAAGCGGCGGCATACGTCGCCCTCGACGCCGGGGCCGACGCCGTATACCTCGGAATGAAGCAGTTCTCCGCGCGCAGCAGTGCGGAGAATTTCGACGTCTCCGCCCTCTCCCGCGTGACGAAGTATGCTCATCTTCTCGGGGCGAAGGTCTACGTCGCCCTCAACACGCTCGTCAAGGACGGCGAGCTTTCGGAATTCTTTGGGGCGGCGGAGGCGGCATGGAGCGCAGGCGCCGATGCGATCCTGCTTCAGGATCTCTTCCTCGGGCGGGAGCTCAAGCGGCGCTGCCCCGCGCTCACGCTGCACCTCTCCACGCAGGCGGGGTGCTGCAACGTCTATGGCGCAGAGGTCGCAAGGGACTACGGCTTTTCGCGGGCCGTCCTCGCGCGGGAGACGCCAATTTCCGAAGTCGAAAAGATCTCCCGCATCCTCGAGACGGAAGTCTTCGTGCAGGGAGCGCTCTGTACGGCCTTCTCGGGGCAATGCTTCTTCTCCTCGTTTGCGGGCGGGAACAGCGGCAACCGCGGCAAATGCAAGCAGCCTTGCCGTAAAAAATATTCCATCGACCGCAGCGGGTTCGATGCGCTCTCCTATGCGCTCTCGACCTCGGATCTCTGCCTCGGCAAAAGGCTGGATGCGCTGAAGGATGCGGGCGTCGTCTCCCTCAAGATCGAGGGCAGGATGCGGCGGGAAGAATATGTCGCCGCGGCCGTCTCCTACTACCGTGCCCGCCTCGCCGGGAGGGAGGGGAAGGAGGAATTTTCCGCCCTCGCCCGTGCCTACAACCGCGGCGATTATACCGAAGGGCTCATGTTCGGCCAGAAGGAAGACTTCCTCTCGCGGGACGTGCAGGGGCACATCGGAGTGCGGGTCGGCCTCGTAAAGATCGATGGGGGTACCCCCGTTTGCCGCACTTCGTTTGCGGCCAAGAAGGGGGACTGCTTCAAGATCCTCCGCGGCGGCAAGGAAGTTTGCGGCGCCTATTTTTCCAAGACGCAGACGGGGGGCTTTGCGCTTTCCGCCGAGAAAAAACTTCTTGCGGGCGATGAAGTCCGCCTCACCTCACGGCAGGATCCGTCCCTTCCCGCGCGGCGGCTTCGGCCCATCGCCGTCCGCCTCGAGATGAAGGCAGGCGCCCCCGCAAAGGCCTATTGCGGCGATCTCTGCTACACGGGCGAAGTGCTCCCCGCGGCCGAGAAGGCTCCCCTTTCCGAAGAAGACTTTCGCGCCGCCTTTTTGCGGGTGGACGGGCTCCCCTTGGCGCCGCAAATCGAGGTGGAGACGGACGGCGTATTCTTTGCGCGGTCTGCCCTCAACGCCTTCCGCCGCGGCTTCTATGCGGCGCTCTGCGCCCATCTTTGCCCGAAGCGGGAAGAAAAGCTCCGAACGGCGCTCCCGCCCCTTCCGAATACCGCGGAAAATTCCCGCGTTGCCCGCATCGTCGATGGGCAAACTTGCGACATGGGGGCGGAAAACGAGCTCATCATCGTAAAACAGAGGGACCTCAAGGTCCCCGTACGCGGCAAATATCTCTATCTTCCGCCCTTTTTGACCTCCGAGGAGATCGCGGCCATCGATCCGCGGGAGATCGCGGGCGTCTTCGGCGAAGGATATTATGCCATCGCGCTCGCAAAAAAGTGGGGGGTCCCCCTGTTTGCGGGCACGGGCTTCCACATCGCAAACCGCATCGCCGTCTCCGCCGTGCGGGAGGTAGCGCAGTATTTTACGCTCTCCAAGGAGCTCTCCCGCACAGAACAGGATGTTCTCGCCGCCGAGGGGGCGTTTGCGCTCACCGCGGGGGACATCAAGCTCATGGACCTCATCTATTGCCCCTTCGAAAAGACCTGTGCCGCCTGTTCGCGGCGTGAATTTTACTCGATGCGCGACGAAGCGGGGCGGATCTTCCCCTTAAGGCGGTATCTTTCCCCTACGGGGGCCTGCAGATTCGAGGTCTACAACTGCGCCGCGCTTCTCACCGAGGCGGGGACCGCGGGGCGGCTCTACGACGACAGCGCCCTTGCGGTGCGGCCGCATGCGACGACCAAAGGCCATGCGGAAAGGAGTGTGCTATGAAGCGTTCGGAAGAGCTCTTGGAGCTCGATAAAATACTACAGTCCGCGGCTTCTTTTGCCGTGCTCGATGCGGCGAAGGAGGCGATCCTCGCCCTTCGCCCCGTGCACGATCTTTCCGCGGCCCGCCGTGCGCTCGACGAGACGGAGGAAGCAAGCCTTCTGCTCTTTACGTTGGGCGCGGGCAGGGTGGAATACTTCCCGCCCCTCGGCGACGCCTTGGAACGTGCGGAGAAGGGGGCGACGCTCTCCTGCGCCGAACTGCTTTCCGCGGCCAAGGCGCTGCGTTCTCTGCGCCTCTTCGCCGAGTCCGTGCAAATATCCGATGGACGTACCCCCATGTTTTCCGGACTTGCGGCGCACGTCTACTTCGACCGCACCCTCGAGCGGGAGATCGGGGAGAAGATCCTCTCCGAGGATACCGTCGCCGATACCGCAAGCGAGGCACTCTATGCCATCCGCAGCGAGATGCGTGCCCTCGGCGAGAGGATCCGTGCCCGCCTTGCGCAATACCTCACGGGCGACGAGAAAAAATATCTGCAAGACGGCGTGGTGACCGTCCGCGGCGACCGCTACGTCATCCCCGTCAAGGCCGAATATAAGCGGAGCATCCGCGGCTTCATCCACGATCGTTCCCAGAGCGGGGCGACCGTGTTCGTCGAACCCGAGGAGGTCCTCGAGATGAACAACGAGCTCAGGGACCTTGCCATCGACGAACAGGAGGAAGTCGAACGCATTCTGAAGGACCTCTCGCGGCGGCTCGGGTTGCAGCGTACGCGCCTTGCCGATTCGATCGCGCTTCTCGTCGAGGCGGATACCTACTATGCCCGTGCGGAGTATTGTTACAAACTGCACTGCACAAAACCCGTGCTCGAAGCGAAGGGGAGCGTTGCGATCGTCAAAGGGCGGCACCCCCTGCTCGATCCCAAGAAGGCGGTGCCCGTCTCTGTGGGCTTCGGGGAGGACTGCGGCTTTTTGCTCCTCTCGGGCGCCAACACGGGTGGCAAGACCGTCACCCTCAAGATGTGCGGCCTCTTCTGCCTCATGGCGACGTGCGGCTTCTTCGTGCCCGCGGCAGAGGGGACCCGTCTTTCGGTGCGTGAAGTCTGGTGCGACGTGGGCGACAGTCAGTCCATCGAGGAAAACCTCTCGACGTTCTCTTCCCATATCCTGCACTTAAAGGAGATCCTCGAGGGAGCGGGGGAGGGCGACGTCGTCCTCATCGATGAACCGGGCGGGGGCACCGATCCCGAAGAGGGGCAAGCGATCGCCCGCGCGGTGCTTTTGACCCTGCTCGAAAAGGGCTGCCGCGGCATCGTGACGACCCACTATTCCGCCCTCAAAGAATTTGCCTACGAACATGCGGGGCTCATGAACGGCTGCATGGAGTTCGACGCCGAAGATCATCGCCCCCTCTACCGCTTCCGCAAGGGGGCGCCGGGCTCTTCCAACGCCCTCGCCATCTGCACCCGCTTGGGGCTCGGTGAGGAGGTCGTCGGCCTTGCGCGGAGCTTTCTTTCGGAGGGGGCCCGTGCATTTGAAAGGACCTTGCAGGCGGCGGAGGAGAGCCGTATCCGTGCCGAAGAGACCGCGCGGGAGACCGCCCTTCTCAAGGCGGATTGGGAGGCGCGGACGGCACAGCTCGAAAAGGACGAAGAAAAATTCCGCCGCGAACGGGAGAAATTTCTCACTTCCGCAAAGGCAGATGCCCGCCGCATCGTCTCCGAACGGACGGTGCACGCGGAGGAACTTCTCGCCGAGATCGAGGCGATCTTCCAAAAAGAGACCCTCGACGAGCGCGACCTCATCCGTGCCCGTACCCTCAAAAACAAGATGGGGGAAGAGGAGCGCGAAGAGGTCCCGCAGCGCGGCGACCCCGTCGATCCCAAAGCGCTGCGGGTGGGGGACCTCGTCCGCATTGGCAGCATGGGGACGCAGGGGACCGTGATCGCGCTTCAGCCTGCGAAGGGCACGGCAGAAGTGCAGGCGGGCTCGCTCAAAGTGCGCGTACCGTTTTCCGATCTCTTCGCGGCCGCGCCCGCGGAGGAGAAGCGGGAGATCCGTGTTATGAGGAACGTCACTGCCCCCGCGGAGACCAAAAACGAGATCGACCTCATCGGCATGACGACTTCGGAGATGGAGCCCGAGCTCGAAAAATTCCTCGATGCCGCCGTGCTCGCGAATCTCTCCGAGGTGCGGATCGTCCACGGCATGGGCACGGGAAAACTGCGTGCCGCCGTGCATGCGCTTCTAAAAAAACACCACAGGGTGGCCTCTTTCCGCCTCGGGAAGTACGGCGAGGGGGAGAGCGGGGTGACGATCGTCACGCTGAAATGACGAATATTCGGCTTCCGCAGACATACAATGGTGATAGATTTTGTGTGTTTGAGGAACCCTAATGAAAGGACGAAAAATCACCGCGCTCACCAACGCCGCGCTTGCCGTCATCCTGATCGCGCTCTCCGTCGTATGCTTTTTCCCCGCCGCAGATCCCGCTTCGGGCGTCGAGGAGCGTATCTTCCGCAGCGGCGGCAAGAAGGACGGCGTCTCCCTCATGGTCAACGTCTATGAGGGGAGAGAAGAGGTCTATGAGATGCTCGAGATCTTCGCGCGCTACGATGCCCGCATCACCTTCTTTCTCGGGGGATGTTGGGCGGATGACAACGTAGAGTGCGTGCGTGCGATCGCGGCGGCGGGGCATGAAGTGGGTTCGCACGGCTACTTTCATCTCGACCACGCGAGCCTCGGCTATGAGGAGAACGTGCGGGAGATCGCGGCGAGCGTAGAGTTCTTATCCCTCGCCACGGGAAGCCCCATAGAGCTCTTTGCGCCGCCCTCGGGCGCCTATTCGGATGAGACCGTCCGCGCCGCCGAGAGCATGGGCCTCAAGACGATCTTATGGAGCAAAGATACCATCGATTGGCGGGATGAAGACAGTGAGCTCGTCTTTCGCCGTGCGGCCGCAGCGGAGGGAGGAGACCTCGTCCTCATGCACCCGAAAAAACACACCGTGGCGGCACTTCCCCGCATTTTGGAGGAGTACCGCGCGCGAGGGCTCATCGTCATCCCCGTCGGGGAAAATCTGCAAGCATCGGAAATTCCGTAACAAAATAAGAGAGGAAAAACATGATCGAAACAAGAAAACTTTCCAACGGCGTGCGCATTATCGTCAAGCGCATGGAGGGACTCTATTCCGTCGCGATGGGGGTGCTCGTGGGAACGGGCTCTGCCTTCGAGACGGACGCGGAGGACGGCATCTCCCACTTCATCGAACACATGCAGTTCAAGGGGACGCCCACCCGCACGGCATTCGAGATCTCGGATGCCTTCGACGCGCTGGGGGCGCAGGTCAACGCCTTCACGGGCAAAGATATGACGTGTTACTACGCCAAGGCCACCTGCGATCACGCCGCCGAGGCCTTCGACCTGCTCGCCGACCTCTTTCTGCACGCGAACTACCCCGAACACGAGATGGTGCGCGAGAAGGGGGTCATCCTCGAGGAGATCGGCATGAACGAGGATTCGCCCGAAGATCTCTGCCTCGACCTCTTGGCGCGGGCGACCTTCGGAAAACATAACTACGGCCGAAATATTTTGGGACCTGCCGCCAACGTGAAGAACTTCACGCGGGAACAGGTGTTTCATTATAAAAAGGAGCGCTACGTCCCGCGCAATATCGTCGTCTCCTTTGCGGGGAACATCGATCCCGAGGAGGCCTTCCGCCTCACGGAGGCGGCCTTCGGAGGGCTGGAGGATACCCCGCTCGTCCGCCGTGCAAAACGGGTGCAGTTCCGTGCGGGGAACATCGTAAAACGGAAGAAATACGAACAGGTGCACTTCGCGATCGGCTTCCCGAGCATTCCGCGGGACGACGACAGCTATTATGCCGTACAGGTCATGAATGCGGCGCTCGGCGGCGGCCTCTCTTCCCGCCTCTTCAAGCGGGTGCGCGAGGAGCTCGGGCTCGCCTATTCCGTCTATTCCTATACTTCGCACTACGCCGAAACGGGGCTTCTCGCCGTGTACGCGGGCGTCAACCCCGAGAAGGCCGAAGACGCCAAGCAGGCGATCGTCGGGGTCATCGAAGAGCTTCGCCGCGGCGGCATCACCGAGGAAGAGTTTTTGCGCGGACGGGAACAGCTCAAGGCAGGCAGCGTGTTTTCCCAGGAGAGCACCAACGCGCAGATGCTCCTTTACGGGCGGAATCTCCTGTATACGGGGGAGGTCTACGACTTGGAGAAGCGCATGGAAGAGCTCTCGCAGCTCACCCTCGACGACGTCACAAAGGCCATCGGGGCGCATTTCGACCTTACGAAGGCCGCCATCGCCGCCGTCGGGACGCTTGCGGACAAGCTCACGCTATGAGAAGAGCGGAGGGCTTTGCACCCGAATACGACGAAGGAAGCCGCGTCATCATCCTCGGAAGCTTCCCGAGCGTGAAGAGCCGCGCGGAGGGGTTTTACTACGGCAATCCGCAAAACCGCTTCTGGCGCATGCTCGCCGCCTTTTTCCATGAAGCGCTTCCCCGCAGCGTCGAAGAAAAGCGCGGCCTCCTGCATACATACGGCGTCGCGCTCTGGGATATGGTCGCCGCGTGCGCGATCGAGGGCTCTGCGGATGCCTCCATCCGCGAAGAGGAGACGGCGGATATCGCATGGCTCGCCGCCCGTATCCCGCAGGCGACGATCCTGTGCAACGGGGCAAAGGCGTATGCACTGCTTTCGGCCGCTGCGCCCGAACTTCTCCCCCGTGCAAAGAAGCTCCCCTCGACTTCTCCCGCCAATCCGCGCTACAGCGAGGAAGTGTGGCATGCGGCGCTCGACGAAGCGCTTCGTCGCCGATAAGCGGGGGGATGCTATCGTTTATTTGCAAAATGCAAGGGGGATCTCTCCAAAGAAGACGGGGGAATTTGCGCGAAAGCGGGACTTCGATCGAGGAATTGTCCAAAAAGTATTGACATCCGCGGAAAAAAGCGGTACAATATAAAAAATTATGAAATGCCCCGTACGCGAGGCAGGAGGAAAAATATGTTCGAAAAAGTTTGCGCAATGCTCGCAGAGCAGCTCGGGATCCCCGCGGATTCCATAAAGCCCGAGTCCGACGTCATCAAAGATCTTCACGCCGATTCCCTCGATGTCGTCGAACTCATGATGACACTCGAAAACACCTACGGCATCACCCTTCCCGACGGCGACGTCGAGAATATCAAGACGGTGCAGGATATCGTCGATATGATGAACAAGATCGTCAAGTAAACCGCACGGCGCTCCTTCGGGGGCGCCGAAGTTTTGGAAAAAAATTCTCGGGAAAACCTTGCTTCATAGCGTTGCTTTTTCGGGGCGGAGATGATATAATAGAGTAGACACCTGCGGTGTACGGAGTTCGGGAAATAAGCGGGATCCACAAAGTTCATTAGGGAGCGCATGTCGGTTCGGATAGGCAAGGTCTGTATGAAAATACGGAAAGTCTGATGCCGTATCGCCGCGCACCCGCCTGCATGAGATGCGGGTTCACCCATTTTCGAGCTGCGGCACAGGCGGATGTCTTTTTTTCTAAAAAATTTTCCCGACGCCAAAAATTTTACGTTTTGCGGGCAAAATCGGTTGCAAGAACGCGCGGATTATGGTATAATCTACAGGCGATCGGGGAAAACGACGCTTCCGCAAGGGAGCCGCCCCATAGCAAAATTACATACGGCCTTGTGGTCAAGCGGTTAAGACGGCGCCCTCTCACGGCGCAATCCCGGGTTCGATTCCCGGCAAGGTCACCATGCAGCCCCGTCCATTCTTTTGAATGGACGGGGCTGCATTATGAACGCGTTCGGGCAGCAGAAGAAGGCGGCGGGTTCGCCCCGCGCGAAGCTTCTGATTGTGATACCAAGCGCGGCACAAGCCCCATTGGGGGGCGAAGTATTCCCGGGGCGGGAAATCGGGAAAAGTTGCAAAGCGGAGTTGACTTTCGGGGGCAGTGTGTGCTATAATCATAATAGGATCGATTTCGATCGCCGCAAACAAGAAAAGGGGCGAATATGGAAGAGCGCGGAGGATATATCTACATCGTATTTTCGCAGACCCCGTATAAGATGGGTCGGTTTATCCGCGCGATCACACACGGGACGTTTAACCATGTCTCGGTGGCGCTCGACGGCGAGCTGACTGAGATGTACTCCTTTGCGCGTCTCAAGCGCGATACGCCCTTCTGCGGGGGCTTCGTGCACGAAGGGGCGGAGCGGTACCGTTTCCGCGGCCGCACGGCGAAGATCTCCATCTGCGGCGTTTACGTGGGGGAAGAGGTCGCGCAAAAGGTGCGCGGCAGCATCAAGGAAATGGAGCTTAGGCGGGATACCTATATCTATAATTTGCTCTCCGCGCTACTTGTTCCGCTCCGCAAGAAGGCCTATGCACGCGATTCTTATACCTGCGTGGAGTTCGTCTCTGCGATCCTGAAGATCGCGGGGGTGGGGCTGCTTTGCGAATGCTATACGGCCTCTGAGCTCTACGCCCAGCTGCAAGATCATGAGATCTACCGCGGAGAATTCCCCGCCGAGGCTTCGATCGTCGACGAAAGCTACGCAGAGCACGTATCGATCCCCCGCCGCATCACGAGCTCGGCAAAGCAGTTCGGCTGCCTTCTCCATCGGATCTTTTAGCGAAAAAGTACATACGTCCCCCTCCGTTTGCAGACGGCAGGGGGCTTTTTCGGCAGACGGAAAAATCTTTCATGAGATTTGGGAGATATTTCCGCAGTTCGTCTTGATTTTTTCACGAAAATTTGCTATAATGGAAAAAAATATCAAGAAAGTATCATGGAAGAGAAAAAAACCAACCGATTTTTATCCAAAGTGGACGGCTATTTCGGAATTTCCGAGAGCGGTTCTTCCTTCCGCACGGAGATCGTCGCGGGGCTGACGACGTTTATGGCGATGGTCTACGCGCTGCTCGTCGTCCCGGGGATGTACCCCGCGGATCAGGTCTCCTTCGGCGCCGTATACATCGCTACGGCGCTCGGCGCGATCGTGGGGACGATGCTCATGGCGCTCGTCGCGAAGATGCCCCTGGCGCAGGCCTCGGGGCTTGGGGCGACGGCGTATGTGACGGGAACGCTCCTCGGGGGCAACATGGGGCTGACCTATGCGAATACGATGGTGTTCGTCTTGCTCGGCGGCGCCATCTTCGTCTTGCTTACGGCGACGGGGCTGCGCAAGCAGATCCTTGCGGGGATCCCCGATGAGATCAAGACGATCGTCCCCGTCGGCATCGGGATGTTCATCGCCTTCATCGGCTTCAAGAAAGCGGGGCTTGTGGTCTTGCATGAGGACAGCATCGGCTTCGCTTCCTTCAACGTCCTCGGCGGCGTCGACTATAGCGGTGCGATCGGGGCGGCCGTCGCCCTGTGCGGTGCGATCGCGATCGCCGTCCTCACCAAACGAAACGTGAAGGGGGGGATCCTCTGGGGGATGCTCGGCAGTGCGGCGCTCTATTATGCGCTCGTGGGGCTGGGCTGTATCTGGGACGCGGGGTGCCGTACGGTCTTTCAAAACATCGCGGAGGGCTTCGAAGATCCCTTCAAGGCGTTTGCCGCATGGGGGAAGGAATCGGCGGGGCAGGTCTTCATCAACGGGTTCGACTTCAGCGGGATCGGCGCAGGCGAGCTTGTGATGGTCATCGTGACCGCTTCGCTCTCGCTGTGCATGGTAAACATGTTCGATACGCTCGGCACCCTCTACGGCGCTTGCTCCAAGGGCGGCCTTCTCGATGAAAACGGCAACCCCATCCGCGTAAATCGCTGCATGCTCTCGGATTCCATCGCCTCGTGCGCGGGAGCGGTGTTCGGGGCGACGACGGTGACGACGTACGTCGAGTCCTCTTCGGGCGTTGCGGCGGGCGGCAAAACGGGATTTTCCTCCCTCATTACGGGAATTTGCTTTATCGTCGCGATGTTTTTGAGCCCGATCGCACGGCTCGTGCCCGATGCCGCGACCTCTGCGGCGCTCATCTGGGTGGGCGTCCTCATGATGAGTGCGGTGAAGGATATCGAATGGTCGGATCCCGCCGCGGCGCTGCCCGCCTTCCTCACGATCACGGTGATGGCCTTCGGGTACTCGATCTCCTTCGGCATGGGGGTGGGGATCATCTCGTGTGTGCTCGTGAAGCTCTTCACGGGCAAAGTACGGGAGATCTCCGTCGTCACGTGGGTGATCGCGGCGCTCTTCCTCGCGATGTTCCTCCTCACAAACTAAAAAAACGATATAGGCCCCCCGCCTTTTATACGATGAGGATAGCATGATCGAAGTCAAAGAACTCACAAAGATCTATAAGAGCCGCAAGAGCGGCAACTGCACGGCCCTCGATCGCATCAGTTTTACACTGCCCGATAAGGGCTTTGTTTTTGTCATCGGCAAGAGTGGAAGCGGGAAGACGACCCTTCTATCTCTCCTCGGGGGATTGGATACCATCACCTCGGGCGAGATCGTCGAAAACGGCAGGCATATCGAGAAATTCGGCCTCAAGGAGCAGGTCTACTACCGCAATTCGACGATCGGCTTCATCTTTCAGGACTTCCACCTCATCGACGACCTCACGATCTATGAGAACATCATGCTCGCCCTCGAGCTCAAGGGGGAGGCGGACCGCGAAAAGGTACTTCGGGCGCTTTCCGATACCGATCTCGCGGAGTTTGAAAACCGCTATCCCAAGGAGCTCTCGGGGGGACAGAAGCAGAGGGTGGCGATCGCGCGTGCCCTCGTAAAACAGCCCTCCGTCATCCTCGCCGATGAGCCTACGGGCAATCTCGACAGCAAGACGACGGCGCAGATCTTGGACCTTCTGAAGCAGCTCTCCGAAGAGAAGCTCGTCGTCATCGTGTCGCATAATTTGCGCGACGCGGAGCACTATGCGGATGAGATCATTGAACTTTCCGACGGCAAAATACTTCAGCATCTGAAGCGGAACGAGGCCTTCGACGCACACCTCAGAGTGGAGGGGGAAACCCTCGTCATCCCGGGTGGGGAGACCTTCGGCGAGGAAGAGGTGCAGGCCGCCTCCGCCGCAATGGAGCGGGGGACGGTGCGAAAGCTCCGCTACGAGGCCGATCGGTTCCTTCCTTGCGATGAGCATACGGCGGAAGATGCGGTGCTGCTGCTCGAAAAGAAACACATAGGCCCCCGTGCTTTGATGAAGACGGCGGCAAAATTCACGCGGCGGGGCCGGATCCGCACGGCGATCTATGCCGTCATCTTTGCGGCGATCATGGTCGTCTTGAACCTCGCCCAGCTCATCATGAACTTCAACGGCGGCGAAGTGCTCGCAAGCGAAATGCAAAAGCGGGGGCTGCAGTGCAGTTCGTTCCTCAAAAATGAGAATCCTTCCTACGACGTCATCGATGCGACCCGCCTTGTCGACGTTGCGGCGGGGGACCTGCAGAAGTTTTTTGATGCGGGGTATGAAGGCAAGGCCTATCCGCTCGTCAACTATTCGTTTTTGAATACGTCGAGCAATGTCGACGTAAGGCAGATGCGTCTGACGTTGAAGGATGACCCGTATGCGTTTTCGGGCACCGCGGGCCTTCTCATCACCGAGGAGAGCTATCTCGAAAAGCAGTTCGGGGAACTCAAATTCACAGCGCGCTCCGAAGATCCCAAAGACTACGGCGTATACCTCACCGATTTCTTCGCCGACGCCTATATCGCAGGGCATCCGCAGTATTCTTATGAAACGCTCCTCGGGCCGACGCAGCAGTTTACGGGCTATGTATACGGCTACATCAACGGCATTATCGATACAAATTATCGCAAGCGTTACGAAGATCTTCTCGCAAAACTGACTGATCCCGCACTCTCCAAAACCGAGCGCCGCAGCCTTGCCGAATGCGACGAAGGCCTCGCGTTTGCCGATGAAATTTACCAATATCTTGCGATCGCCTATACATTCGATGAGGATTTCATCGAGAAGTCTGCAAGCGCAGGCATCCGTCAATTCGTGAGCTCGGGCATCTCGACCTTCACCTGGCGCGGGAAAGAATACGAATATGCGGATTCTTGGTTTACTTGTGCGGCGCTTAGGAACAGCGTCCCGCTTGGGGAGAACGAGGTCGTGATGAGCTACGAGGTCTACAACGAGATCTTCGATACCTCGTATACTTCGCAAAATGCGGATACGTTCACGCCGCATGAGGTGAAGTTTGCCTACTATCTTCCCTGCGATCGAAACAAGACGCAGAAGAAGTACGAGGCGACGCTCAAGATCATCGGGCTCAACAACGGGACCACCCGCGTGAATGTGGCCGACAACATCTTGCGCGCGCTGCAGAGGATCGAGGGGTACACCTGCGGCTATTATTTCGAAACGGAGGGGGATGTATCACTTCTTTTCAACACGGCAGACGAGCTCGGCTACATCCCCAATTCCTCGATCGCTGGGTCGATCGCGACGATGACGAAGGCGGTGAGGGTGTTCAGCGATTTCTTCGTCCTCATCTTCATCGTGCTTTGCGCGGCGCTACTGCTTCTCATGGTACAATTCGAGGTGAAGAGCATCAAGGATCGCATGAAGGAGATCGGCATCATGAAGGCGCTCGGGGCACGAAATTCCGACCTCATGTGTATATTTGGCTTACAGATCGTCCTCGCGGGACTTGCGATGCTCGTGCTCTACATTGCGGGGTCCTTCGTCTTTATCGGGCTTGCGAATCGCATTCTGGTGCTTTCGCTGAATGAACTTGCGCGCAGTACGATGGTCATGGACCTTTCTTTCCTCATCGTGAAGTGGAGCTATATTTTGTGGGACTGCCTGCTCGCGCTCGGCATCCTCCTCGTCTCCTTCCTCGCGCCCATGCTGCGCCTGAGGTCCATCAAGCCCACCAACGTCATCAAGGCAAAGGAATAAAGCATACAGGGGTAGCCCTTATGCGACGAAAGGACGTGGGGCGACGGGACGGACTGCGTAGGGGCACATCAGTACGTCATTCCGACGACCGTAGGGAGGAGGAATCTCAAGGACGAGATTTCTCACTACGTTCGAAATGACGTAATGGGCGAGGGCGCAAATCATGTGCGCCCCTCGGCTCCCCTTGCAGGGGAGCTGTCGCGGCGTAAGACGCGGCTGAGGGGTTTTTGAAACCCTATCCCCTGCTACGCAGGTACTTCCCCTAAAAGGGGAAGCAAGCGGATGGACTTCGTAGGGGCACATCAGTACGTCATTCCGACGACCGTAGGGAGGAGGAATCTCGACTTTGAGATTTCTCACTAACGTTCAAAATGACGTGCGCCATGCATGGGCTTTTCTGCCGCCCCACCCCCTTAATCCCCCTCCCACGGAGGGGGTAGTGGACTGCGTAGGGGCACATCTTGTGCAACACCCCCCTCCATTGGAGGGGGTAGGGGGGTGGGCAGATGACCGATGGGGGTAGGGCTTTCGGACTTCGTATCTTCCCCGTCGTGCATCATGCAAAAAGCCCCGGGGGGGCTCGGGGCAAAGGGCGTAAAGATGAAAACAAGGGCGCAAAACGGGCAATAAAATTGCAGGGGTAGGCCGAAAACGAGGGGGCCTACCTACTTTTTTACACGTTGAAGCAGCTTCCGCCGATGAATTCGCGGATCAGCGAATTGCAGGGGATGATCGCATCGTTATCGATGAGACGGAAGTATTTCAGCGTCTTGATGAGGCGGTTGGCGACGAGGTACTGCGGGTCCGAGGCCTCGATCTTCGAAAGGGCCTCCATGGCCTGTTTTTTGAGCACGCAAAGCTCATAGCCGAGGCTGGAATCGAACACGTAGTCGGCGGTCTCTTGATGGGGATAGATCCAGCGGAATTCCCCGTTTCGTACCGATTGCCACATGTCGATGGTCGAAGCGGCGGGGCAGTTGCGGAATTTCATATCCCGCACGATACGGCGGATGAGCCGCGTATTCGTGATGGAGAGCGGGGTATGGTTATCGATGCTCATCTGGGTATGCGGCGCGATATAGATCTTGAATTTGCGGTGCTTGGGGATGGAATGGGTGAGTTTTTCGTTGAGCGCATGGATGCCTTCGATGATGACGGGCACATTCTCCCCGAGGCGGATGGTCTTGCCCGCTTCCCGCCGATCGAGTTTGAAGTTGAAGCGGGGGAGGGTGACTTCTTCGCCGTTGATGAGGTCGTAGAGGTCCTTATTGAATTGGTCGATATCGAGGCAGGCGATGTGCTCGAGGTCCAGAAGCTCACGGGGCTTGCCCTGCAGTTTGCAGATCGTATCCTTTTCGAAGTAGTAGTCGTCGAGGGAGATCGTCACGGGGTCGATGCCGCGGGAGAGGAGCTCGATGCGAAGACGGGTGCAGAACGTCGTCTTCCCGCTCGAGCTGGGGCCTGCGATCGCGATGAGACGCACTTCGTCGAGATGCTTTTCGATGATATCCCCGAGCTCGGCGAGTTGGCGGCTGTGCTGGGCCTCGCACATCTGCACGAATTCGAGCGTCTTGCCCTCATCGATCTTGCGGTTGATATCGCAGACGGTCTGGATGCCCGTCTTGATCGCACGGTCGTAGGAGCGTTGGAGCGTCCTGCAATAGGTGGCCTCCTCCTCGAAATCGGGGATCGCCGCTTCGAGGTCGTGGCGGGGGTATTGGATGATGATGCCCGGGCTGTAGGGGGTGATGGTGTAGTTGCGGATGCAGCCCGTCGAGGGGACCATATAGCTGTAGAGATAGTTGTAGTATTCCCCGCACTTATAGAGATGCACGGTGTTCTCGGGGCGATACTTCAAGATCTCGATCTTGTCGTCGAGGTGGAACTTCTGATAGATCTTCGTCGCCTCCTCGAGGGTGACCGTCACCCGTTCGATGGGGAGGTCCTCTTCGATGATCCGCCCGACTTCCGCGGTGATCGCGGCGACCGCACGCGACATGTTGAAGTTCTTCGTGAGCGCCTGGCAGGAGATCGAGCGGGAGATGTTGTAAGAAAAGCGGATGGGGATCTCGGGATAGATGCGGTAGAAGGCCATCGCGACGATATAGCTCAGGCTTGCGCGGTACGCCCTGCCCGCCTCGGCATTGTTGAGGCCGAGGAGCTCGATCTGCATGCCGTCGTTCTTGGCAGAAAGGCGGTAGTTGAGTTCCTTGACCTGTGCGCCCACGCGGCACACGACGAAATTTTTGCGTTCTTTTTTCTCTAAAAGTTCGATGACGCGCGTTCCCTCTTCGACTTCGCGCACGCCGTTGTTGAATTCGACACGGATCATGATTTTCCCTTCCCTTGTATACGATTTTCCCGCGGTGGGGAACGTTTGGTGTTCCATTATACTACAAACCAAAATTTTTTGCAATGGGTTTTTGATAACTTTATCCGTTTTTTGCGAATTTTTATCAGGCAAAAGGGGGAGGCATTTTTGATTTTCATCTTGACAACGGCCCTTCTCGGGACTATAATGGATATGAAGAAGGGGAGGTATGGCCTTCCCGCTATATAAGGAGACTTTTATGAAACGCATCTACTTTCCCGAGCCATTCCGCATCAAGAGCGTCGAGCCGCTCCGCATGCTCACAAATAAGGAGCGAGAACAGAAGATTGCCGAAGCGGGGTACAACGTATTCCGCCTTGCCGCGAGCGACGTCTACATCGATCTTCTCACCGATAGCGGAACGGGCGCGATGAGCTCGGCACAGTGGGCAGGGGTGATGCTCGGCGACGAATCGTATGCGGGCGCCGATTGCTACTACAAGGTGCAGGAGGCGGCACAGCGGATCTTCGGATTGCCCTATATCCAACTCGTCCACCAAGGACGGGCGGCGGAAAAGGTGCTGCTTCCTATTCTTTTGCAAGGAAAAAAATATGCAATTGCGAACATGCACTTCGATACGACGCGCGCCCATGTCGAGATCGCGGGGGCAAGGGCCATCGACTGCGTCGTGCCCGAGGCGCTCGATACGACGTCGTATTACGACTTCAAGGGGAATATGGACTGCGCCCGTCTCGAGGAATACATCCATAAGCTCGGGGCGGAGAACATCGGCGTCGTCATCATGACGATCACCAACAATTCCGCGGGCGGGCAGCCCGTTTCGGTGGCGAACATCCGCGAGACGGCGGCGATCGCCCATAAGCATGGGATCCCGTTCATGATCGACGCCGCACGCTATGCCGAGAACAGCTACTTCGTGCAGCAGCGCGAGGAAGAATTCAAAGGAAAGTCCATCGCCGAGATCGTGAAGGCCTCCTTCGACTGTTGCGACGTCTTCACCATGAGCGCCAAGAAGGATGCCATCGTCAACATGGGCGGCCTCATCGGCTGCCGCGACAAGGCGATCTTCGAACTTATAAAGCAGCGCACGATCTCCTTCGAGGGCTTCATTACCTACGGCGGGATGTCCGGGCGGGATATCGAAGCCTTGGCGAGGGGGCTCGACGAGGGCATCGACGAGAACTATCTCAAGTACCGCATCGGGCAGATGCAATACCTCGCCGCGCGGCTCGAAGAGGGGGGCATCCCCTTCCAGACGCCCGTGGGCGGGCATGCCGTCTTTGTCGACGCCAAGAAACTCCTTCCCCATATCCCGTATTACGAATTCCCCGCACAGGCGCTTGCGATCGAACTCTATCGCGAGGCGGGCATCCGTGCCTGCGATATCGGCTCCTACATGCTCGGCAACGACCCCGATACGGGCAAACAGCTCGAGGCGGAGTTCGAGTTCACCCGCCTTGCCATTCCGCGGAGGGTCTACACGCAATCGCATCTCGACGTCATCGCCGATGCCCTTCTGAACATCAAGGAGCGTGCCGCGGAGATCAAGGGCTTCAAGATCGTGGAAGAACCGCCCATCTTGCGCCACTTTACGGCCAAACTCATGCCGCTTTGAGAGGGGGATGTTATGGATGAACAGCTGATGAAGGCATATTGCGACCTGCTCGCCGCCGAGCTCGTCCCCGCGACGGGCTGTACCGAACCCATCGCCGTCGCCTATGCCGCGGCCCTTGCGAAGAAGACCCTCGGAACGCTTCCCGAGCGCGTCGAGATCTCCGTAAGCGGCAATATCTTGAAGAATGTGAAGAGCGTGATCGTGCCCAACACGGGCGGCCTCAGGGGCGTCGCGGCGGCGGCTGCGGCGGGCATCGTCGCGGGGCACGCCGAAAAGAAGCTCGAAGTGCTCGCGCACGTCACCCCGAAGAAGTATGCGGCCATCGCCGAATATCTCGAAAAGACGCCGATCACCGTCGAAAAATCGACCTCAGGTTGTGTTTTTGATATCGGCATCCGCGTCTTTGCGGGTACGGAGAGCGCCTTTGTCCGCATCGAAGGGCGGCATACCAACGTCGTCCGCATCGAACGCAACGGTGAGAAGACTTCCCGCGGCAGAAGTTACCACGATAAGGAGCACATTCCCGAGCTCACGATCGATCAGATCCTCGAATTTTGCACACAGGTCCCCCCCGAAACGCTGGAAAATACGGTCGGCCGCCAGATTGAAGTCAACCGCGCCATCTGCGAAGAGGGGCTCAAAAACGCCTATGGGGCACGCGTCGGGAAGATCCTCCTCGCCGCCTACGGAGAGGGAGTGATGAACCGCGCCAAGGCGATCTCCGCCGCGGGATCGGATGCCCGCATGAACGGCTGCGATCTTCCAGTCATCATCATTTCGGGAAGCGGGAACCAGGGCATCACGGCGTGTATGCCCGTCGTCGTATATGCAGAAGAGATGGAGGTCCCCCGCGAACGGCTCCTGCGCGCGGTCGCGCTCTCCGACCTCGTCACCATCCACCTGAAGGCGGGCGTCGGCAGGCTCTCCGCCTATTGCGGGGCGGTGTGTGCGGGCGTCGGCGCCGGGGCGGGCGTGTGTTACCTCTTCGGGGGCGACTTCGAGAAGATCGCGAGCACCGTCGCCAACGGGCTTGCCATCGCCTCGGGCATCGTGTGCGACGGCGCAAAATCGAGCTGTGCCGCCAAGATCGCCGCGGCCGTCGATGCCGGGCTCTTCGGTTTTGAGATGGAGCGGCGGGGAAGCTGTTTCGCGGGCGGCGAAGGCATCCTCGAGAAGGGCGTCGAGCGCACGATCGATAACGTCGGCTCCCTCGCCCGCAACGGCATGAAGGAGACCGACGCCGAGATCATCCGCATGATGCTCCGCAATATCAACGAAGCCGACTAAAAAAATCACTGCCCCGTGCCGCGTTTTCGCAACATGGGGCAGTTTTTTATGCCTTTTTCTACTTTTCAAGTTACGTCGAAGAGTTCGTTCGGCGTGATACCATAGAGGGCGCAGAGGGCGAGTATCTGTGCATAGTTGAGTTCGAAAACGCCTGTTTCGAAGCGGCTGTATTGCTGCTGCGTCATGAGCATCTTCGCAGCGACTTCCTTTTGTGTCAGCCCTGCATCCCGCCGCGCCAATTTCAGGTTTTGCCCGATTTTCTTTGCGATGTCCATATTCAAATTATCACCATAAAGTGATGTAAAATTCTTGACTTACATCATTTTATGATGTATAATAATTGTAGCATGCCGAGTTTCGGCCATATGCGGCGAAGATACACGGCAAAACGCAGGAAATTCTGCAGATAAAAAGCAAAAAACACGACTGGAGAAATCGAATGGAGCTTACGGAACTTCTATGTAAAACTTGTGAGGCGCGCCTCGATCCCGGCCGCGCGCAGAACAACGTCATCTTCTGCGAGCATTGCGGGAATGCCTACATCTTGCCGCGGAAGGAGACTTCCCCCAAGGCGCTTTCCTTCCTGCGCATGGGCGAGCACGAGCTCGACGTGTGCAAGTTCGACGACGCATTGAATGCCTACGAGAAGGCCGCCGAGGCCGATAAGACCGAACCCGAGGCCTACTTCGGCATGGCGCTCTCCGAGTTCAAAGTGCAATATCTGAAGGATGAGACGGCCGATCCGCCCCACCTGCAGCCCATCTGCCACGAGATCTCCGAGAAGCGCTTCACCGAGAATAAGAACTTTCAGCGCGCCCTGTCGCTCGCAAGCGGCGCACAGAAGGAGGCGTATGAGAAGAAGGGAGACGAGATCGACCGCATCCGCAGCGAGTTCTTGCGCCTCAAGGAGAGCGGCCTCGATTACGACTGCTTCCTCTGCGTGAAGGTCTCCTCGGAGGACGGCGGTACGACGCAGGATAGCCACGAGGCCCTCAAGCTCTATCACTACCTCAAGGAACGCGGCTATACGCCCTTCTATTCGGAAGAAGAGATCAAGGGCCGCACGGGCGTCGACTACGAGGCCCTCATCCTGTATGCCCTTTATACCTCGGAGTGCATGCTCATCGTATGCAGCAACGAGGAATATTTGCAGACCAAGTGGGTGAAGAACGAATATACCCGCTTTGCGAAGATGATCGTGCGGGAAGGAAAGGAGCACGACGCCATCACCTTTGTCTTCCGCGGCAAGCCCATCGAGCGCCTCCCCGGGCAGGACGGCAAGATCCAAGGCATCGACCTATCCAAGCCCGACGCCTATTCTCGGATCGAGGAATATATCTCCTCGTTCCGCCGCATCCCGTTGGAATCCCTCGAGATCAAGCGGAAGGAATACAAGGGGTCGGCCTATACCAAAAAGCAGACCATGCGCCACAGTGTCACGAAGCGCACGTTGGAGACGGTAGAGAGCGAGATCAAGATCTCCAACCCTGCGCAGCTCAAGATCGCGAAGGACATGATGCACCGCAACGATTTCGTGAATACGAAGAAATACCTCAACAACATGCTCAATGAGAACCCGACGGACGGCGAGGCATATTATCTTCGCTTCCTTACCTCGCTTTCCTGCCCCGATGAGCATGCGTTCTATCGGTATAAGCGGAGCAAGAACCTTGATTTCTCCGATTTTGAAAAGGCGATCGCCTGCACGCAGGATCCCGCCCGCCGCAGCGAACTTTACGACATCCTCTATCGCAACGTCGTGGAGACGAAGAACCTGTCTTCCTACAAGGAATACATCGAACTTCCCGAGAGCGACGCAAAGAAGATCGGCGAGCTCACCGAAGTCATGTATCAATTGGCGTTAGAGACGCGCAGCGAACAAGTTTTCGATGAAGCGTTGAAGACGGTGACGGATACCGATAAATACATCGGGATGAACTTCAAGTTCGCAGAACTCTTCGATCGCACCGATCCGCAGCTTGCGATGAAGTATTATAAAAACATTCTCGATGCGGATGAGGGCTCCGCCGAGGCCCTTTGGAAAGTATTTTATTTGGAGAAGGGGCAAGATGATCAGGCGGTCTTCGGTGCCTTTTTGGAAGGTGGCGCCGCGGCATTTGAGGAAGCGCTCTTTTCCTACGGTTTCAATGCGTATGCGCATGAAAACCTCTTCAAGGTTTGCCTTGAATTTTCGGCATCCCGCCCCGAAGACGTCTGCCGCCTGTTCGATTTCCTGCTCACGATGATCCCCAAAACGAAAAACAAGATTTTCACTGCCGATCTTCGTTCGTTCATCGAAACGATGCTGAAAAACGATCGCGTCAATTATATTGCAAAATATAATGAACTGCTGCTCAGCATCGAAAAAATGGACCACACGGCATATTTTAACCGCGTGCTGATCAAGCATAAGTATCACAATCCCTTTGAGCTCGTCAATATCGCGGAGACGCTTTTGGACGATCCCGATTACTTTTCGGCAATCAATATTTTTACAGAAAAATTCCCGGATCAGAATAATCTCTACCTTGATATCAACGACGCATTGAAAAGCCTCGCAAGTAATATAAAAGATGCGGAATGCAGAAAATTTATCGCCGATACTTGTTATATTCAGAAAGAAGATCTTGCGCGTTGCAACAAACGGGTCATGCAGTGCTTGCGGAGCGAAGCATTAGATTGCATCGGCAGACTTTGCGAAAAATATGGGTGCGCGGATGTAGATGCGCTCTTTGAATTGCGGGAGGATGTCACATCGGATCCGCTTCTGCTTCGCGCCGACCTGTTTGCGCGCGTTTCTAAGGCCGAGACGGCAGCGGTCACACAGCACATTTTATTTGAGCAAGCAGTTGCATGTAAAAAAAATATCATAGCAGATAAGCATGCATTGCGCGACCGCAAGCGGGAGAAATGCAAGTCTATAGCATATAACATATATATTGCGGTTGTATGCATAATTTCGTTTGCTACGATCGCATCCGTAATTGTTTTATTATCAATGCTTGGTGTATCGGAATGGGATAGCAATGATCACATTTTTTTGGCACACGGGAGCGGCCTCTTTGTAGACATAGCCAACTATTATTACAGCCTGTTTGATTTTGAGCCGTCACTCGCGGTACTTGTAATGACAATCCCGGTTTCCGTGCCATTTTTAGCCATGACGATTGCAATTCTTTGCTTCAGAAAGCAAAGGAAAGGACGAGCGATTTACTTTTCGGTTCTCATATTGATTGCTTCCGGGTTAATACATGGTTTCGGTATCTCTAATTGGAACAAAAATAAAGACATGATAGAGCGTTACAGCAATATCGACACCGCGCCCGTCGTAATGAATGATTTTTCCGTACCCAGTGATGCAATTTCCGTCATCGATGAGATCAACCAATCACAAGAAGAGTTCGTAGTCTTATTTGATTGCGCTTCTGAATTTTAATGATATCGCACAAATTGCACCCCGCCGATGTAATGCATCGGCGGGGTGTTTGCTATGCTCTTTTTCCCAAACGCGGGGACACGTGGTAGTTTATTCCGCGCGTACCCCCTCCGTGGGGCAATGTGCCCAGACACGGTGCATCTTATGCGATACCCCCTCCATTGGAGGGGGGTAGGGGGGTGGGCGGAAGACGACGGGGCGCATCAGTACGTCATTCCGCCCTGTGCGAGGCTTCTATTGTTTATCGAAGCACGGCACGAGCGCGTAGCGCGAAGTAGGCGTGAGCCGAGGAATCTCGTTCTTTGAGATTTCTCACTACGTTCGAAATGACGTGCTCCATTCATGGGCCTTGTCGTGCTCCATTCTTTGCCCCCCATCCGTCACGGCTATGCCGTGCCACCCTCCCCCCGATGGGGGTAGGGCTTTCGGACTTCGTAGTTGCCCCGTCGCCGCCCCACCCCCTTGATCCCCCTCCCACGGAGGGGGTAGAGCGATACGTCATTCCGAGGCGTGAGCCGAGGAATCTCGTTCTTTGAGATTTCTCACTACGTTCGAAATGACGTAGACACCCCCTCCATTGGAGAACAGCCCCCCCCTCCATTGGAGGGGGGTAGGGGGCGATAAAACGAATGGTCAGAGGGATTTGAAGGCGTCGGTCAGAATGAAGAGCTCCTTCTCGTAATTCATGCCGTACTTCTTATCGGGCACCTCGGTCTGCGTACGCAGGATCGAGCGGTAACAAAATTCGATGCACAGCGTAAGGGCGTCCTTGAGGGGCATCCCCCCGCCGATGCAGCCCGCAAAGGCCGAGGCGAACACGTCGCCCGCGCCATGGAAGGAGCCCTCCACCTTCCGAAGGGGGATCTTCTTATTTTCCCCGTCGTAGTAGTAGAGGAAATAGCCTTCCGCCGTATCCGCCCCCGTAATGATGGGATGCGGGCAGATCTTTGCAAGCGCGGAGAGCGCCTTTTCGGGGTCCTTTTCGCCTGTGAGAAGGAAGCTCTCGGTGTCGTTGGGAAGGATGTAATCCGCGAGGCCGCAGAGGGTACGCATTTGCGCGGCGAAGGCTTCGTCGAACCCCTTATAAAATTTGAAATTATCGCCGAGGACGGGGTCGACGACGAAGATCCCGTCGGGCTTCAAGAAGCGCTGCTTCACCGATTTCACGAATTCGATCTGACTGCGGCTGCCGAGATACCCGCTGCAGATGACGTCGTATTTGAGGGGAAGGGTCTCCCAATGGGCGCAGATCTTCTCCATTTCATCGTCGAGCGGGAGGAAGGTGTAGCCCGTAAATCCGCCCGTGTGCGTGGAGAGGAGAGCAGTGGGGAGGATGTCGACCGTCGCGCCGCACGCAGAGAGCACGGGGAGGGCGACGGTGAGGGAACACTTCCCCGCACAGGAGATATCGTTGATGGCAAGGACACGCATGGCTTTTACCTCGTTTTTGCTCAAATTATACACGCTCTCGCCGCAGATTGCAAGCATTTTCACGCGCTTTCGCCGAAAGTCTCGAAGTTGCATTTGGCGTGAGTCGACGACGGTAGAAAGGGCGGACGAAGAGGCAAGACGCGACGACGGACGACGGGGCCAATTATGCGCGACCCCCCCTCCATTGGAGGGGGGTAGGGGGGTGGGCAGGAGACGATGGGGCGTATCTCGAGCGAGCCCTTGGCTCCCCTTGCAGGGGAGCTGGCACGGCGTAGCCGTGACTGAGGGGTTTTGAAACCCTATCCCCCGCTGACGCGGGTACTTCCCCTATGAGGGGAAGCGAGGGGACGGACTTCGTACTTGCTTTTTTGCCGCCCCACCCCCTTGATCCCCCTCCCACGGAGGGGGTAGTGCTCGGGATAAACCCCGTAGGGGGTAGGGCTTTCGGACTGCGGAATTTTCTTGACAGCGGGGGCGGGATGCAGTATAATGAAACAAGGAGTTTTCACAAGACGATGGAAATGCAAGGCTACAAATGTAAGACATGCGGCGGACTTCTCGACGAAGCACGCTCTTCCGCGCGCGATGGGCTCGTCGTATGCCCCTATTGCGGAAACACGTGGACACTCCCCAAGAAGGGTACTTCTCCCGCCGCGCTCGAATTTCTTCGGATCGGCGAGCATGAGCTCGATATCTGCAAGTTCGGCGACGCCCTTTCCGCCTACAAAAAGGCCGCCGAGCTCGATCAAGAGGAGCCCGAGGCCTACTTCGGCATGGCACTCTCCGAGTGCAAAGTGCAATACTTGAAGGATGAAGCCGCAGACCCGCCTCGTCTGCAGCCCATTTGCCACGAGATCTCCGAGAAGCGCTTCACCGAAAATAAGAACTTCGAGCGCGCTTTGTCGCTTGCAAGCGGCGCCCAGAAGGCGGCGTATCAAAAGAAAGGGGAGGAGATCGACCGCATCCGCAGCGAGTTTTTGCAGCTGAAGCGCGAGGGGCTGGACTTCGATTGTTTCCTCTGCGCCAAGGTCACTTCGGAAGACGGCGGCAACACGCAGGATAGCCACGAGGCCCTGCGCATCTACAATTATCTCAAAGAACGGGGGTATGCCCCCTTTTATTCGGAAGCCGTCGCGGGCGATCGCACGGGTTCGGACTACGAGGCCCTCATCCTCTACGCCCTCTATACTTCGGAGTGCATGCTCATCGTATGCAGCAACGAAGAGTACCTCGAGACGAAGTGGGTCAAAAATGAATATACCCGTTTTTCGGCGATGGTCGCAAACGAGGAAAAAGAGCGCGACGCCATCGCCTTTGTCTACCGCGGGAAGCCCATCGAGAAGCTCCCCGGGCGGAGCGGAAAGCTCGAGGGGATCGATCTTTCCAAGCCGGATGCCTATTCCCGCATCGGGGAGTACATCGCCTCCTTCCGCCCCATCACCTTCGCTTCCCCCGAGATCCGCCGCAAAGAATACAAGGGGACGCCATACATAAAACGGAAGACCGTCCGCCGCGGCGTCGAAAAACGTACGCTCATGACGGTCGCCGCGGGAGAGATCGCCGTCTCCAATCCGACGCAGCGGAACGTCGCAGGCGATATGATGCACCGCAAGGATTTCGTGAGTGCGGCAAAGTACCTCGACAACATGCTCAAAGTCAATCCGACGGACGGCGAGGCCTTCTTCCTGCGCTTCCTCGCGGGGCTTTCGTGTGCCGACGGAGAGGAGTTTATCGACTACAGGTCCCCGGGTAATTTGGATTTTACCGATTTTGAACGGGCGATCGCATATACACAGGATCCCGCCCGCCGCAAGTATTTTTACGACGTCCTCTTCAAGAACGTGCAGGCTTCGCATATGCTCCCTTGCTACAGGGAATACATCGAACTTCCCGAGAGCGGGGAGAAGGAGATCGCCGCACTCACCGAAGTCATGTACCGCTGTGCCCTCGATCGCGTGGATGCGGAGATGTTCGATGAAGTTCTCCGCGCGGTGACGGATACCGAGAAATACATCGCGATGAACCTCGAGTTCGCAGAGATCGCCGAAGCGAAGATGGGGGCGCAAAACGTCCTCAAGTATTATAAAAACGTGCTCGGCGTCGATGAAGGCAACCTTGCGGCGCGGTGGCATTGCTTTTGGATCGAGAGCGGGGCGAGCGCGGGGGCGCTCCTCGACCGTTTCGCGCGTGGCGGCGCCGCCGAATTCGAAGAGGCCCTCTTCTCCTATGGCTACAACGGCTACGCGAACGGGAAGCTCTTCGATGCCTGTGTGATGTACGTCTCCTCGCGCACGGAGGAGGCCTGCTGCCTGTTCGATTTCGTGCTCACGATGATCCCGACTTCTTCCAATGCGGCCTATTTGGAGTATATTCGGCAGTTTATCGACGCGCTCTTTCTGGCCGACCGCGTAAACTTTGCCGTGCGCTACAACGAACTGCTCCTCGGCGCCGATCGTCTCGACGACGGGGCTTACTTCAACCGCGTCCTTATCAAGCACGGCCTGCACAATCCTCTCGCGCTCTTGGAGCTCGCGGGCACCCTGCTCGAGGATGAAGACTACTTTTCGGCGATCAACAGCTTTGCCGAACGTCATCCCAAACAAAAGAATCTCTACCTCGATATCAACGACGCCATGAATGAACTTTCGGGCATCATTGTCGACGAAGAATGCCGAAAATACGCATATGGGGTACTGTTTTTGAAGAAAGAGGAGCTTCCGGGTTGCAAAGACGAGGTGCTGAAGTGCCTCGAAGACGAGGGGAAGCGGGCTTTCCTAGCGCTGTGCAAAGATCGCGGATGCTCGGACCCCGAACAGCTCTTCGAGCTCAAAGAGGATATTACGTCCGATCCCCTTCTTCTCCGTGCCGACCTCTTCGCGCGCAATTCCCAACGCAAGCTCGGAGAGATGACGGCGCATATTTTGCGCAAACAGGCGGCGGCCGCGGCGAAAAATATCGTCGAGGAGCACAAAGCGACCGTGCTCAGGCGCATCTATTGGGGCATCGGAGCGTTTGCCGCGATCGTCGCGCTCGCCACGTTTATCACGTGCATTATCTCTTTTTCAGGCGGGGCGCTCGGTAATTATTATGATCGGCTCTACAATTTCGATGACGGAGGCGTAGGCGCATTTTGCCTTCTTATGGTATTCTCCCTTGCTGTGCTTATCGGTTATGGTGCGATGTTGTTTTTTAAGGAAGGGAGACCTGACCCGAAGGCCATGCGGGTGTTAGGCGCATTTTGGTGCATCTATACGGTCGCGGTGATGATCCTGCATATCATCGGGATCTGTAAGTTCTTCTGATCTCTCCGTTTCAGCCGTCGCGGCCAATTATGCGCGACCCCCCCTCCATTGGAGAACAGACCACCACCCCCTCCAATGGAGGGGGGTAGGGGGGTGGGCAGGAAACCGACGCGGCGTATTCAGAGCGACCCTTGGCTCCCCTTGTAGGGGAGCTGGCACGGCATAGCCGTGACTGAGGGGTTTTGAAACCCTATCCCCCGCTGACGCGGTCCCCCTACAAGGGGAAGCAAGGGGACGGACTGCGTAGGGGCTTATCCGTACGTCATTCCGAGGGCGTAGCCGAGGAATCTCGTTCTAATTACGTCATGTTGAGCGTAGGCGTAGCCGAAGTCGAAACATCGCCGCAGTCTTAATTCTTATATGAGTACCAATATAAGGCTAAGGCTAAGGCGATTCTTACTTCGCCTAACGGCTCGTGCCGCGCTTAGAGAATTAGAAGTGCGCGCGGGGCGGCACGTGCCCGCCCGCTTAAGGCGCGTTCGGGCACGGCTCAGAATGACGTATTTGGAATGCCTGTTTGTATACCATACCGAGATTTCTCACTAACGTTACTTCGCCTACGGCTCGTGCCGACCTTAGTAGAGCAAATAGAAGCTGCGGTCGGGGCGAAATGACGTGCGGGCGTATCCCGAGCGACCCTTGGCTCCCCTCGTAGGGGAGCTGGCACGGCATAGCCGTGACTGAGGGGTTTTGGAAACCCTATCCCCCGCTGACGCGGGTACTTCCCCTAAGAGGGGAAGCGAGGGGGCGGACTTCGTATTTGCTTTTCTTCCGCCCCACCCCCTTGATCCCCCTCCCACGGAGGGGGTAGCGTTTTGTTCTCCAATTACGGAGGGGCTCTGTCCTCGCATAGAGGGGGTGGTATCGGTTCTTCGCGCGGCGATTTCCTTTCGCGGAGATAGGATATCGCATACGGTACCGCGGAAACGCAAGAGATTTTCAGAAGTTGTGACAAGATGACGTTTGGCGGGGGAATGGGGAAGCGGGCGTAATTTAATTCACAAAGTAAACAGAATGTGCTATAATATTTCCACCGAAACCAAACGGGGGTGAATGTTATGCGCAAAAATCTTGTCGTGCAGTTGGTGTTCCGCGTCGTGCTGTGCTGCGTCTCCTTCCTTGCCTGTCTTCTGTCGCTCCGCGTCTTTTATGCGGGCAAAGGGGGAAATGCGATGAGTTGGGAGATCCTCAAGTACTACACCAATCTCTCCAATTACTGTGTGTTCGCCGTCTCGATCGCGGTGACCGTAGCGACCTTCCGCCGCGTGCTTCGCGGGGAGCGGGAGGGGTACAACACGGTGATGCGTACCTTCAAATTCATGACGGTGGTGATGATCCTTGTCACTTTCCTCGTCGTCATCTTTCTTTTGCAATCGCCACTGGAAGCGGACTACTGGCTCAATCTCGGGAACATGTCGTATCACTTCCTCGCGCCGCTTCTCTTCATCCTCGATTACCTGCTCTTCGATGAGAAGTGCACGATCTCGGTATTTGCGCCGCTCTACGGCTTCCTTCCGCCGCTCGTCTACGTTTGCTACATCATGCTCCTCGGGGCAGTCATCCCGAACTTCGAATATCCCTACTTCTTCCTCGACGCCGCGACCCTCGGCTACGGCGGCGTATGCCTGTGGGTCTTGGGGCTACTCGGCGTCTTCGCCGTACTCGGATACCTGCTCTGGCTGTGGAACCGCATCGTAAAGGTAGACGGCAAGTGGAAGGTGGATCTGCACAATGTGATGTTCCCCCTGCGAAATCGGGAGGAACCGCCGAAAAACGCTTGATTTTTTGCGGGGGGCTTGGTATAATAGAGAAAACTGCATGAAAGGCGTTTGAGGAAGGACACGTCCGCATCGGTTTGCCGTGTACAGAGAATCCCCGTTTTGCTGAGAGGGGAGAGCGGTGCGGTGGGGGTATCACCTTTCGAGCTTGCGGGGGGAACCATAGTAACTCCGCACGGCGTCGCGGACCGTGATCTCCGCGGCAAATGACGGTTTGTTTTGGTGGTCGATATGCCTTTGCGTATTCCAAAACGCGGAGGCTTTTTTGTTACGGATACGATCGGAGGAGCAAAATATGTATAAAAAAGTAGATACGTCCCTCGACTTTGTGGCACGTGAGCAGGAGATCGTGAAGTTCTGGAAGGAGAACAAGATCTTCGAGAAGTCCATCCAAAAGAACGAAGGAGGGGAGGAGTTTTCCTTCTTCGACGGCCCTCCCACGGCCAACGGCAAGCCCCACATCGGGCATGTCCTCACCCGCGTCATGAAGGACCTCATCCCCCGTTATCACACGATGAAGGGCAGGCACGTCCTTCGCAAAGCAGGCTGGGATACCCACGGGCTGCCCGTCGAGCTCGAGGTGGAAAAGAGCCTCGGCATGGACGGCAAGCAGGATATCGAAAAATACGGCATCGAGCCCTTCATCAAGAAATGCAAGGAATCGGTCTGGAAATACCAGAGCGAGTGGGAGAAGATGTCGGATGCCGTAGGCTATTGGGTGGATATGGAGCACCCCTATGTGACGTATCACGACGACTACATCGAATCGGTGTGGTGGGCGCTCAAGGAGATCCACAAGAAGGGGCTTTTGTATAAGGGCCATAAGATCGTCCCCTACTGCCCCCGCTGCGGCACGGCGCTCTCTTCCCACGAGGTGGCACAGGGCTATAAGGACGTGAAAGAGGCCTCCGTCATCGCCCGTTTTGCGGTAATGGGGTCGGAAAACACCTATATTTTGGCGTGGACGACGACGCCTTGGACCTTGCCTTCCAACGTCGCCCTCTGCATGAATCCCGAGGAGGATTACATCGAACTTGCGGCCGAGGACGGCACGCATTACATCCTCGCCGAGGCGCTTGCGGGCAAGTTCTTCGAAAATTACGAGGTCGTCTCCCGCCGCAAGGGGAAGGAGTATGAGGGCATGGCGTATGCCCCCCTCTTCCCGTGGGCGCAGGGGAGCTTCAAAGAGAAGGCGTATTACGTCGTCTGCGACGGCTATGTCACCCTCACCGAGGGGACGGGCGTCGTCCATATCGCGCCCGCATTCGGCGAAGACGACTACAAGGTCGGAAAGCGCTATCATCTGCCCGTCGTGCAGCTCGTCAACGAGCGGGGCTGCTTCGACGAGCGCTGCCCCGAGCTTTGCGGTCTCTTTGCCAAAAAGGCCGACCCTGTCATCATTGAAATGCTCAAAACGCGGGGACTGCTCTTCAAAAAGCTCATGTTCGAACACAGCTATCCGCATTGCTGGCGGTGCGATACGCCTCTCCTCTATTATGCGCGTTCGAGCTGGTTCGTCGAGGTCACGAAGGTCAAAGAGGAGCTCATCGCCGCCAACCGTTCGGTGAATTGGATCCCCGAGACGATCAAAGAGGGGAGGATGGGGAATTTCCTCGAGAACGTGATCGATTGGGGGCTTTCCCGCGACAGATATTGGGGTACGCCCCTGCCCGTCTGGGTGTGCGAGGACTGCGGGAATTTCGAGGTCATCGGCTCCAAAGAGGAGCTCATCGCCCGCTGCGGCGCCCCCGCGGGGATCGAACTGCATCGGCCCTATCTCGACGGCCTCACCTGCAAATGCTCCAAGTGCGGCGGCACCTGCAAGCGTACGCCCGAGGTCATCGACTGTTGGTTCGATTCGGGCTCCATGCCCTTTGCGCAGTACCACTATCCCTTCGAGAACAAGGATCTCTTCGAAGAGACCTTCCCCGCCGACTTCATCTCCGAGGCCGTCGATCAGACGCGCGGCTGGTTCTATGTCCTCCTCGTCATTTCGACCATCCTCTTCGGCCGGGCGCCCTTCAAAAATTGCATCGTCCTCGGGCACGTCAACGATAAAGACGGCGTGAAGATGTCGAAGCACAAGGGCAACGTCGTCGATCCGTGGACGGTGCTCTCCAAACAGGGGGCGGACGCCGTGCGTTGGTATTTCTACACCAACAGCGCCCCGTGGATCCCTTCCCGCTTCGGGGAGGAGGCCGTCTCCGAGACCCAACGCAAGTTCCAAGGTACGGTGTGGAACACCTACGCCTTCTTCACCCTCTATGCCGAGATCGCGGGGTACGACCCCTCCAAACACGATCTGAAGGCGTGTAAGCTCTCCCTCATGGACCGCTGGGTGCTCTCCAAACTCAACACCCTCGTGAAGGAGACCGACCGCATGCTCGGGGAGTACGCGATCACCGAGAGCGCCCGCGGGATCCAGGATTTCGTCGATGAGCTCTCGAATTGGTACGTCCGCCGCGGCCGCGACCGCTATTGGGGGGCGACCTCCGAAGACAGCGAAGCCGCCTTCACGACGCTCTACACCGTGCTCGTGACGCTCTCCAAGCTCCTCGCGCCCTATATGCCCTTCATGGCCGAGATGATGTATCAAAATCTCGTGCCCGCCTTCTTCCCCGAGGCGCCCCGCTCGGTGCATCTTACGGGCTTCCCCGTCTGCGATGAAGGGATGGAGGACACCGCCCTCGAGGCAGGCATGGAAGATGTGCTGCACGTCGTCGAACTCGGCAGAAGCGCAAGGAGCGCCAACAACCTCAAGAACCGCCAACCCCTCTCGGAGATGCTCATCGCCTCCGACCGCACGCTCGGGATCACGGGTGAGCTCGAGCGGGTCACCCTCGAGGAACTCAACGTGCACAAGCTTCGCCTCACGCACGGCGACGGCGAACTCATCACCTACACGCTCAAGCCGCAGCTCCGCACGCTCGGGCCCAAATACGGCAAGAAACTCAGAGCGATCGGCGAATTTCTCGCGACCTGTGATGCGAAAACCGTCGTCGAGACCGTAAAACGGGGGGAGGCGTACGTCGTCGATCTCGATGGCGAGGTCGCCCTCACGGAGGAGGATCTGCAGATCTTTACGGCGTCCGCGGCGGGCTACGCGACGGCACAGGGCTACGGCATCACGGTCGCCCTCGAGACGGCGCTCACCGAAGAACTGCTCGAAGAAGGCACCGCCCGCGAACTCGCCGCCCGCATCCAGAGCATGCGGAAGGAGGAGGGCTTCGAGCTCACCGACCGCATCAACGTCTTCTACTTTGCGGAAGACGGACGCGCGAAGCGGGTGCTCGGGCAAGGGCTCCGCGGCGAGGCGCTCTCGCAGGATGTCCGCTCTGCGCAGGGAAGCTTCACCGCCTGCGAAAACGGGGAGGGCATGAAGCCCTTCGAGATCAACGGCGAAACGGTCTATCTTCGCATCGAACGGCTCTGAAATGCATACATGAGTGCGAAAAATAAAAAAAGCGACGGCTTCGGCCGTCGCTTTTGCGGTTCAGATGCGCGCGAGATAGGCTTCGAGCGCGGCAAAATCTCCGTGGGGAACATCGAGCGGGAGGGACTTCGTATTGATGAGATAGTCGGTGACGAGGAACACCGGAAACCCTGCGTTTCGCGCGGCGCCGTCTTCCTCGGCGTCGTTGCCCACCATGAGGCAGCGGGCGGGATCCAAGCCGCAATTTTGTGCGATCTCGCGGTAGTAGGCGGGGTTGGGCTTACAGTAGCGGGAGTTTTCGTAGGACGTGATATAGGAGAACAGCGAAGCATCTACGCCCGCCCATTGCAGCCTTGTCTCCTGCGCGATGCGGGGGAAGATGGGGTTGGAGGCGAGGATGAGCCGTTTCCCCGCCGCATGCAGGCGGCGTATGAGCGCGCCCGCCTTGGGCTGAACGCCGCAGACTTCCCGCGCTTCATGGAATTCCTTGCGATAAAATTCTTCAAAGAGGGGAATATCTTGTTCGACGGGGCGGGCAAAGCGTCTTGAAAAGTCCTCCCAGAAGACCGTTTCGTTGGACTTCGTGCCGTCGTTTTTCACCATCGCCGCCGTACCCGCCCAAACCGCACGGACGAGCGCCTCCTTTTGGTAGCCGTAGGGGGCGGCCTTTGCCGCGAGCCGCCCGAAATATGCGGCGACGAATTTCTCCTGGTCCATGGGGAGCAGGG
Organism: uncultured Clostridia bacterium; assembly: GCA_947595585.1. Lineage (GTDB taxonomy): Bacteria > Bacillota > Clostridia > Christensenellales > Borkfalkiaceae > Gallimonas. Next base: position 72,578 of record CANQET010000001.1, read on the forward strand.
TGCCGTCGAGATCGAATAAAACCGTATCGGTCATCGTCTTTCCTCGTTGTAAGGTAAAAATGTTATCTTATTCTACCACATCCCGCCCCGAAAAGTCAAACAAAACGCACATTTTCCGTGGATACGGCGCGCATGCGGTGCTTTTTTGCTACAAAACATTGAAATCCGTGGTGCAAACGTGCGCGTAACCATTATAATGGGGGTGAAATCGAAAACCCAAAGGGGATCGTATGGACGCATGGGATATCATTAAGATCATCACGCAGATCTTGGGCGGCATGGGGGCCTTCCTGCTCGGCATGAAGCTCCTCTCCGACAACATGACCCGCCTTGCTCACGGACGGCTGAAGTCCATGCTCAACAAGACGGCGAAGAGCAGATTTGCGGGCGTGGGCATCGGTACGGGCATGACGATCCTCGGGCAGAGCTCGGCCTTTACGACGGTCATGGTCGTCGGTCTCGTCAACGCGGGGATCATGTCCCTGTTTCAGGCGACGGCGATCATCATGGGCGCCAACATCGGGACGACGCTCAACGCATGGGTCATCGCGCTCGCGGGCTCGGAGATCAACGCGCTCTTTCTGGCGCTCACCGCCGTCGGCGTGTTCATCACGATGTTCTCCAAGAGCGAAAAGGGGAAGGCGATCGGCAACGTCATCGCCGCGTTCGGGCTCATCTTCGTCGGGCTGAAGCTGATGTCGAGCGCGCTTACCTTCGAACCATTGCCCGACGGCACGCCCTCCCCCGAATTTCTCGCCGTCGAAAAGATCCTCTCGGCCGTAAAGAACCCCTTCCTGCTCCTTCTCATCGGAATTTTGATCACGGCCATCGTACAATCCTCTACGGCGGTCAACGCGATCATCATCACCATGGCCTCCCTCGGCGTCGTCATCGGCGGAGGGGGCAATGCGCCGCTTTACATCATCATCGGGTCGAATATCGGCACCTGCGTCACCGCACTCATCTCCTCTCTCGGGACGGGCACCAACGCCAAGCGGGCGGCGCTCATCCACTTCATGTTCAACTTCTTCGGCGCGATCATCTTTATGATCATCCTCGTCTTTTGGACGAGCTTCCAAGAGACCGTGCTCGCGGGCGTGTTCCCTTCGCACATCACCGTCTTCGGGAAAGAAGGGCTGGGGCCTACGTTGCAGATCGCCTTCTTCCACACCCTCTTCAACGTGATCTGCGCCCTGCTGTTCCTTCCCTTCATCAAGGGGTTCGTGTGGCTTGCGGAGCACATCATCCCCTCCAAGAAGGAGGAGAAGAAGGAGCGCGACGCCGAGATCATCTTCGGGCATCTCGATGAACGCCTCATGCGCTCTCCCTCGGTCGCGCTCGGGTATATCTATCAGCAGTCGGGGAAGATGTTCTCCTATGCCATGGATACCCTCGATATCGCCTTCCGCGCCTTCCTGAAGAAGGACGAGGGGGCGGCGGAAGAGGTCTTGGCGCACAATACCGAGCTCGCCGAGGCGAACAAGCTCGCCGTCTCCTACCTCGTGAAGATCTCCACGGCCTCGCTCATCACCGAGGATGAGGATACCGTCTCCAAGATGCACTATGTCCTGAACGATATCATGAGGATCGGCGAACTCGCGGATAACGTCACCAAATACACCTATCATTATGTAGAGGACGAGCTCATCTTCTCCGAGGAATTCCTCGAAATGATCGGGGGCATGTATGAAAAGATCAAGAAGCTCTACGTGCTCGCCCTCGCGACGTATCTCTACAAAGACGCGGAGCGCCTCGCCGAATTGGACCGCCTCGAGGATGAGATCGATACCGACCGCCGTGCCCTCGTCGATCGCCACATCGCCCGCCTCAACGAAGGCAAGTGCCAGCCGCAGAACTCGGGGGTGTTCATCAACCTCGTCGGAAACCTCGAGCGCGCCGCCGACCACATCACCTATATCGCCCATTCGGTGGAGTAAACGCTCTGCCTAATCTCTTTCGATATTCCAATCACGATCCGCAATTTTGCGACGGAGGTCAACCATGAAGATCACGATCACGCAACAAGGCAAAGTTCCCGTAAAAGAGGGGGGCGTAGGTCTGTTTTTCGAAGATATCAACTACGCGCTCGACGGCGGCTTGCATGCCGAAATGCTCGAGAACCGCAACTTCGAGGCCAAGAACGTCCGCATCCTTCAAGGCCGCTATCTCGTCGAACACGACGGCGGCTACGCTTGGTCGCCCTATCCCGAGGGGGCGGACGTCGCCCTCAAAGTCAAGACGGATCGGCCGCTCGTCGCCGAAAATCCCCATTACATGCGCATCGTGGTGGGGGCGGCGGGCGTCGGCATGAAAAATAAGGCCTACGACGGCATCTACCTCACGCAGGGGACCGTGTATAAGATCTCCTTCTACGTGCGCTCGTTCGACTACAAAAACCACGCCGCCGTGGGCATTTATCAAGGGGGGTCCCCCGTCTTCGAGAAGAAGGTGAAGATCAAGGCAGACGGCAAATGGCACCGCTACGCCGTCCGCTTCAAGGCAAAGGCGAATGTCGATCGCGCCGCGTTCGTCTTCCGCCTCTTGAAGGAGGGCATGGTGCACGCCGATTGCTTCTCCATGCTCCCCGCCGATGCCATCCTCGGCGTCTTCCGCCGCGACCTCGTCGGGCTCATGAGCGACCTCAAACCGGGCTTTCTGCGCTTTCCCGGGGGGTGCGTCGTCGAAGGCAACACCCTCGAGAACCGCTACCGCTGGAAGGATTCGGTGGGCGCTCCCGAGCACAGACGCCATAATTGGAACAGATGGGCCGTCCACGGGACGGAGGAGGGCAAGTTCGGCGAATTTTCGCACTACGGCCAGACGCTCGGCGTAGGATTTTACGAATACTTCCGCCTCTGCGAATACCTCGGATGCAAGCCGCTGCCCGTGCTCTCGGTCGGCATCGCCTGCCAATTTATGTCGAAGGAGTTCGTCCCGCTCGAAGATCCCGAGCTCGAGGGATACATCCAGGACGCCCTCGACCTCATCGAATTTGCGAACGGCGGCAAGGAGACCGAGTGGGGCGGGCTGCGTGCCGAACTCGGGCACCCGGAGCCCTTCGGCCTCGAATATCTCGCGCTTGGCAATGAACAGTGGGAAGAACCCGCAAAAGAGGGGGAGGCCCCCACTTCCAATCAATTCTTCGCCCGCTTCGACCTCTTCGCAAAGCGCATCCGTGAGCGCTACCCCGAGATCAAACTCATCGCGACCGCAGGCCCCGATGTGGGGACGAAGACCCATTCCGCGGCGTGGGCGTGGATCCGCAGCCGTCTTCAGGAGGATCCCGACTTCGTCTATTGCACCGATGAGCACTTCTACAACACCCCGCAGTGGTTCTATGAACATGTGCACACCTACGACGATTATCCGCGGCAGGGGCTCGTGTATGCGGGGGAATATGCCGCACACACGCCTTCCGAGAAGAAGGGGGATGCGCTCGAGGCCAACTGCTGGGAGAGTGCGCTCGCCGAGGCGGCCTTCCTCACGGGCTGTGAGCGCAATGCCGACGTCGTCGTGATGAAGTCCTATGCCCCGCTCTTCGGGCGGCTCGGGAATACGATGTGGAGCCCCGATCTCATCCGCTTCGACGGCCGCCGTGCCTATGTGACCGCCAACTACTACGTGCAAAAGCTCTTCAGCCTGTGTACGGGGAGCATCTCTTTCCCGACGGAGACGGATACCGCGGATACCTATGCCTCGGCGACCGAGCGCGACGGGCTGACGTTCGTCAAGGTCGTCAATGCGGGCACGGAGCCCGTCGAGGCCGAAGTGGAGGCGGATTTTGCGTTCGGCGAACTCGCCCAAATTTTGCAGATGGAGGGGGACCTTAGTGATTATAACGCCCCGGGGCTCCCCGAAAAGCTCGTGCCGCACGCCGTTGCGCCGACGGGAGGGAAGGGGGCGGTGGTCCCTCCTCATTCCTTCAACGTCTTGATTTTTAGGAAGTAACTTGCGAACTGCGGATAAGCGGCGCAATACTACTCGCTTCGTACTTACGAACTGCGGATAAGCGGCGCAATACTGCGTCATGCTACGTTTTACTACTTCGCCCTTGGGGGCTCGTGCCGCGCTTAGAGAATTAGAAGTGCGCGCGGGGTGGTCGTGTACGTTCAAGTGCACTCCCTGCGAAAAGCCTCGCTATTGCTTGTCTTGCTTGCTTCTCCGCAGTTTAACGGTTACCGTTTTCGGGGTAATCGGCAGGGCCGTTCCCAAGCGACCTCATACCGAGCATAGCGAGTGTATCTTTAAGATCCGCTCACTTCGCTACGCTTCGTTCGGGATGAGGGCGGGGTACCTATATCGTTTATTCCGCGCGCTCCCTCAGTTGGAGAACAGAGCACCACCCCTTCCATCGGAGGGGGTAGGGGGGTGGGCAGGAGACGGCGGAGCCTATCCCTTGCGCCCCTTGGCTCCCCTCGTAGGGGAGCTGTCGCGGCACAGCCGCGACTGAGGGGTTTTTGAAACCCTATCCCCTGCTGACGCAGGTACTTCCCCTAAAAGGGGAAGCAAGGGGTCGGACTGCGTAGGGGAACATCAATACGTCATTCCGAGGCATAGCCGAGGAATCTCGACTTTGAGATTTCTCTACTTGGTAACTTCGCCTACGGCTCGTGCCGACCTTAGTAGAACAAATAGAAGCTGCGGTCGGGGCGAAATGACGTGCTCCATTCAATGCCTCTTTGCCGCCCACCCCCTTGGTCCCCCTCCCACGGAGGGGGCAGGTTGGTCTGTCCCACTCCCACGGAGGGGGTAGGTTGGTCGGTCCCCCTCCGAGGGGGGTATGCGGATCGTACCCCCTCCATTGGAGGGGGGGTAGGGGGGTGGGCAGGCGCAAACCAAAAGGCCCCGCAGGGATCCTGCGGGGCCTCGGCATTTCTTCCTTCAATTTTTCTGCTCGGTGCCGTCCTTTGCGATGCTTCCGTCCGTACACGTCACCGAATATTCTGCCCAAGGCGCCCAATCGGGTGCCTTTTCGATCTCCTTCCACGCCTCGATCGTCCCGAGATATTCGATCTCGCTTAGCTCGATGCATTCCCCGAACGCGCTCTCGCCGATCTTCTTTACGCCGCCCCCGATCGTCACGTGCGCAAGCATGCCGCAGCCATAGAACGTGCCGCTTGCGATCTCCGTAAGGCCGCCGAGCGCGACGCGGGTGAGCCCGCTGCAGTGTTCAAACGCATATGCCCCGAGCGAAGTCAAGTGTGCGGGGAGCGCGATCTCATGGAGCCCGACGCATCCCGCAAACGCGCTCTCGCCGACCTTGCCCACATTCTCGCCGATCTCGACATCCTTCAGCGCGGCGCAGCCGTAAAACGCATAGGCAGGGATCGTCTCCACGGCTTTGCTGAACGAAACGCTTGTGAGCATAGGGCAGCTATCGAAGACGGGCGCCTGCCGCGATCCTGCGAAAGTGCAGTTTTTCGCACCCCATGTTACATTTTCGAGCGAATCGCACCCCGAAAACGCCCACGTTCCGATCGACGTGATGCTCCCCGGAATGCGCACATGGGTGAGGGTATCGCATCCCGAAAAGGCCTCTAATGCGATCTCGGTCACCGAGGCGCCTTGGTAATACGAGGGCAGGATGAGCTCCTGTGCGGTCGCTTCGCCCATGCCCTTCACCGCATAACCCGCCCCGACGGGCGCATATTCGAGCCCCTGCGTATAGTCCTTCACAAAGCCGCACGCGGTGCATACATTTTCCCCGTTGAAGTTGTGCGCCTCTTCATCGAAGCGCTCGCCGCAGTCGGTGCAGACCAGCCAGTGGGACGTATCGTCCGCTGCGTACTGCGTCGCGGTGGCGGCGGTGTGGGTGTGCCCGTCTCCGCAGGCGGAAAGCCCGAGGCAGAGGCCCAAAAGCGCGGCCGCGGGCAAGATCTTCCAAACGTTCTTCATGTTTCTCCTCCCGCATTGTTACGGCAATGCTCGGTTTGAGTATACTACTTTCCCGCGCGGAAATCAAGCGCGGAAGCATATTTTTCCGAACTTCATTTTCGGTACGTCATTAGCGCGTAGCGCGAAGTAGGCGTGAGCCGAGGAATCTCGACTTTGAGATTTCTCACTACGTTCGAAATGACGTGGATACCCCCTCCATTGGAGGGGGTAGGGGGGTGGGCAGAAGACGACGGGGCGCATCATGAGCGACCTCATACCGAGGGCGTAGCCCGAGTGTATCTTTAAGATCCGCTCACTCCGCTACGCTTCGTTCGGGATGAGGGTCGGACTTCGTATTTGCTTTTCCGCCGCCCCACCCCCTTGGTCCCCCTCCCACGGAGGGGGTACGCGGACTTCGTACTTGCTCCGCGCGATACCCCTGCCACGGCCATTCCCGAGCGATACCCCCTCCATCGGAGGGGGACCAAGGGGGTGGGTGGAAAGAAAATGCGGTTCTCTTCTGCGAAATTTTCATAGGGCGGGGCGTTTTACTTTACAAACGCGCGCAAAACCATTATAATAGATGCATGATGCGTTTGGCGGACGGATGGAAAGATTTTGCCGTGCTCGCGACGGGCGACGGCTACAAACTCGAGCGGTGGGGAGAGGTCGTGCTGCTTCGCCCCGATCCGCAGGTCATCTGGCGTGCGCAGAGAGATCTCTTTTCCGATCCCGCCATCCATGCCGTCTACCGCCGCAGCGAGCGCGGGGGCGGGGCTTGGGAGATCAAAAAGCCCATGCCCGAGAGCTGGAACATTTCCTACCGCGATCTTCGCTTCCGCGTAAAGCCCATGGGCTTCAAGCATACGGGGCTCTTCCCCGAGCAGGCGGTCAACTGGGAGCGCATGTGTACCCTCGTGAAGGGGACCTCCCGTCCTGTGAAGATCCTCAACCTCTTCGCCTACACGGGCGGTGCGACGGTCGCACTCGCCAAGGCGGGGGCAGAAGTCGTCCATGTCGACGCCGCAAAGGGCATGGTCGAGCGGGCGGGCGAGAACGCACGTCTTTCGGGCATAACGAGCGGCATCCGCTACATCGTCGACGACTGCAAGAAGTTCGTCCTCCGCGAACTCCGCCGCGGCAACCGCTACGACGGCATCGTGATGGACCCTCCCTCCTACGGCAGGGGGCCGAGCGGCGAGATGTGGAAGCTCGAGGCCGAGCTCTATCCCTTCGTCGAGCTCTGTGCGGGTCTGCTTTCGGAGGACGCGCTCTTCTTTCTCATCAACAGCTATACGACGGGTCTGCAGCCCACCGTCCTCGAAAATATCCTCACCCTTGCCCTGAAGGGCAGAAGGGGGAAGATCGAGGCGTACGAAGTGGGGCTCCCGACGGAGGAAGGCATCGCGCTGCCGTGCGGCGCGGGAGGAATGTATATCCATGCTTGAAGGCTACGAACCCACCATTCTCTATGAAGACAACCACTTGCTCGTCGTCCTCAAGGAGCAAAATCTCGCCTCTTGTCCCGATGAAAGCGGCGATGAAAACCTGCTCGATCTCCTCAAGGCGTATCTTCGGGAGAAGTACAATAAGCCCGGGAACGTCTATTTGGGGCTGGTGCACAGGCTCGACCGCCCTACGGGGGGCGTGATGGTCTTCGCCAAGACGAGCAAGGCGGCCGCAAGGCTTACCGCCCAGATGAAGACGGGGGATTTCGAGAAGCGCTATCTCGCCGTCCTCGTCGGCGCTCCCCACGAAAAGCAGGCGCGGCTCACGAATTGGCTCAAGAAGAACACCGTCAACAACACCGTCTACCTCTCTACGCAGGGCACCGACGGCGCCAAGCTCGCCGTACTCGATTATCGTATTGCAGAGGAGAGGGGGGGGCTTGCGCTCGCCGAGATCGAACTGCACACGGGCAGGAGCCACCAGATCCGCGTCCAGATGGCGGGGATCGCGCATCCCGTCTTCGGCGATATGCGCTACGGCGGGGAGAAGGCGCAGAAGGGAAAACTTGCCCTCTTCGCCTATTCGCTCTCCTTTTCCCATCCCGTCACGAAGGAGCGCATGCGCTTCATGGCCGAACCCCCGCAGGAGGGGCCTTGGAAGCTGTTCGACGTCTCTTCCCTCGTCCGTCCGCTCTGAAGGGCGCGTATCGCGTGGAAAAATCCGACCGAAAATGCCGCGGAAATTATATTTTCTCGCAAAAACGCGCGTTACCGCTTGACGCGCGCGAAAAATAAGTGTAAAATAGTAAAAGATATTTTGGAAATAAATCGGGCCTTTCCGCCCGACCGGAGCAATGCACATGAGTAGACTCAAACCCCGTTGGATCGCGATCCTCTCTTTGGCAGCGATTTTCCTTCTCTCGCTGGTACTGGCGCTCGGCTTCATGCCGTCTGCGCGGATCGGCGCTGAGGCGTTGACGTATGCGCCCTCTGCGATCTTCTCCGCAGGGACCGACGGCGATGTCGCCGCGAGCACGGCGCAGGAGGGGGAGACCTCCTATGTCGAATTCACCTTCCGCAGCGGCGGCAAGGTGTATTATCGCCGCGATCTCGCCCTCAAGTGGTTCGAGGCGGATGAGGATGCCGTAAGCACCCGTGCCAATCCCGCACAGGCGAGATATTTCGGGATGACGCTGCGCTTCCCCGCATTCACAAACGCCCTCAAAAAGCTGACCATCTCCTTCGAGAGCGCCGAGGAGAACATCTCCAAAGACGGCAAGGCGACCAACGCCCTCGTCTTCGAATACAACGAAGGTGCCTTCTCCGTCGTCCTGCACAATGCCGCGTACGACGAAAAAGAGAACCCCACCCCCGAAGTTGCGGCCTATTCGATCCCCGCCGCTTCGTCGACCGTCCCGCTCGGGCTCTTCATCAGCGAAGAGAAGCCCGCAGAGGGGGGAGCGACCGAGGCCTGTGAGATCGGCGAGTTCGCCCTCTACCTCACCGTAGGGGCGGCGGAAGCAGACGAAGGGACGGATGCGGCGGAAGCGGCCGAGCCCGTCTATCTCGGCTGCCTCACCAACATCGGCGGTTACTTTATGGAATACCGCTCCTCCGCGGCGACCACGCCCCAGACGCCCATGACTTTCGAGGCGACCTTCGCGGAAGATGCGGATTCGACCTATGAACAGAAACTGCAGGTGCTCGAGCTCAACGGGCAGGAGCTTGCAGTCGGCGACGACGGCCGCGTCGAAGATACCGCGGTGCCCGCCCTCGTCCTCAGCGAAGGCGTCTATTCCTTCCGTCTCGGCCAGCGCTTCAGCCTCACCTATGAGGCCATCGATGTGCTCGATGATTCCGTCAACGTCAACCGCAGCTACTACATGCTCAAGACGGGGGAAGACGGCAAATACATCAAGCCGAGCGAAACTTCCTCCAAGGATTATTCCTCCCTCACGACTTCCACCTTCTTCATGCCTCCGGACGATAAGGGCGAAGAGAAGGGGTACGTCTCCATCCGCTTCCGTCTCGAGGACGGCACCCATTCCGATTACTACGTCTATCTCACGTGGTATGCCGCGAACGACGACGTCGTCGCGACGCTCGGCAACGACGACTACACCGCGCAGTACGTCTGCTCCAAGTGCGGAACGGCCTACACCGAGGAAGAGTATACGGCGGCACAGGGGCAAGAGGATTGGACCTGCCCGCACGTGACGGGGCACAACAACGATACGGATACCGATACGCTCTGCGGCGCCAAGCTCGAAGACCTCAAACTGCAGGATTCCAACGCGTTCGATTATCTCGTCGTCGACCTCGAGGCCAAGGATCCCGCCTACCTTGGAAGAGCCGCCGATGAAGATGCGAAGACGAACACCGTCTCCGAGAGCGCGGAAGCTGCCGCGGCGGCCTATCAGGAAGAGCTCGATAAGGCGGCCGAGAACGTGAGCGCGGGCGACGGCGCCTACCTCTATCTTCCGTCGCTGCGCGGGCTCATCGCGAGCGACAGCGCGGACTATCGCAACCTCCGCTTCTCCGTCTATTATTATAAGCCCGGTACGGCGTCGGGCGGCAGCGCTTCGAGCGCGACCTCCCTTCGCTACAACAACCTCCGCATCGAAGTCGATGAAGTGGGCGAGTACCGTATGCGCATTCTTGCGGTGGATGCCGCAGGCAATGCGATGAAGTATTACGATGCCGACGGCGAGCTCGTCGATCTCTCTTCCTCCAACATCTGGGACATCGAAGAGATCCCCGAATTCACCTTTACCGTGGACTACGAGGGGCCTTCCATCGAGGATGCGGGCAGACAGACGCAGGGCTTCCGCGACCGTACGTATAACATCTCGAGCTTCAAGATCATCGCGCTCACGGGCTATAAGACCGACTACGAGCTCTACCGCTTCGACGAGAGTAAGCTCGGCGGCAGAGAGATGCCCACCTACGATGCGATCATCGAGATGCTTTCGGGCTCCGAGGGCGAACTCGAGCAATGGATGCTCGATTGCCTCGTGAAGATCGATCCCTACAACGATAAAGTGACCGAAGACGACGAGGAATGGGAGCGTACCGATAACGCCTACCACTGGGATCCCGATAGCGGCCTCACCTTCTGCCCGCAGGAGCGTGCGATCTACTTCGTCAAGGTCAACGTCACCGATTCCTACCTCGTCGGCGTCTCGCAATCGTCCTATATGGCGATCGAAGTCGTCAACTCCATCGATACCGTTCCGCGCAGATCCCGTTGGCTGCAGGATAACCTGTTCGCCATCATCTGCTTCTCCGTCGCCGCCGTGCTCGCGGTCGCCGTCGTCGTGCTCTTCGTCGTCAATCCTTCGGATAAGACGGTCGAGGAAGTCGATCTCGATACGCTCAAGGGCAAGAAGAACGGCAAGGAAAAGAAAGACGAATAACCCCGCTTTTCTAAAGGAATGATACCATATTTCCTAAAGACGGCCATCCTCTTTGAAAGGAAATATCTCGCTGAATGAACACAGGCGGTCGGACAAACCATTGTCCGACCGCCTTTTCTACTGCTTTGAACCTGCGAACTGCTTATGTGCGAACTGCGTAGAAGCTGCACATAGACGCCGACGGGCATAGAGGGAGGTAGACGGAAAACGAAGAACGGGGTGCTTAAAACAAGAGAACGGGGTGCATAAAGCGCGGCGGGGCGCACATGCTAAGCGCGGAGGTAACAGAATGGTCATTGCAAATCTCATTGCCTACGTGCTCGTGCTCACGGGCGCACTGAATTGGGGTCTTTTCGGGATCTTCAACTTCAATCTCGTTTCGGCGATCTTCCAGGGTCCCCGTGCAATCGGTGCCGTCATCATCTATTCGCTCATTGCGCTCGCTGCGATCTGGCTCATCATCTCGCCGATCGTCACGAATGGTGCCCTCAAACTGCGTGGGGACCGCGTCATCCGCGAAAACTGAACGGAAAAAGGAGTGCGGAGGGGCATAAACTACTGCCCTTCCGCATTTTTTATGGTATGAATATCTGCGACCTCAAGCGGGGCGATCGCGCCGTCGTCCTCAAGGTGGACCTTGCGCCGCAAGTGCGGGCACGGCTTATGACGTTTCGCATCTGCACGGGGGAGCGCATTCTCGTCTACAAGGTCTCGCCCTTCAAGAAGACGTACGTCGTCGGCGCCGGGGGGACGCGGATCGCGCTCGGGCGGGAGATCGCGGAAGGGGTACGCGTTTGGAAGACATGATCCTGTTCGTGGGGACGCCCAATGCGGGCAAGACCACCCTCTTCAACCGCATGACGCACGCGGGGGCGCACGTCGGAAATTGGCATGGCGTCACGGTGGACGCCCTCGAAAAACGCGTACCTGTGTGCGGAAATTTTGTCATCTTCGTCGATCTTCCCGGGCTCTATGCAAACGCGGGGGAAAACGAAGAGGCCTTTTCGCACCGCTACATCCTCTCCCATCCCGCAAGCCTCGTCTTCGTTTCGGAATACGCCGCACTCCCGCGTACGATGCCCCTCATCCGCAAATACGCGCAGGGCAGGCGGTGTATGCTCGTCCTCACGAAGAAGAAGCCCTTTTTGCGCGCGGGGGGCATGCTCGACGCCGCGGCGCTCTCCGCCCGCCTCGGATTTCCCGTATACGACAGCGCCGTTCGCGGTCTCAAGGAGCGGATGGGGGAGCTCGGTGCGTCCTCTCCCGTAGGCGTCCCGAATTGCACGCTCTCGGGTATCTTCCGCCCGCCGCGGGAGGAGCTTCCCCGCCTCGACCGCCTTCTCCTTCGCGACGCCTTCGCTCTGCCCTTTTTTGCGCTCTGCATCCTCTTTGCCTTTCTCATGACGTTCGCGAAGAACTTCCCCGGGGACCTTATGAAGCGGGGGATCGAGCACTGCCTTTCGCTTCTCGACGGCTGTGCCGCCCGCATTTCTTCCCCTGTTTTGCAGAGCTTCGTGCGGGGCGGGATCCTGAAAAGCGTGGGGGGTGTGGTGTGTTTTTTGCCACAGATCACCCTGCTGCACCTCTTTTTGCTCCTACTCGAAGAGAGCGGGCTGATGTCTCGTTTGGCCGTGCTTTGCGACGGCTTTTTCTCCCGCTTCGGGCTCTCGGGGCGGGCGGTCTTCGCGCTCCTCATGGGCTTCGGGTGTACGGCCGCCGCCATCACCGCGACGCGTGCCCTCGACCGCGTCTCCCGCAAGAAGGTGATCCTATGCCTTCCCTATCTCTCCTGCAGCGCCAAACTGCCCGTGTACCTCGCGATCGCGGCCTCCTTCTTCGAAGATCCCTTCCCCGCCGTCCTCCTGCTCTATGCCATGGGGATCGGGATCGCCTTCCTTGTCGCCCTCGCCGTACGCGGGGAGCGCACGCCTCTTCTCATGGAGCTCGCCCCGCTGCAGCTTCCGCGCTTCTTTTTTGTCGCAAAATCCTTGCTCTTTCAGGTCAAACAGTTTATAATAAAGGTAGGGACGACGATCTTCGCCTTTCTGCTCCTTTCATGGCTGCTCGCTTCCTTTGATACGGGGTTTACGCTCTGCCCCGTCGAACAGAGCATGCTCGCACGGCTTTGCGGGGGGATGAAGTTCCTCTTCGCACCCGTGGGGATGGCCGATTGGCGGATCGCCTATGCCGCACTCTCGGGCCTTATCGCCAAGGAAAACGTGGCGGGGGCGCTCTCGATGCTCCTCGGCGGCTTCCCCTATGGGGGGAAGAGCGCCTGTGCGTTTGCCGTATTTATCTTGACCTGCTCTCCCTGCATCTCTGCGATCGCATCCGCAGCGCGGGAGATCGGGTGGGGACGGGCGGCCCTTTGCGCCGCTCTGCAGACGGCTTCGGCGCTACTTTTCAGTTACCTCGTCTACTTCGCCCTCACGGGCGGCATCGCACTGTTGCTTCTTCTCGCCGCCATAATTTCTGCATTCTCAATCTCGGGGATCTCTCTTGAAAGAATACATCGTAGAAAAAAACTGCACCCTCAAGGAATTCACCGACGCCACCGATCCGCAGGCGTCGCGCTGCCTTCGTGCCCTCCTCAAGGCGAGGGAAGTCCGCGTCAACGGCGAAAAAGTGGGGGAGGATCTTCCCCTGAAGGCGGGGGACCGCGTCGCCTATTTCCTCACCCGCGCACAGGCCGAAAAGGCGGCCTATGAGATCGTGTATCAAGACGAAAACCTCATCGTCGTCGATAAGGAGAGCGGTGTGCAGACCGAAGCGATCCTCTCCGCTCTCAAAGCGGCGGGGATGGGGGATGTGCGCGCATTGCACCGCCTCGACCGCAACACCGAGGGGCTTCTCGCCTTTGCCTTGGGGGAGACGGCCGAGCTCGAACTGCTTGCCTGTTTTCGGGCGCGGCGCGTCGAGAAGATCTACCTTGCACGCGTCTTCGGCGCCATGCCCAAGGCGCATGAAACATGCGTCGCCTATTTAGAAAAGGACGCGGCGGGGGCGCGCGTACGCGTCAACATGCAAAAGAGGGGGGAGCGCATCGAGACCGAATACGAAGTGCTCGAGACGGGGGAGACGACGCTGCTTCGCATCCGCCTGCACACGGGCAAGACCCACCAGATCCGTGCGCATCTCGCCTTTCTCGGGCACCCCGTCGTCGGGGATATGAAATACGGCGACGCGGCCAAAAACCGCGCTCTGCACCGCACGCGGCAGTGCCTCATCGCCAAGGAGCTTCTCTTCGATCCCGAAGGAAGCCTCGCCTATCTGAAGGGCAAGCGGTTCGTCTCCCGAAAAAATCTTTGAGAAATTTGCAAAAACGCTTGACGGCGTTTTTTCTTTGTGGTAATATATGAACAAGTATTCATATATTGATACGGAGGGACCTATGCAAATTTGCGATCATGCGGCAGAGCATACGGCGACTTGCGACCTTGCGAAGCGCAACCTGCCTGCGCCTTCGGAGATCGAGGCGCTCGCGGGGGTATTCAAGAGCATTTCCGAGCCGGCGCGGCTGAAGATCCTGTTCGCGCTCCGGCAGGGAGAGCTGTGCGTATTGCACATCGTCGAAGCGGTAGGGGGGACGCAGAGCGCCGTGAGCCACCAGCTCCGCATCCTCAAGGCGGCGGGCATCGTGAAGGCGAGAAGGGAGGGGCAGAATATCCTCTATTCGCTCTCGGACGCCCACGTCGTCGCCGTGCTCGAGCTCGCCTGTACCCATTTGAACTGTAAATTTTAAGGAGACATCATGCAAAAGACTATTCGCATCCGTAACCTCGATTGCGCCGCCTGCGCCGCGGAGCTTTCCGAAGAACTCTGCGGCCTCGAGGGCATCGAAGCGGCAGAGGTGGATTTTATCAACCAACGCGTCGCGCTCACCTATCGAGACGACGCCGCCCTCGCCCGTGCGATCGACTGCATCACGCACTTCGAGGAAGTGGAGCTTGCCGAGGAAGAGACCCCAAAAAAGGAGCGGCACATCAAAGAGATCCTCTCGATCGCCGTCTCCGCGCTCTTCTTTCTTCCCGCCCTCATCCTCTCATTTTTCTTCCGAAATGCAGACATGGGGTGGAAATATTGGCTCTGGGTGAGCTTTTTCCTCGTATCCTTCGCCGCGGCGGGGTGGTCGGTCGTCGTCACCGTCGTGATGAACTTCCCCCGCGTCTTCAAGGGAGGATTTCATCTCCACGTTCTGCTCGATGAAAATCTGCTCATGACGGTCGCCGCGGCGGGTGCGCTCGCCATCGGCGAATACATGGAGGCCGCGGCCGTCATGCTGCTCTACGAGATCGGCGAGCTGCTCCAGACGATCGCCGTCGGTTCCTCGCGCGGGGCCATCGCGAAGCTGCTCGAGATGAAGAGCAAGACGGCCATCCTGCTCGGCGAGGAAGGGCAGAAAGAAGTGGACGCCGAGACCTTAAAGCCGGGGGATGTGGTACTTCTTCGCAAGGGTGACCTCGTCCCCGCCGACTGCGTGCTCCTCTCCGAGATGACCGTACTCGACGTAAAATCGCTCACGGGAGAGGCGGCGCCCAAGGAAGCTATGGCGGGCTGTGAGCTCCTCGCGGGCAGCGTCAACATGGGAGAGGCGGTGAAGGCACGCGTCCTCCGCCCCGCGACCGAGAGCGCCGTCGCCAAGATCCTCGATATGGTGGAGAATTCCTCGGCGAAGAAGGCCAAACCCGAGAAGTTCATCACCAAATTCGCCCGTATCTACACGCCCATCGTCGTGCTCCTCGCCGTCCTCATCGCCGTCGTCCCGCCGCTCTTCCAAGAGTTCAACTTCACGACATGGCTGGTGCCCGCGATCGAATTTCTCGTGATCTCCTGCCCGTGTGCGCTCATTATCTCGGTCCCCCTCACCTATTTTGCGGGAGTGGGCACGCTCGCGCGGCATGGGATCTTGACGAAGGGCGCCGTCTGCCTCGATACGCTCGCGAAGGCCAAAGTTGCCGTCTTCGATAAGACGGGCACCCTCACCGAAGGGAAATTTTCCATCCTGCGGACCCACGGCGATGCCCGTGCCCTGCAGCTCGCCGCGGCCGTAGAGCGCCACTCTTCTCACCCCCTCGCCGAGGCCTTTGCGGGCGTCGCAAGCGCCCTCGTCGCAGAGGATGTTTGCGAGCGTTCGGGCATGGGGCTTTCGGCGACGGTCGAAGGAAAGCGCGTCCTCGTCGGCAATCTCCGCCTCATGCAAGCGGACGGGGTGGAGGTGCCTGCGATCGATACCGTTTCCTCTCTCATCTACGTCGCAGAGGGGGGTACCTATGTGGGTGCCGCCGAGATCGAGGACGCCGTCCGTAGCGATGCGAAGGGGACGCTCGAAGATCTGAAGCGCTACGGCATCGGCTACCGCGCCGTGCTCACGGGGGACACCGAGGCACGGGCGAAGGACGTTTTGCAGGGACTGCCCCTCGAGGAGATCACGGCAAACCTGCTTCCCGCAGAGAAGGCAGAGCACGCCGAAGCGCTGAAAACGCGGGGGACCCTCCTCTATGTGGGCGACGGCATCAACGATACTCCCGTGATGGCGGCGGCGGACGTCTCCGTCGCAATGGGAGGCTTGGGCAGCGATGCGGCGATCGAAGCGAGCGACCTCGTCCTCGCCAGCGACAGCCTTTCCGCCCTGCCCAAGGCCTATAAGGGGGCAAAAAAGACGCGGCGGATCGTCACGGAAAACATCGTCTTTTCGCTCGCGGTGAAGCTCGCCCTCATGGCCGTCTCCGTCGTCGCAACGGCGACCGCGCTCTTCGAACTCCCCATCTGGGCGGCCGTCTTCGGCGACGTCGGCGTCATGCTCCTCGCCGTCCTCAACGCCCTCCGCATGCGAAGAAAATTGTGAGGAAAGCGGCTCTCGGATTTTCTGAAAAAAATTGTTTTATCCCTCTTGACATTTCGGGGAGGGAGGGGGTATAATAGAGCTACAAATTTCACGGAGGGGAACTTTTATGAATCTCAAAAAGGTACAAAAATCGCTCGAGAAGCTCTTCAAGGACATGAACCTCGGCTTTACGTATGAGGATGACGGCAAGCGCCTCAAGGCGACCAACGACATCACGATCGAGGGCTACGACGACGACATCACCGCCATCCTCGAGTACTATCCGAGCGGCATCTGCAGCTTCACGTTCATCTTCGATAAGCTCGAGGCGACGGAGGAAGCGCTCGAACTTCTCAACGATTTCAACCGCGGCGTCTATGGGCTTAAGGCCTTCATCAACGACAACGATTATCTCGAAGTTGCGATCGAAGGCGAGAACATCGGCGAAGGGGACGTTGCGCAGTTTGCGGAGACCGTCATCAACGATCTCCTCGATAAGGACGTCGAGGAATATCTTCTTCCGCTCACCGAACTCACGGAGTAACGGGAAGTCACGAAAAAGTCTACAAAGCCGCTTGCAATGCAGGCGGCTTTTGTGGTATAATCGAGGCATGAAACATCTCATCGATTGCGCCATGCAGCGCGAGGAAGCAGATCTTCTCATCAAAAACGTCTCCGTGTTCAATGTATTTACCGGGGAACTCGAGGCGGGGGATATCGCCGTCGCCCAAGGGAGGGTGGTCGGCATCGGGAAGGGGTACCGTGCGAAGGTCGAATACGACGGCCGCGGGAGGATCGCGCTCCCCGCTTTCATGGACGCCCACATCCACATCGAGAGCTCGATGCTCTCCCCCGAGGCATGGGCCGCCCTTGCCGTTCCGCACGGCACGACGGCGGTCGTCGCAGATCCGCATGAGATCGTCAACGTCGCAGGCATCGCGGGTGCGGAGTACATCGGGGAGGCCTTCTCCCGCCTCACTTGCAACGGAAAGCGGCCGCTCGACGTCTATCTGCAGCTGCCCTCGTGTGTGCCCGCGACGCCCTTTGAGACGAGCGGCGCCGTTATCGATGCACGGGAGACCGCCCATGAGATCGCACGGGAGGGGTTCTTCGGATTGGGCGAGATGATGAACTTCCCCGCCGTCATCGGGGGAGACGAGAGCGTTCTCGGGAAGATCCAAGCCGCGCTGGCGGAGCATAAGCCCGTCGACGGGCACGCCCCCGCGCTTACGGGCAAGGAGCTCTGCGCCTACCGCTGTGCGGGCATCCTCACCGATCACGAGAGCCTCACCCCCGCGGAGTGCCGTGAGAAGATCGCACGGGGGATGTATGTACAGATCCGCTGCGGCTCTTCCGCCAACAACATTGCGGACGCCAAGGATGCGATCGACGATTTCAACTTCCGCCGCTTCGTGCTGTGTTCGGACGACAAGAACGCCGCCGACCTCTTCCGAAGAGGCCATATCGACGACGCCCTGCGCCGCCTCGTCGCAGCGGGGCTTGCGCCGAAGTACGCCATAGCGCTTGCGACGATCAACATCGCCGAGTGCTACCGCCTTTCCGATCGCGGGGCGATCGCACCCCGCTATTTTGCGGATATCGTGCTCGTCGATACCCTGATAAACTACCACGTGTCGGCGGTTTTCAAGGAAGGCGTGCTCGTTGCGGAGGACGGAAAGGCGAACTTCGATATCGCTTCCCGCTACAGGAGCGCGGCCGTCGCTTCGACGGTGAAAATTCGCCCTGTCACCCCCCAAAGTTTCCGCATTTTGGGACATGGGGGAAGATTCCGTGCGATGGAAGTGCAGCCGCACGGGCTGTATACCAAGGAGACGTTCGTCCCCGCCCCCATGGGAGAGCTCCATGTTGCGGGGAGCGATCTCAACAAGCTCGCCGTCATCGAACGGCATTTTGCGACGGGCAACATCGGGCTCGGGCTCGTGAAGGGATACGGCTTGCACGGGGGTGCGATCGGCATCTCCGTCGCCCACGACAGCCACAACCTCGTCGTCCTCGGCGACGACGACGCCGCAATGGCACGCGTCACCGCCCTCCTTGCCGAGGCGGGCGGCGGCATGGCGCTCGTAACAAAGGATGAAGAAGACGTGTTCGTGCTCGATATCGCGGGGCTCATGAGCTCTCAAGACGCCGAAGTTGTGATCGCACGCACGGGCGAGATCGCCGAAAAGGCCCGCAAAATGGGCGTAAAGGATTGCTACGAGCCCTTCATGACGCTCGTATTCCTCTCGCTCGCCGTTATCCCCGAACTCAAATTGCTCGATCGGGGGCTCTTCGATCTCGGGAAGTGGTCGTTTGTGCCGTTGGAGGAAGTATGAAACTTGTCGCCGCGACGGGAAATCAGAACAAACTGCGGGAGATCCGCCACATCCTGCCCGATGTTTCGGTCATCACCGAGGGAGAGGCGGGGTTTTTCGGCGAAGTGGAGGAGACGGGCAAGACCTTCCTCGAAAACGCTCTTCTGAAGGCACGGGCCGTCTGCCGTGCAACGGGGCTTGCCGCCATCGCCGACGACAGCGGTCTGTGCGTGGATGCGCTCAACGGGGCGCCCGGGGTCTATAGCGCCCGCTACGCGACCAAATTCGCCCCGCGGGGTTGGAAAGGGGGCAACAACGCCTTTCTGCTCAAGGAGCTCGAGGGGGTAGAGGATCGCCGTGCACACTTTGCATGTGCGGTCGCCGTCGTCTTCCCCGATGGGCGAGAAGTCGTGGCGACGGGCGAGAGCTACGGCCGTATCCTCACCGCGCCGCGGGGGGAGTGCGGCTTCGGCTACGACCCGCTCTTCTTCTCCGACGACCTGCAAAAGACGTTTGCCGAGGCTGAGGAGGAAGAGAAGAACGCCGTATCGCATCGGGGGCGGGCGCTCAAGGCGCTCGTGGAAAAGCTATGAAGACCTTCGTCATCCTCTCGGATACGCACGGGCGGAGGGGTGCGATCGAGAAAATTTTTCCGCTCTTCGGCGAGAACGACTTCATCGTCCACCTCGGCGACGGGGCGGCGGATATGCGCCAAACGGCGGGGGCCTACCCAAATAAAACGTATGTGATGCGCGGAAATTGCGACCTTGCGGGCGGCCTCGAGGAGACAATTTTGCAGGCCGAAGGGTGTGCCGTCTTCTGCTGCCACGGGCACCGCTACGGCGTGAAGACGGGGCTTTCCCGCCTCGCCGCACGCGCAAAGGAGCTTGGCTGCAATATCGCCCTCTACGGCCATACGCACAGGGCCGCCATCGAGGAGAAAGACGGGGTGCTCTGCATCAACCCGGGCGCCCTCGGCAGTTACTCCGATGCGAGCTATGCCTACCTCGTGATCTGCGATAAGAAGCCCACCGCCACCATCGTAAACATTTAGTTTTTCGTGGAAAACCGCAAAAATCTCACCCCATGTATCAAAAATCTGCGCCGAGCTTTCGTTTTCGGCGCTTCTTTTTCGGGAAAAGGACTTCTCCGCGGAAGGCTTCGGGCGAGGGGAAAACCCTTCGAAAAAGAAAAAAGCGGCGCTGTCCGCCGCAAAGAGATGTACATGGAATAACCTATTCTATGTGCGCGCATTCGCTCCAAAGCGGAAATTCTTTCTCGATCGGGAGGGGGGATATGTAACTTTTCCGAAAATGCAGAAGCAGGCGGGGCACCACGCTCATCGAAGTCCTGCTCGTCGTTGCGATCGTCACGACGCTCCTCGTCATCGCCGTGCCCAACGTCATCACCGAATCGCAGCGTCTCAAGATGATCGAACTCGACAACGCCGCCCGTGCGGTGGGCGTCGCCGTGCAGAGCAAGCTCTACGGCCTCAAAAATGCGGCGACGGTTTCGGAGGGCTCCTACTATAGTTTTCTCAACGACGGCGTCGCGGCGGAGACGGATATCCATTTGACCTCCCAACAGGACGACGATGCGGCGGAGGCCGTAAAATACATCACAAATTTCGAAGAGACGAAAGATAAGCGCGGAGCGCTCGGGAAGCAGTTCTTCTTCTCGGGGTTTCTCACGGATACCGAGCTCCTCGAACAGGGCTACATCGTCCTCTTCTACAAGCCTGCGACGGGCGACGTCGTGGAAGTCTTCTACAGCGAGAATCCGATCGCGCTGCGGGGGGAGGGCCGCGATGCGGGGCTCATCGATTTTTTGGAGCAGAACGCCATTTCGCAGGAATATCTCGAGCTCAATAAGATCGGGCATTATTTCGGGTACGGCGTAGAGGAGCCCGTGCGGCTCAACGGCATGCCGCTTTTCACCTGCAACTGGGTGTGACGACGAGCTCCGCCTCGAGATCATGATGCTCACGAAGCCCGCCGAGGAGCTCCTCGATGTACCCCTCGGCCTCGAACTCTACCTCGAATTCCCCGCGCTCGAGGGCTCGGATAAGAGCACGGAGGAGATGATGATCTATGCGGAGGGCATCTTCGGTTCGCCATATAAAACGACGTTTGTGGCAGATGCCGAGAACACAACTTGCCCCAAGGGCACGATTCAAACCGACTCTCCGCTGACATTGAGGGAGGTCCAAAACCACGGCAACGTTTTGAACTTTGCGCTTGACGGCAGGGTGACGGACAGCGTCTCGGACTACGAGGGCGATTACAGCGACAACCAATATGTAAATCGCACGGTAAAGAAGTTCCTGTATTAGCAAAACTATCCCAATCTCGTCTCTGTTGTAGAGAAGGGGACGAAACTTCCGAATGAAAATTGGCTCTATCCGCGCGAAAACATCGGCAATTGGTTAGACGCTACGCAAAATTCCTTCATCACCGTCTGGTATCGCAGGCACGCTACGGCGGCAGGTGGCCCCAATCCCGGAGATGATACCATCTCATCTCAATTGAACCAAATGCTTGTGAATTATGCCACCGGTAGTATCGAAAAGACGCCGACCAATTTCGTGGCGGTGGACGAACGCATCACGCTGCGGGCCGAGCTCTTCGCCTTGGAGACGGACGAGAGCGGCACCGTCGTCACCCAAACCGACTCCGTAAACGGCGCCTCGCTGCGCAAACGTGCCGAGGAGGGGCCTTCCGTCACGTTGCGCTCCCACCGCATCGATCCCTACTACTATCTCTTGAGCGAAGACAACGAGGCCATCTCGCTCTCCTCCATTCGCGACCGCTCCAATCTCCACTACGTCTTCGACGGCGCGGAAAATACGGTAAACACGGCCAAGCTCGCGGGAGACATCACGGGCGACGTTTTCTACAACAAACTCATCAACGTGCGGAAGAAGCTTTGTGAAGAGGGTTACATCGGGTACGGAAGGTGCAGCGGAGACGTTGATAAGTCGGACGAGGGCGATCCGTGGGAGACATCTAACGACAGCCGGTGGAGCGATAAGACGAAGTATCCGGACTATGACAAATGGGGGACGAAGGACGGCGACCCCATCTGGGATATCTATCAGATCAACGAAGTTACGGGCGTAAACGCGATGGACCTCTGCAAGCCGTTTACGATCGACGGGACGAAGCCCGACGGCGGCTCCTATAAGATCCAAAGCATCACGTTTTTGGGAAAGCAAGGTGGGAATTCCTTCGCCAGTCCCGCAGGGCTCTTTGAATTTGCAAGGGGCTGCTACTTCAAAAATCTCGACATCGTCAACCCCCGTATTTGGCGAGCAAGATTCGACGCCTCGTGCCTCACTTCTTCCGACGGCGGCAAGACGATCACGGGGATCGACGTCAGTACGAAAGCAGGCATCTACGATTCGGCCTTCCACGGCGGCCCGGGCGGCGGGCTCGTCGCCTTTGCCGTGAACTGCGAGTTTACGAACGTCCGCGTGTATCTTCAAGACGACACAGATAAGCCGAAGGATGAAGAGGGTTCGATCCACGTGCTCCCCAACAGCAATCTCTCGACGTGCCACGTCGACGGCTCCATCCTCGGCGGCATCGTAGGCGTGGCGATCGGCGATCCCAATGCGAATACCGAAAAGAATGCGACGTTGGGGGAGGCCATTCAAAATACGACGTTTACAAACTGCGCCGCCTCCATCTTCCTCATCAACGCCTCTTACGACCCCGCCGCGCGCGTCGTCTATGCGGGCGGCCTCGTCGGCATGGCGATGGGAGACGTCACCATTCAAAACAGCTATGCGGCGAGCATGCTCTCGGGCTACTATGCGGGCGGGCTCGTCGGCGCGACGGTCTCCGATGCTACTTGGAAGTTTACGGGCGGCACCTATCTCGGCGTCCCCTTCACGGGAAGCGGCCGCGTTGCTACAGCGCCGAAGATCCAAAACAGCTTTTCGGCGGGCCTCATCGAGCGGCAGGTGCGCGTCGGCGCGGGCCTCATCGCCGACTTGCAGGGCACAGCGCCCCAAGTTTCGGGCTGCTATTCGGCCTCCCGGTGGGAGGCCATCTCGCCCATCGCCTACGGCACGTTCAAGGGCGACAGGCAAAACTACTACGTCTATCAGACGCGCTTCGCCGTCCCCGTGACCTCCAACGTGGAGGCGTGGTTCGCGGCCGAAGGCGACGTACTCTCGCTGCAGAGCGGCGATCACGGCATCGCATGCACGGGCGGGGACCTCGCCGAAAAACTGAAGAATGCCGGTTGGACCGCGGCGCCCACCCTCGAAAAGACCCATCAGTGGTCGCCGGGCAATGGACATGAAAGATATCGGGAAAGCAGCAATGAATACCCCGGATGGCCGAATGCCTGGAACGGACACGGAAAGCCGGAGCCGTATCCCTTCCCCATGCCCGAGGGAAATGCCGAGTTCTGGGGCGATTGGATCAGAAACGGCACCTATGTGAAAGAGACCACGGGCACGGGCGCTATCCCTAAGTTTTCGGTCAAGAAGTTCATGGATTACTTCTGCACCTACTATCAATCCTCCGATGGCGGCAATCTCCGCAACGACGTCACGCAGATCGCTTCGAGAGACGACTATGCCAACATTGCCATACGTAGGTATGGCAGTTTGAGTCGAGATTATGCCGGAAGCTGTGAACTTCGGCGGCGGCGCTTCCAAATCCAAGGGAATAATGTCACTCTTACGACGAATACGACAGTGGACCAACATGAGGATAGGGACTGGGTCTTAAGCTCGGACGGAACAGGCCTCGACGCGCTCGAGTATTGGTGGGCGGAGGGCGCAAACCCCAATGGTTCGCTTGCTGCTACAAATTGGGGGAATCCGGAGACACAAAAGCGCGGGTACAATGTCGGCGGCTCGCGCAAAGTACCGGGAGACGTCGTAGGCGTGACGAATGCTTCGGGTAACAATGGAAACTTCGTCTTTACCGCGCCGAAGTTCTACGACCCGGATTTCAACCCCATCAAGGACTACACGTTTGCACTCGAGGAGGGGAAGATCGTCTTGCGGCATACGAAAGACGGAAAGAATGTAGACGATCTCCTGTTTGCGGGCGTCTCCTACGGGCACCTCAGCGTGACTGCGCTGAAATTTCAAAGGGCAGATGCGGCCATCTCGATCGAGATCGCCGTCTTCTTCGGCGCGAAGGAGCTCTGGCGCGGCGACGCCGGTGTGAAGCCGCTCAACGGTCTATCCGAATAGCATTGTTCTTCTTCTTTTGAGAAACGAAAGGGCAGCGGAGTTTTCCGCTGCCCTTTCGCTGTAGTGTGAAGTTTTACTCTGTCTGCGGGGGATCGGGCGGGGCTTCGGAAGGAGCTTCCGAAGCTGCCGCAGAGGGCGGATCGGGCGGGGCCTGTGGGAATTCTTCCACCTCTTCGCGGGCACGTTCTGCGGCGGCCTCCATGCGCTTTTTGTCGGCACGGCGGTTGCGATAGGCGCCGCGGATGATCTCGAAGATATTGATTCCGATGCCCGAGAGGATGTAGAGATAATAGGTGAAGAACCGCCACACGAGGATGATCCAACCGATGACGACGCTCACCTCGGGATTGGTTTGGAGCACCGAGGAGAAGATGAGCGAGGAGGTCGTCTCGATGGCGCCGCTCGTCCCCGGGGTGGGGATGAGGGAGGCCGAGTAGTAGGAGATCATGCTCAAGCAGAGGATCTTCAGGAGCAGATCGCCCGTGGGTGCGACGTCCGCGAGGGCGACGACGACGAAATAGGGGATACAGAAGCTGATGAACATCCCCACAAGGCAGATGAGGAAGAGGGGGATGATGAGCCACCAGCGGCGGAAGATCGCACGGAGGGAGCTGCGGTATTCCTCGATCTCATAGACGTATTTGCGCATCGTCGGGTACTTGTGCTTGACGATCTTCATCTTGTTGAGAAGGGAGATCAGCCCGACGGCGAATTTCTTCCCCGCGCGGGGGAAGAGGGAGGCGAACACGATGGCGATGGGGATGAGCATGTTGGCCGCCATCGAGACCCATGCGATGATGAGAAGCGTCGTATTGATGGCGGAATTCCCCTGCAGAAGATAGGGCGCAAGGATGAAGAAGGCGGCGGCGAGGATGCCGAGCGCAAAGGTGTTGACGATGAACTTCACGAGGGGCACCGCCGTCGCAACGCCCGCGGGAATATCCTTTTTGTGCAGATAGTGGATCTGGAAGGGTTGTCCGCCCGTGCCGAGCGGGGTGATGCCGTCGTAATATTTGCCGAGGAACATCACTTTGATCGCGTTGGGGTACCGCCATTTGCCCGTAGAGATCTTGAGAAGATAGGCGTATTTCGTGCTCTCGAAGAGGATATAGAGGAGGACGACGCCGAGCAAGGCGATGAAATACCTCCAGTTGATGCCGCGGATGAGCGAAGGGAAGCTCTTCGTACTCTCGGGGGTGAGGTAATTGGAGATTCCGAAGAGTAAAAAGATAGAGAAGCCGATGAGCGCCAAGAGGAGGATGGTCTTGATCCACCACATGCGGTGCTTCGACTTATTTTCCGATGCCGAGCGCGCTTCGATCTCCTTCGCCAGCTTTTCGATCTCCTGCTGTTTGCGGGTCTCGTACTGTGCGGCGAACTCTGCGCGCTGTGCCTCACGATTCGATTGTGCGGAGTCCTTTTTCTTTGGCTCCGCCTTGGGATCGCGCTTCATATCTTTCACCGTCTCTTATCATACCACATTTTTCCGCGGAATGCAACAAATTCACGGAATTAACCCGTATCGTGCTCATTTTTTTGGGGCGGCGGGTCTGCTTGGGGTTTTCCCCCGGTTTGCTGCGCGGAGGCGGGTGCGGACGCTTTGGTGCGAAAGGCATCGTAGCTCCTGCGTGCGATCGCCGCGAACAGGATGATCGCATAGCCGATCAGGCTGAGAAGGGAGGGCACCTGCTCGAGGAAGAAGTAGCCGAGCACGGCCGCGAAGAGCACCTGCGCGTAGTCGTATACGGCGATCTCCTTGGCGGGGGCGAAGCGATAGGCCGCCGTAATGCAGAACTGTCCGCCCGCCGCGGCAAGCCCCGAGAGCAGCAGGAAAATGACCTGTAATGCAGACATGGGGGTGAAAAACAGCACAAAGAAGGGGAGAGCGACGAGCGTAGAGAAGGCGGAAAAGAAGAAGACGGTGATGTTGCCGCGCTCCCCCTTTTGGCCAAGGACGCGCACGCAGGAATAGGCAAATCCCGCGCACGCCCCGCCGAGCACGCCCGAGGCCGCGGGCAGAACTTTCATCGAAAAACTCGGATCGACGACGCACACCGCCCCCGCAAACGCGATGAGTACGAAGACGATCTCGGGGATCGTCGGCTTCTCACGGAGCAAAAACGCCGAAAAGAGGATGGCGAAGAAGGGGGAGAGCTTGTTGAGGATGGAGGCATCGGAGATGCTTCCGATGTGGTCGATGGCGTAAAAATTGAGCACCACTCCCAAAAAACCGACGGCGGAGCGGAGAAAGAGCCAAAGCAAAGTCTTCCTGCTCTTGATGCGAAACTTCTTGCGGTCGAAGAGCAGGAGGAAAAAGACGATGACCGTCGCCACGAGATTGCGGAAGAAGACCTTCTGCATGACGGGAAGCTCGCCCGCGGCGTTCACAAAGAGATTCATGAGCGCGAAACAGAGCGCGGCGCCGAGAATGAGGAGGACCCCGATAGACCGTTTGGCTTTCATATCTCCCCATATTATATGTGGAGCGCACAAAAAAGTCAAACGTTTTGGCCGCGGCCTCTTATTACGCGCTCTTTGCGAGTTTTACGGTGAGGACCGTCATATCGTCTTCGGCCCGTCCGCGGTAGCGGCGGAGGGCATCGCGCAGGATCTCTTCGGCGAGGGACTGCGGGTTGAGCGGATGAAGTTTGGAGAGATACGCGCACAGCTCGGCCGAGGAGCCAAACGCGGTCGAGATGCCGTCGCTCATGAAGATGAGGAAGTCGTCTTCCTTCATCTCGATCCGAAGGCAGGCGGGGCGGATGGCCTCGAGCACGCCGATGGGCAGGGAGCCCCCCTCGAGCACCTGCAGCGTCTCCCCCGAGAGCACGAACCCGGGCGGGGAGCCGATCTTCACGACGTCGGCGACGCCCGAATCGAGGTCGAAGGCGGCGAGGTCCAAGCAGGCGAAGCGCTCCTCCGAGGAGAAGGCGAGGAGATCGTTTACGGTGGAGAGCACGGTATCCGAGGGCATCCGCGCCTTATAAAAACTTTCGAGGAGGGTGAGGGTGCGGTCGGAGATCTTCCGCGCTTCCTCGCCGCTGCCCATGCCGTCGGAGAGAGCGACGATGAACCGCCGCTCGTCGATCTTCAAAATGGAGTGGGTATCCCCGCTCGCAAGCTCTCCCTCCTTGGGGCGGGAAGCGATGCCGAAGGCCGCATCGAAGTCGGGGCGGCGCTTGAGCACGAAGCAAGCGCGGTCCTCGGTGAGGGGAAGCTTTTCGGAGAGTGCAAGGGGGATGTTGAGCGCCTCGCCCGCGATCTTTGCGATCTTCTCGCCGCTCGCCTTGTTTTCGAGCGTGGCCGTCGCGGTGAAGTGCTCCCCCTCGCCGTAGAGAAAGATCTCCGAGCTCAAGATCCCCGCCTTGGCGAAGGCCTCCGCGAGCAGATGTTCCTCCTCGGAGAAGGTGAGCTCGGCGCTCTGTTCGAGGGCGATGTTCCGTAAGATCTCGCTTACGCCGTGCGCCTGCCGTGCGAGGAGCATCCGACCCTGCCGCGCCGTCTCGAGCTCGAGGGTCATGCGGTGATGATCGGCAAGGTGCTTATTGAGGGCGAAGAGCAGCCCAGCGGTGTTCACGCAGCCGTGGTTGAGTTCGGTGGGGACGTCGATGAGATCCACTCTCCCCTTGGCCTTGCCCACGGCGATGAGCTTCTCCATCTGTTCTCCCATTCCCTCGGCCTCACACAGCTTTCTGCGGTGGCAGCCCGTACAGAGACTGCTCTGCAGCTGCTTGCGCAGTTTCTCGGGGCCGCCGTCTTCGGGACGGGCCGTATCGAAGGAATTCTCGATCTCGCGGAAGAGCGAGGAGACCTCATAGAGCTGTTCCCCGACGGCACGGCGGTTGCGGTTGACGGCGATGCGCGGCAGGGTGCTCTCGCGGTAGAAGAGGAGGCCTCTGCGCGCACGGGCGAGGAGGCGTTCGGGAAGACAGATGACGACGATCGTCGGCAAAAGGCAGGAGAGCAGGGTAAATAAAATGGGGAGGGCCCCCTGCGAATATAATCCCTCGAAGAACATCGCCCCCGCGAAGAGGGCAAAGAGGGAGAGCGCCGCGGGGATCCTCCCGTAGGGGGCAAGAAGGAGGGCCACGGTGGAGAATACGGCGTACTCCGCGAGGGGGACGGCGGAGAGCCGCATCACGCAGAGAGGCACCGAGAGGACGACGGCGATGGGGACGCATACGGCGCTGCGGAAGAGTACGGCAAAGAGAAGAAGGGCAAAGAGGGAGAGGGCGAAGAAGGCTTCGCTCCCGAGCGCCGCATAGAGCCCCATGCCCGTAAACAGCCATATGCAGGCGATCTCCGTGAGTTCTCCCGCCGTGAGACGGGCACGGAATGCGCGGAAGAGAAGGGCTGCAAGCCCGCCTTCGAAGAGCATGCAGAGCATGACGAAGCCGCCCGCGAGGACGACCTTTTGTAGCAGCACCGAGAGCGGAAAATCGTACCCCATGTGCGGAAAAAGGAAGAAAAAGGGCACCTGTGCGCAGGCGGCGTACACCGCCCGTTCATAGCCCGCCTTGCGCCCGAGTTTGCGGTAGATGCTCCACACGATCGCACACATCCCCCCCTGGATCGCGGCGGAGAGGGAGGCCTGCCACGAGAGGGCGGCCGCCGAGGCGATCAGGTATGCCCCGCCGAGCACGAGGGGATCGCCGCCTGCCACGAGGGCGGCGTAGAAGAGGGGGAAGGCGAGGGGCTCCCGCTGCGGCAGGGCAAAATTCATGAGCACCATCGCCGCGGCGACGGCCGCGTATTGCAAGAGGGTGGGATATGCGATCTTTCTTTTCATGGAAGCGCTCCTTGCACACCATTATAGAGAAAGATCTTTGGAGGGAGGGCGGAGGATACGTCTTACTTTGTCGAAAAAAAGAAAAAGCGGAGGGTCCGCTGCGCGCAAGAAAAACCCCGTGCAAAACTGCACGGGGCCATCTGCATCATTCAGTTGTAGAGGGGGTCTGTAGCCTGTTTGCTTCAAGTTTGGGTATATGCCCTGTACGGGGATGAAGCTCAGCCGCACGTTACGGAAGCGAGGTTACTTTTTCGCCCCTTGTGCAAAATGGTACATCGGTGTGTCCTCCTTCTACTTGATCTTCAAGTTCCGGAAATCTTTCATATCGCGTACCTCCGATATGATGCTTTGCGGTGCTCACATTGACGTTTCGAAGAACTTTTCCGTCCGTTTCGTCTTTGGCCTCAAAGGCTTATCTGTCCATTGGAGTATCCCGCCCTGTTTGAAAATAACTCTTTTTGTGAGCTATTTTCTATTTCTGGCTTCATTATAGCATAAAATTCGGCGTTGTCAAGAGGTTTCGGAAAAATTTTCGGAAAAATTTTCGGATTTTTTCCGAACGCCCCCGTTTTGCGCTTCCCCTGTTGCGAAAGAAGGGGATCCGTGCTATAATGGGGAAGAGGTGATACTATGACATATCTTCTTTCCGATCCGCACGGGGAATACGATCTCTTCTGCCGCCTCATGGACAAGGTGAAGTTTTCGGGGAGCGATCGGCTCATCTGCTGCGGAGACATGGTCGATAAGGGCAAGCATTCGATCCGCCTTGCCAAGCTCTTGTTTTCGCTTGGGAACGCCGTGCTTCTTTCGGGCAACCACGAATACGAATTCCTCAAGTTTTATTGGGCGCTCATGCGCAATACCGATGATTACGACGCTGTCCTCACGCGTCTTATGGGATACTTCCCCGACGACGGCGCCTTGCTCGATTGGGATACGGTCGACCGCTTCGAAGCTCTGCCCTATTATTACGAGGAGGAGCATTTCCTCTGCGTCCATGCGGGAGCCCCCCTCGACGGCGAAGGGCGGATCCTCCCCCTCAAAGACGCCGAACCGGGGCAGCTCGTCTACGACCGTAACTTCAAAGATCCCGAACTCGTCCCGAATACAAAAAAGTGCGTCTTCTTCGGGCATACGCCGACGGTCAACCTCGGCCTTGCGCCGTGCATCCACCCCTATCTTCGCACGGGGGCGCGGGGCGATCATATTTCCGATTACTACAAAGTCCATCTCGATACGGGTACCTATCTCACGGGCGTTTTGGGATGCTTCCGCCTTGAAGACTGCGAGATGTTCCACGTCGTCGCCGAATAAGTTATTTCATCGAATTCAGCGCGATCTTGGGCGAAAGCTGCAGGGCGGGGAGCAGCGCATCTTTCCACTTCGCATATTCCTTCAGAGAGCGGCGGAAGAGGTCGCGGCGGAGCATGAAGAGATCGCACCCCGCCTCTTTTGCCGTCGTGAAGAGCTTCTCCACGTGCTCTATGAGAAGATCGTGTGCGCTCTGCAGGATCTCGGGGCTCACGCTGTCGGAGGCGATATCCGTGATGGCCGCACTCACGCCGCGGCAGCAGAGTCGTAGGGTGAGCGAGAGGGAGAGCTCTGCGGTGGGGACCTCTTTCATCTTGAGGGAGACGCCGCCCTTATTCCGCACGACGGTGAGCGTGACGGGCTTCTCCCCGTCCATGGCGTTGAGCGTCCCCGAGAACACCTTCCCGCGCAAGAGGCTGAAGGCAAAGGTCTCTTCACGAGTGAGGAGGGCGACCATCCTCCCCTTCTTGAAGAGGGCGGTCTCTTCGGCGATGTATACCTTCTGGTTTTCTTCGGGGACCGCGGCATGGCCGTCGCCCGCGCTCTGCCCGCCCTCCTGCGTATTCATGCGGATGTAGGGAAGAAAGCCGCTCTCCGAGACGCCGTAGTAGCCGATCGTGAAGTCCTTCAGGGTGGAGACGGCGACCATGCCCGATTTTTGCGCCGCATCCGAGAAGAGCTTGGTGATGGCGAGCGAGGAGGCGTCGTCGATGGCGCTCGGCGAGGAGATGAGCGCGCCCGCCTTCCCAGCACACACGGCAAGCATACAGGAATCGGGCATGTAGTCGTTGCGGAGGAAGTAGTTGAGATGGGAGATGATGTCCTCCTCCCGTGCCGCCTCTTCCCCGATGACGATGAGATCGCAGAAGACGAGCTTGGGCACCCAGCCCGTCTTGGCGAAGATGAGGGAGATGCAATCGGATACGGTCTCGCCCTCCGCCTCGATCTCCACCGAGGAAGTGCCGCCCGTCGTGCGGTCGCTGCCCTTGGGTACGGCGATCTGTGCCGTCACCGAGAAGCCGCGCTCCGTCTTATCTATGCCCGCGGCGAGGATGATGGCCGTCTTTTGGATATCCACGAGCCCGAAGTCGTTGGAAAAGAAGGCGAAGACGACGATCGCGGCGAGGATGAGATAGAGTTTCATGGGGAGCGTATGCAGAAATTTACGAAGTTTCACGGCGGCGCCTCCCGAAGATCAACAGAAGAATGGGGATGAGGACGGAAAAGAGGGGGAAGAGCCAGAAGAGCGTTCCCCCCACCGCCTTGAGGACCTCGGTGAAATGATAATCGAGGAGCACCGAGAGGACGAGAAGGACGGCCGAGACGGCCACGGAGAAGATCGCGGGAAGATAGCGCCCCCTGCCGTAGACCTGAAGCAGGCACTCTACACCCGTCTGCAAAGGCAGCGCGCAGTAGAAGGTCATCACGAGGGAGAGCAGGAAGATGAAGAGGTAGTCGATGCGCCCGAGCGTGGAGATCCCCGCAAAAAATTTGGACGTCGCGGTGAAGGCGAAGAGCTGGTTTGTCGCCGTCTCCTGAAAGATCCCGTAGAAGATCGCAGTAAAAAGAATGACTACAGCCCCGCCCGTAAGGTAGCACAGCGCACCTTTCAGGGCGAGGTGTTTTTTGTATTCGAAGGTCCCGAGGAAGGGGAGGAGGAGGGCGGCGTCGCTGAACCAGCCGAAGCCGTCGCGGAAGGCCGTAAAAATGCCCGAGGCCCCCGAGGAAAAGGCGGGGGAGAGGGCGAAAAGATCGGCGCTCCCCGCCGAGAGGATGAAGATTCCCGCCATCCCCGCGATCGCGATGGGCGCCAGAAGATCGCATACCTGTCCGCTCGCCGAAAGGGGCTTTGCGGCGATGAACGCCGCGAACAGGAAGAAGGGCGAAAAGGAGACGAGGGAGGGCAGGGTATCGTAAAACACGCTCTGCACGAGCAGTTTTTGCTCGAGAAGGGGCAGGAGCGCCGCAAAGAAGAGGAAGAGGGCGTAGAGGGTGAGGAGGATCTTCGCCGCGATCTTCCCGAAGGAGCGCTGCATGAGGCCGAAAAAGCTCTGCCCCCGTCTTGCAAGCAGAAGCACCAAGAAGACGGCGCCCGTCTGCAAAAGATAGTGCATGGCGAGGGGGAAGAGGAGATCGTTCGCGGCCGATTCGGCGAGCCGTGCGGGCAGAAGGACGATCTTCCCTACGGGTGCGACGCAGGCGAGGAAGAAGAGCACCTGCCTTGTGGATATCTTCATTTCATCCTCCTTTTGTTGGGACTTTTGAGGACCTGGGGTCGGATTTTCAGCGATCGAAGGTTGAATTTCACCAAACTGTCCTTGAGCTCCCGCCCCGAGAGCGGGGCAAACGGGGCGACGAGCGGCACCCCGAAGTTTACCGTCGTCACGAGATAGACGAGCACAAACGCCGTGGCGAGGATGATGCCGTAGGGCCCGATGCTCCCCGCGATGAGGAGCATGGCGAGCCGAAGCACGCTCGTCTGCTCGATGAGGTTGGGTACGGCGTAGAGCCCGATGCCCGAGAAAGCGATGATGATGATCGCGGGCGTCGAGACGAATCCCGCAGAGACGGCCGTCTCCCCGAGCACGAGCGCCCCCACGACGGAGAGCGCCATCCCGACGTACCGCGGCATGCGGATGGAGGCCTCGTTGAGCACTTCGAGCACGAAGAGCACGAGCAGCATCTCGAGGGAGGGGGAGAAGGGGATATCGCGGATGCTCCCCGCGATCGTAAGCAGCAGTTTTACGGGGAACAGCTGCAGTTTGTAGAGCTGGGCGGAGACGTAGAAGGCGGGGAGATAGATGGCCGCGATGAGCGCAAGAAGCCGCAAAATGCGCGTAAACGTCGCACGGTAAGGGGGTACGAAGTAATCCTCGCTCGATTGGAAGTCCTCGATGAGCATGTAGGGGAGCGTGAGCGCGATGGGGGAGCCGTCTACGAGCAGCCCGAGCCTTCCCTCTGCGATCTTCGCGGCAAAGATATCGGGCTTTTCCGTCGTGCCCACCTGCTTTACGAGCGAATAGGGGCGGGTGACGAGAAAATGGGTGAGATACGAGCTATCCGGGATGATGTCGATATCGATCTCCATGAGGCGTTTTTTGACCTCATGTATCGTTTTTGCGGGCGTCGTGCCCTCCAGCCAGCAGAGCGCGACGCACGTTTTGGAGCGCCGCCCGATCTCGAGCATCTCGATGCGCAGATCCGCCGTCTTGAAGCGCTTCCTCACGAGCGAGGTGTTGGTCTTCACGTCCTCGATGAAGCCCTCGCGGGGGCCCTTTACGGCCACATCCGTCGAAGGCTCCGCGACGGCACGCGTCACCACCTTTTTGGTGCCGACGACGATGCCTTCATCCATGCCCTCGAAGAGCAGCACGGGGTTGCCCGAGAGCACCTCCGCGGCGAGTTTATCGAGGGAGGTCCCCCGCCTTATTTCGGGCGAGGTGAGTTTTTTGGCGACCTCCGCGGCGACGGGCGGGCCGTCGTAGGAGAGGAGCGCACGGATGACCTGCTCCCCGAGCGCTTCCTTATCGGTGATGGGGTCGGCGAAGACGCACACGAATTTCAGCCCCCGCCGCGCGGAAAAGCCGAATGTCAGAATATCCTCCGCGGGCAGGAGCCTTTTGAGGGCTTCCTTTGTCGCATGCAAATCGCCCGTGATCGTTTTCATGCAAAGAGTATGCCGCGCCGCCCCGACTTCTATGCGACAGCCCGTGTTTTTCCGCAGCGCCGCACGGCGCAAGAATATACCGTTTCGCCGCCGCCCATGCGCCCCGAACTCCTCCGAGCTTCCATAACGTGAGATTATGCTCATTTGGAGTGCTCTCCGCGCCGTTTGGCATGCTTTGTGTTTCTTCCTCGCTTTTTTTGTGAATTATGTACGAAATTGGTGCGAATTTTTGCCAAGTATAATTTTTTCTTATAGCAGGTATTTGTATAAAGAATGAAAGAAGGGTGCATAAATCTATATTTCGCGCGTGTTTCATTTGACAGAAATCGCGCCTGCGTTGTATAATAATTGCAGACCAAAATAAAAGGAGTCAAAATATGAAGCGCAGAATTTTGATGATCGTATGTCTGATCTTCGCTTTCATGGGTGTAATGGCGTTTGTCGCCGGATGCACCGACGAGAATGAAACTCCTGCCGCCGAGTCGGGCGAATATTATTACGACGCCGACGGGACGGAGTATCTTCTCACACTTGCAAAGGGCAATAAGTACACCCTCGTGATGGGCGACGACACATCGTCGGGCAGCTACGTCCTCGAGGGCGAGGCTTTGACCTTAAATCCTTCGGAGGGGGATCCCATGCTCGCAAGCTATGCGGGCACGTCGATCTCGTTGCCCTATGGCGACGCGACCTACAAATTCCTCAAGAAGGTCAACTTCACCGTGAAGTTCGAGACGGACGGCGGAACCAAGCTCCCCGATGTCTCCGTACTCAACGGGAAGACGATCGAGGCGCCTGCCGATCCCGCGAAGGACGGTAGTGCTTTCATCGGTTGGTATACCGATGTCTCCCACCGCACGGAGTTCTACTTCAGCCAGCCCATTACGGCCGATACGACGCTCTATGCCTATTTCGTCGCCAAGCTCGATCCCGAGTACACGGTAAAATTCGACCTCAACTACGAAGGCGCCGAGGAAGCGGATGCCCCCGCACCTCAGGAGACGGCGGGCCGCAAGCTCTACCGTCTGCCCGAGCCTGTGCGTGAGGACGGCGTGAAGTTCGTCGGTTGGTACGTGAGCCAGTTCGCTTCGGCAAGCAAGCTCACCTATGAATATACCGATCAGGTCCTCGCCGAGAACACGACGCTCTATGCCGTCTGGGATGAGAACGGCGCTCCCGTCGTCTCGCTCTCCGAGAGCGGCGTTGCGATCCGTGCAAGCGGCGCGAACAACAACTTCACGATCTCTATCACCGCCCCCGATGCCGAGGAGCCCGCGACGGGCCGTCAGTCCGGCAACGGGACCTATGCCTACGATTTCGCGGGCGGCGCAGGCGGCGAATACAAAGTGGAAGTCACCCTGAACGGCAGAACGACGACGCGCTACTATAATAATAAAGCACTCGCGCGCGTATCTGTCTTCACCGTCGAAGAATCCACGCTGCTCTTCAACAGCGTCGAAAACGCAGAGCACTACTACCTTACCGTTGTCTGCGGTACGGAAGGCCACGTGCACAATGAGATCGATCTGAACACCGAGACGAGCTGGTCGTTCGCGGCTTGCGATATGCGTGCGGGCGGCATCCTCTTCACCGTCAAGGCGACGGCGGAAGGGTACATCTCCTCCACGTCCGAGACGTTTACCTTCACGCGGACGCTCGATGCCGTCGAGAACGTCGCATACGACGCCGAGACGGGCAACATCACTTGGGACGCCGTCGAAAAGGCGACGGGGTACATCGTCAAGGTGACGAAGGGGGGCGAGGAGCTCTTCAACGAGAACATCGGCAACGCGCTCACCTTTGATTTCAAATCCTACGGCACCGGCGAATACACCGTGTCCGTGCAGCCTGTCGCCCGCGGTTGGATCCTTCCCGAAGCGAGCGAGTTTACCTGCACGAAGTCCCGCCTCGCGACCCCTTCGAACCTGCGCTTCAGCGGCACGGGCATCGTTTGGGATCCCGTCGAGGGCAACAAGGGCTACGAGATCGATTTCGACGGCCGTATCTATGATGCCGTCGGCACCTCGTTCGACTTCGCCGACCTCGTAGAAGGCAAGACCGAATTCAAACTCTCCGTCCGCGCAAAGGGCACCGACGAAGCGACGAGCTCGCTCTGGTCGGATCCGCTCAGCGTCACCAATCAGATGGGTGAAGTGCGCTACGACGGCGGAAAAGTCACATGGGACCCTGTCATCGGCGTCGAGACCTACCGCGTCGTGCTCAACGACGGCGAGCCCATCGAAGTCACCGACGGCAAGAACTCTTGCGCGATCACCTTCGATAAGAAGGGGACGAACACCATCGGCGTCATGGCCGTCTACAAGAACGGCTCGACTTCCGAACTCAAGACGACGGAGGTCGAAGTCTACGAACTCGTCTTCGAATCCGAGGGCGGCGATACGCTCGCCTCGCTGTTCGTCGCGGACGGCGATCCCATCAGTCTGCCCACGTGGATCAAGAAATATGGCTACAAGTTCGGCGGTTGGTATACGGCGCCCAACGGCGGCGACGGCGAAGGCCTTCCCTATGAGGATAGATACTTCGACGGCAACTCCGATCGCTCGATCTACGCCGCTTGGATCCCCAACGATATCACCGTCACCTTCAACCTCGGCAGATACGGCGATGCGGAGAGCTTCAAAGCGACCTCCGTCGTCGTCAAGTTCGGCGAGTCCTTCGAGCTCCCCGTGCCCGGTTGCTTGGATGCGACGCGCGTCTTCGAAGCATGGCGCCTCGATTCGGATGTCGGTATCCAGATCACGGACTTCAAGGGGCAGAGCACACAGCCCTTCCTCTCCGATGCCGACGTCACGGTCTACGCCTCCTATCAGATGCTCTTCGCCTTTGAAGAGGTCGAAAACGGTTACCGCGTCAACAAGGGCCCCGCGATCGGCTACATCTCCGAAGTGACGATCCCCGCCTATGTCTCGATCGACAATGGCGAAAGAAAGCCCGTCGTCGACCTCGGCGATTTCTCCAACTGCACGACGCTTGTGCGCCTCTCCATCCCCGATACGGTGACGAACATCAACTTCGGCCTTACGGGCATATGCTTCACGGGTTGCACCAAGCTCCAATGGTGCGAAGTCTATGAAGTGGAAGAGAATACCGAAGAGAAGGTGTTCTCCTCGGCCAACGGCGTGCTCCTGCGCAAGAACAGCGCAACGGGCGAGCTCGAGCTCCGCTATGTCCCCTATGGCATGACGGGCGTGCTCGATGTTCCCGACGGCGTCACCGCCATCGTCGAAGGTGCGTATTACGTGAGGTCCACCTACTCCAGCGGCGGCGACACCAGCGGCGGCATCACGCAGGTGAACATCCCCTCGAGCGTTACGAGGATCGCGCGCGGCGCCTTCTCCTTCAGCTCTTCGCTCCGTGAGATCTACTTCGAACCCGATGGCGATAAGGACGTTCAGCCGCTCACCATCGACCCGATGATGGTCTCCAACAACTACAAATACGAACTCTACTACGAGCAGGGCACCTACATCTCCAACGGTTCTTACCTCTCGAAGATCACCCTGCCCAAGCGCATTGAGACGACCTTCACCGCCGAGACGCTCATGTTGTTCCGCAGCCTTGCGGAGATCGAGATCGAAGAGGGCGGCAAGCTCAGCGTACAAAACGGGCTCGTCATCCGCGACAACGGCGCAGAGGGCAAGGAAGTCGTCTTTGCGGCCCCGCGCGGCGAAGGCGTGAAAGACGTCACCATTCCTTCGGGCGTCTTCAAGATCGGCGAGAAGGCCTTCTTCTACAACACCACGGTGCGCAACATCGTCATCCCCGAATGGGTCACGGAGATCGGCGCACGCGCGTTCGAAGGCTGCTATCTTGCCGACACCCTCAAGTTCGGGGGTACCGAAACCAGCAATCCGCTTAAGATCGGCGAGAATGCCTTCTACCTCTTCTACTACCGCAGGTCGAAGCCCGAATCCGGTTCTTCCTCCTCGTCGGAGATTATGTCCTCGAACA
Organism: uncultured Clostridia bacterium; assembly: GCA_947595585.1. Taxonomy (GTDB): domain Bacteria; phylum Bacillota; class Clostridia; order Christensenellales; family Borkfalkiaceae; genus Gallimonas. The sequence continues at coordinate 110,409 of CANQET010000001.1, forward strand.
ATAAGGTGACCGAGCTTATCCTGCCCGCCAACCTCTATTCCATGGGCAATCGCAGCTTCGGCTCGATGTTGAAGTTGAAGGAAGTCACGGTCAACGCCGCCCTCGATAAAGTGGAATACGGCGAAGGCGCTTTCAACAACAATGTGGATAACGCCTATGTCGAGACGGTCAACCTCGGCGCGAAGTGCCCGATGTTCGATGTCCCCGGCGTCTTCGGCAGATCCGTGAAGAAGGTCGTTGTCGACGAGGCCAACCCGAACTATTCGACGGACGATCAGGGCGTGCTCTTTGCAAAGGATAAAGAGAGCGGCAAGCGTTCCATCGCCTTCTTCCCGACGGCGTTTGAGGGCGACTACACGCTTCCCGAAGACGTCACCGAGATCCCCGCAAGCTGCTTCACCAGCCGCAACAGTCTCACGGGCATCACGCTCCACAGCAAGGTCTCGAAGATCGGCGACCAGGCATTCTATGATTGTAAGTTGCTCGCAAAAGTCACCTTCCTTCCGACGCCCGAGGGGCAGGACCCCGTAGAGCTCACGATCGGAGCAAGCGCCTTCTTCCGGTGCGTTCAGCTCAAAGAACTCTCGTTGCCCGAACGCGTGAAGACGCTCGGCGCCTCGGTATTCAAGGGTTGCTCGGCGCTCACCGAACTCGTGCTTCCCGCCTCCCTCGAGAAGATCGAGGCGACGACGACGGGCTCCCCGATCGGCGCGATCGACGTCTTCGACGGCTGCGATTCTCTTTCCAAACTCACCGTGGCAGAGGGCAGCAAGAACTTTACAACGGTCGGCGGCGTGCTCTACCAACTCAAAGCCGTCTATAAAGATGGCTCCAGCAAAGAGAGCGAAAAGCCCGAATTCGACTATGTGCCTTATACCCTGCTCTACTGCCCTGTGGGCGTCAGCGGCACGGTCACCGTTCCCGGGTCCGTCCACGTCGTCGAAAAGTATGCCTTCAACTACTCCGATAAGGTCGAGAAGATCGTCTTCGAGAAGACCAAGGAATATCGCGCTCCCGGTGAGCCGACCGAGGAAGCGCCCGATCCCGCAGACGTCACCATCCCCGCAGAGATCGAGATCCTCGAGAATGCCTTCTACCACTGCGGCGGCTTGACCGAAGTCACCTTCGGGCAGGGCCTCAAGACGATGCGCACGAATATGTTCTACTCGTGCCTGAAGCTCGCGACCGTGACGATCTCCAACACCGTCACGACCATCCAGCCCGATACGTTCTACGTCGGTAGCTCCTCCGGCGCTCTTGCGCACATCCTCTTTGAGGACGGCGGCAACGATCCGCTCCGCATCGAGGACGGCACTCAGACGACCGCTGGCAGCGGCCCCGTCGATACCTACTACCACGGCGCCTTCGGCAACCTCGATAAGCTCGAAGAGATCGAGTTCCCGAGCCGCCTTGCCTACCTCGGCAACAACGCCTTCCGTATGGATTCGCCCGGTCACAGCGTAGGCAAGAGCTCGCACCTCGCCTCCGTCAAGTTCAAGGCTCTGAAGGAAGGCATGACCCTCGAGATCGGCACGTATGTGTTCTACGGCGCACCGATCAGCGAGCTCGTCCTTCCCGAAGGGCTTAAGAAGGTCGGAAATTACGCCTTCTATTCGATCTCGGCGCGGGACAATGCGGGTTCGGTCACCCTTCCTTCTACGCTCGAAGAGATCGGCGACAACGCATTCTACTATATACACTTCGCGGATGAACTCGTCATCCCCGCATCGGTCAGGACCATCGGCAAAGAGGCCTTCGCCCAGAACGCAACGCGTGCCACGGCGACGACGAAGATCACCTTTGCCGACAACAGCCAACTCGAATCCATCGGCAACTCCGCCTTCTCGAACTTCGTGAACGTCACGAGCTTCCAATTCAGTAAGAACGCCAACGCGCAGGGCGAAGTCGCCGCGGCGGCAGAGACGGAGAATCGTGCGCTCTTCACTTTGGGCGCGAGCGTGTTCTCGGGTATGAAGAAGCTGCAATCCATCGAGCTTCCCGCTAACCTGACGAGCATTGCCGACAGCGCCTTCAGCGGGCTCACGGGCCTCACCTCCATCACGTGGGAGAGCCCCGAGAACAGTGCGATCACCTCCATCGGCGCCTCTGCGTTCTCGAGGACGGGCATCAGCAAGTTCGCCTTCCCGAAGAACCCCGATAGTCCGATCAGCCTCGGCGCGAACCTCTTCATGTTCTGCGGCAAGCTGACGACCGTCTCGCTCTCGGCTTCCATCAACGATATCAACAACGTCTTCACGGGCTGCAGCGCCCTGCAGACCATCGAGATCGCCGAGGATAACACCTACCTCTCGAGCAAGCCGCCCATCATCTACAATGCGGCAGGCAATGTCGTCAAGTACGTGTGCGGCGCCTACAACAAGGATGAGGGTATCTTCCAGATCCCCGAAGGCGGTACCGAGATCGGCGGCGGCGCATTCAACGGGCAGACCGAGATCGTCGAGATCCGCATCCCCGCCTCCGTCCAGAAGATCGGCGACAACGCCTTCGCAAACTGCGTCAGCCTCAAGAAGGTCGTCTTCGCGAACGGCAGCGTGCTCACCGAGATCGGAAAAACGGCGTTTCTGAACTGCGTTTCCCTCGAATCCATCAACCTCGAGGTCTGCGACCGTCTCGAAAAGCTCGGCGAAGGTTCGAGCACCGCCACGGCAGGTGGCGTGTTTTCGGGCTGCAAGAACCTCAAATCGCTGAAGTTCGGCGCAGGGATCACGACGCTCGGCGCCTACCAATTCGATTATCGCTGCTTCGTCGAAGAAGTCGATCTCTCGGCGTGCCTCAAGCTTCAGGAACTGCAGAATTCTCTTTTCCAAGATAATGTCTCGATCACGTCTGTGAAGCTCCCGTCTTCGCTCACCTACGTCGGTAGCTACACCTTCGATGGCTGCACCAACCTCTCGCGCGTCAACTCCGACGAAGAGGGGACGGTCGACCTCTCGGGGCTCGTCAACCTGCAGTACATGTATGGCTCGAAGCCCGGCTCGAGCTTCAAGCCCGAGACCTCGTCGGGAAGCTGCTACACCTTCCAGGATTGCACGTCGATCAAGAAGGCTATCCTGCCTCCCAACCTCGACCTGCTCGGCGGCTCCGCATTCAAGAACTGCACGAACCTCACCGAAGTGGTGGGCCTCGAAAACGTGCTCAACCTCGCGGGCAGCTCGATCTTCCAGAATACCGGGCTCACCTCGGTCACGATCGGCGAACGCACCAAGTCGCTTGGCACCTCGCTCTTCCAGGGCTGCGAGCGGCTCTCCTCGCTCACCTTCGAGAACCCCGAGAACTTCACCTCGCTGCCCGGTAGCCTCGTCAGGGATTGCCCGAGGATCACATCCTTCAACCTCGCGCAGTTCACCAAGGTCACCACGCTCAACACCTATATGCTCTCGGGTACGGGCATCACGAAGGCAGATCTCTCCTCCTTCAAGACGATCAAGTCGCTCCCGAACTACATGTTCCTGAACTGCACGCGTCTCACCGAAGTGATCCTGCCGACGACGGAAGACGGCGCCGCGCTCAACTACCTCGGCACCTACACCTTCCAGGGCTGCACGCGGCTCTCCAAGATCAACTCCGAGGAAGAGGGGACCTTCGATCTCTCCGGGATCAACCTCAGCTGCATCGGCACCTCTGCGACGTCGGCTTCCGACACGGCCAAAGCCTATACCTTCGATGGCTGTCAGGCCGTCAAGAAGGTCATCCTGCCCGAGAAGTGCACCAAGCTCGCAGGCTGGGTATTCAACAACTGTACGAGCCTTGCCGAGATCAACCTCGAGAAGGTCACGCAGATCGGCACCTACGCGTTCTCGAACACTGCCTTCACGTCGCTTGTCATCCCCAAGACGGTCACGAGCTGGGCAGAAGGTGCGTTCAAGGGCTGCGAGAAGCTCACCCGCGTACAGCTCGCTTCGGGCTTCACCTCCCTCGGGTCCAAGTGGATCTTCGCGGAGTGCCCCAAGCTCGCGGAAGTCATCGTCCCGACGACGGTCACCCACCTCGGTACCTACACCTTCCAGAACGACGAGAAGCTCACGCGGATCGTCACGAGCGATAAGACGGGCACAGAGCTCGAGATCGAGATCATGATGGTTCCCTTCGGCACCTTCGATCTCAGCAAGGCGACCAAGCTCACGCGGCTCTCCTCGGGCGCTTCGCAAAACGTCACGAGCGCGACTTCCTACGATTCCTATGTCTTCGCAGGATGCCTCGGGCTCAGGCAGTTCAAAGCGGCTTCGACGTTCGCACAGATCTCCGGCTACGCCTTCGACGGCTGCTCCAACCTCACGCGCTTCAACTCCGACGAAGAGGGGATGGCCGACCTTTCGAACATCACCAACATCGGGCGGTACGCCTTCCGCGGCACGGGAATCACCTCCGTCACCCTCGGCAGCAAGCTCACGACGAATGTGTTCTATGCACCTTTCCAGGATTGCGAGAACCTCACCTCGATGACGCTCGAAGGCACCAATGCCAATGTGAAGGTCGAAAACGGCATGCTCATCAACGCCAAGACGAATGCCGTCATCATGGCGATCCCCAACCTTACGATCACCTCCGACGACGGTACGCTGAAGTTTACCGACGAGCTGGCACTCTCGAGCTACGCCTTCCAGGGTTCCCTCCACGGCGTCAACACGCTCGACCTCTCGGCGCTCACGATCACCTCGATCCCGACCTACGCCTTTGCGGATACGGGCTTCAAGAAGATCGTGCTTCCCGCGACGGTCACCTCGATCGGCAACTATGCCTTCCAGAACTCCGCGCTTACCGAGTTCACCGTCCCGAATACGGTCACTTCGATCGGCAATGGTGTATTCTACAACTGCAAGCAGCTCGAGACCGTCATCTTTGAGGACGGCGCACCCGAGGGCGCGGAAGAGACGCTCGTCACGATCGGCGCAGGCGGCAGCAGCGCACCCAAGAACGACGGCAGCAGCGAGACCCGCGGCGTCTTCGAGGATAGCGGTGTGCAGAAGGTCGTCTTCCACCGCGTCGCCAAACTTCCCGTCCGCGGCTTTGCCAACGCGAAGTCCCTCACGACCATTGAGTTCGGCGATGAGATGACGGAGATCGGCGGCTACTACACCTTCTATGGGTGCGATAGCTACACCTCGATCGAGATCCCCGCGACCGTCACGACGATCGGCGCCTATGCGTTCGCGTACTCCTGCTTCACGGAGGTCACGATCCCCGGCTCGGTCACCTCGATGAGCTCCAACACGTTTGCGAATAGCAAGGTCGTCTCCGTGACCTTCGAAGACGGCGATCCCGAAGCGACGCTTCCCACGACGATGTACAACACCTTCCGCGAATGTGCGGATCTCAAGAACGTCGACCTCGGCAACCGCTTCACGGTGCTCGCCTACGACTTCTTCACCGGCTGCACCTCGCTCGAGAAGCTCGTCATCCCCGAAGGCGTCACCCAGATCAACGGCATCTGCTTGGGCTGCACCTCGCTCACCTCGATTAGCCTTCCCGAGAGCCTCACGACGATCGGCGATACGCGCAACAACTTCGAGAACACGCCGCTTCTCAAGAACATCGAGATTCCCGCAGGCGTGAGCACCATCAACGCGAAGGCGTTCGTCGGCATGACGAAGGAGCAGACGGTCACCTTCAAGAGCACCCGTTTCGGCCTCGTGCAGGCGATGAACAGCGCGCTCTTTATCGCGAACTCCGATGCGAACTTTGTGTTCGAACCCCTCGAATAAGGCAAAATAGGCCGATTCGGCGCAGCAAAAGTCCTCCGCGGCAGCAAACCCTGCCGCGGAGGCAAATTCGTAAAACAAACTGAAATTATGCCGCGTTTCCCGCAAAATCGGGGAAACTATATGCGAAAACCATGTATATATAACTTCTGCTTATAGGGGGTATATCTATAAACTATGGAAAATACGCAGATTCCTTGGGTTTTTCGCCGCGTTTCAATTGACAGATTTTCGCTTTACGTTGTATAATTGTATCAGAACCGTAGAATTCAGGAAAAAGGAGGAATTGCTATGGAACAGAATCTTTTCAAAAAGTATCACGATAAGCTCTTCCGCGAAAGCGTCTTGAAAGCCTGCCTGTGCGGGCTGATCATCGGCGGCGGCGTGCTTGCCGTAACGGCGCTTCTTTCGTGGCTCTTCGGCTTCAAAGCGGGGCTGTTTTTGGCGCTCGGGCTCGGCGTAGCCTCGGGCGTTGCATCCGGATTCCTCTTCTACCGTTTTAAGTTCCGCCCGACGACGCGTGCGATCGCAAAGCGCGTGGATGAGCTCGGCCTCGAAGAGCGTCTTCTCACCATGATCGAGCTCGAGAACGACGATAGCTACATGGCCCGTCTTCAGCGCGAAGACGCCCAGAAGGCGATGTCCCGTCTCGATCCGATGCTCCTCAAAGTCGCCGTCTCCGTATCGCTCATCGTGGCGGTCGCGGCGGTCGGCGTGTGCGGCGTGGGCATGACGACGGTCGGCTCGCTCTACTATGCGGATGCCATCCCGAGCGGCGTCGAACTTCTCTCCAAAGAGGAAGTCGTATTGCACACCTTCGAGTGCACGTACTCGGTCTATAAGGAGTATGCCAATGAGAAAGAAGTGAGGGGGTACATCGTCGAATACAACGGCGGAGATTACAGCCTCATCCTCGACGGCACGGATTCCATCAGCTACACCATCGATGAAGGCGGCTCCTCGCCCGCGATCTATGCGGTCCCTGCGGCGGGTTACGTCTTCACAGGTTGGACGGACGGCGGCAAGAGCCCTTACCGTATCGATGAAAACATCTCCCAGCCCATCGTGGCCTCGGCTATGTTCGAGCCCGTGCAGGATACGCTCGGCGGCGATTATGTCATCGATGAGCTCCCGAAGGGGAACGACGACAATGACGACAGCTTCCCGCCGCCTCCCGATTCTCCGCCTACGGATCCTACACCGCCTTTGCCCAACGATAAGAATTATTCGCACGATTCGGCCGATCAGCAGATCACCAACGGCAATACCTACTACGGCGATGAACTCGGGAATGCACAGCAGAACACTTCGGACCGCTTCGATCAGGACGGCAATATTCCCGACAACATGAAGGATCTCGTAGGGGATTATTACGACGGCATCGATAAGGGCAACAACGGCTCCGGCAGCGGCTCGGGCTCGGGCGGCTCGGATGCGGGATCTTCCGGCGGGAACTGACGCAAACTTCACTTCGGCGTCTTCCGATAGGGAAAACTTCGAAACTCACATGGCACCGCGGCGCTGAAGGCTTTCGTCTTCGGCCCCGCGGCGTTAGCGTGTAACGCCCCTGTAAATATTTTTCGCACATGGGGTGCAAAAATCGGCAATTCGGAAAAAAATTAAGGATAGAACCATGGTAACAGAAAACGACATCAAGCAGTTCAGTCAGCAGTGCAACGACATCTTCGAGCAGATCGCTCGCGATGTGATCGGGCAGGAGCCCGTCGTGCAAGGCACCGTGATCGCGATGATCGCGGGCGGCAACGTCCTCTTGGAAGGCGTCCCCGGCGTCGGCAAGACGAGACTTGTGCGCACCTTGGGCAGAGTGTTCGATCTGCCCTTCTCGCGTATCCAGTTTACGCCCGACCTCATGCCCGCGGACGTGACGGGTACCAACATCATCGTCAAAGACGAGGCAGGCAACTCGAAGTTCTCCTTCCAGCCCGGTCCCGTGTTCGCGAACATCGTCCTCGCCGATGAGATCAACCGTGCGACGCCCAAGACGCAGTCCGCGCTCCTCGAGGCGATGCAGGAGCATACCGTCACCGTCATGGGTGTCTCGAGAAAGCTCTCCGAGCCGTTCTTCGTCCTCGCGACGCAGAACCCCATCGAGCAGGACGGCACCTATCCGCTTCCCGAAGCGCAGATGGACCGCTTCATGTTCAAGCTGCTCGTGCCCAATCCCTCGCTCGATGAGCTCATGCAGATCGTCTCCATGACACAGAAGACGATGGAGGAAGTTGCGGACAAGGTCTGCACGGGCGAACAGCTCCTCAGGATGCGTGCGACAGCCAATCAGATCCCCGTCGCCGAGGAAGTGCTCAAGTATGCGATGATCCTCACTTCCGCCACCCATCCCGACAGCGAATGCGCCACGGAGACTTCCAAGAAGTATGTGCGCGTCGGTGCTTCCCCCCGTGCGGGGCAGGCGCTCATCTCGGCCGCCAAGGTCATGGCGCTCATCAAGGGGAGATTCAACGTCGCCTACTCGGATCTCGCCGAACTCGCATATCCCGTGCTCCGTCACCGCATCAAGCTCAACTTCGAGGCGGTCGCAGAGCGTATCTCCGCAGATGAGATCATCCGCATGATCCTCGGAGAAGTCGATAAAAAATACAAGAAACAACTCTAAGTTTTCAGGGCAGCGATGAAGATCACTTGCTTAAACGACGCCTTCTTCAGCCGTCTCGAGACGCTTTCGCTCAACCTCCGCTCCAACCTTGCGGGGTACTTCGGGGGAAAGCATCTCGTGAAGACGTATGGTCAGACCGTCGAATTCGCGGACTTCAGAGAATACCAGCTCGGCGACGACATCCGCCGCATCGACTGGAACCTCTTCAGCCGCTTCGAAAAATATTTCCTCCGCCTCTTCACCGATGAACGGCAGATGCAGGTGCAGGTCTTTCTGGATTGCTCGGGGTCGATGGGCAAAGAGAACCCCGGGAAGGCATCTTATTGCGTCGCGGCGGCCGCTGCGATCGGCTTTTTGGCCGTACAGAGCATGGATAAGCTCTCCTTCCAGTTCATGCGGGGGAACGTCTCGGAGAACCCCTTCGGCACCATCGTGGGGAAGAATTCCTTCTTCCGTGCGGTGGGCGGCCTGCAGGAGCTCACTTTCGACGGCGACACGGATATCGAAGCCTGCGTGACGCAGGTCTCGGATACGGGAGATCACAACGGCATTTCCGTCATCATATCCGACTTTTTCACCGAAAATTGGAAGAAGGCGGTGGATTATCTCGCCTACAAAAAGCGGCAGGTGCTGCTCTTGCAGGTCTTGACGCCCGATGAGATCGAGCCCGTCTACGATGGACGGGTCCATATGCTCGATTCCGAAGCGGTCGATGCTTCCGACCCTAAAAACATGAAGCTCACCATCTCGCGCGGTATGCAGAAGGCATATGCGGAGACGCTCGCGGAGTACATGAGCGATATCCGTACGTTCTGCGCAAAGCGCGAGGCGGGGTATATTTCCGTATCCACGGAGCATCCCATCGAACAGGTCCTGTTCGGGGAGTTGCTCAAGACAGGTGTCATGTCATGATGAAGCTACTGCTCCCGCTCGGACTGTTGGGGCTGCTCGGCGTCCTTGCGCTCATCATCATCTATATCATCAAGCCGAACTACCAGACGAAGCACGTCTCCTCGACCTTCGTGTGGCAGCTCAGCTTGAAGAAACGGCGGCGGATCCCGATCTCGAAGATCAGGAATCTGTTGGTCTTCCTATGCCAGATCCTGATCCTCACGGGGATCGGTCTCACCCTTGCGCAGCCCGTCATCTACCACGAGAACGAATCGGATAAGACGGATATCATCGTCATCCTCGATTCCTCCGCGAGCATGCGCGCGCGCGATGAAGACGGGAAGACCCGCTTCGAACGTGCCATTGCGGCGGCGAAGAGCCGTTGCGATTCTGTCACGGGAGCAGGGGGGTATGCCACGCTCATCTTTGCCGATGAATCTCCCCGCGTCCTCGCATCGCGGATCTCTTTGCGGGACCGCTCGATCCTCAATGCGGAATTCGAGAAACTTCAGGATGCGGCGGAAGAGGAAGATTACTACCAAGGCGATGTCTACGACGAGCAGACTCTCGCCTATATGTGTTCCTACGGCACCTCGAATATCGACGCGGCGATCGAACTCGCCAAGGACGTCCTCTCCGTCAACCCCAATGCGACGATCAGCCTCTACACGGATACGACGTACGCGGCACCCGGGTCGGTGGAGATCGTGAACGTCGCCAAGGCGGGGGAGTGGAACGCCGCCATCCTCGATGCAGAGGCGACGATCGTCGAAGGCTACTGCGAACTCACGGTCGACGTCGCCTGCTACGGCAGAGACGAGCTCTCTTTGGACCTCGAGATCACCGTAGAGAACCCCAACACCTATGATGCGAGCGAGATCGCTCCGCCGATCACCATCCACACGCAGGTCGCCTGCTCCCGCGATGAGCCCAAGCGCCTCGTCTTCTGCAGGGCGAAGGGGACGGACAGCACGGTGGAATATATCCAGCTGGGCGCGGGGGAGCAGTTCTACAGCTATTCCTCCATCCACATCCAAGTCGATGCGGGCGAGGAAGACAGCTACACGAGCGACGACAACTTCGATCTCTACGGCGGACACAAGGAAGTCATCCGCGTGCAGTATGCTTCGCTTCTGCCCAACGCCTTCGTCAACACCGCGCTCGATACCTTGCGGCGGCGGCTCGCCGATCGTTGGGATATCCAGATCACCGAAGTCCAGCTCGGGAAATCTCCCGCCATGGATGGGTTCGATCTCTATATCTTCGAGCATTACGAACTGAATGCTTTCCCGACGGACGGCGCCGTGATCGTGCTCGACCCCGTGGATCTTCCCGCCTCCTCGGGGCTCAGAGTCCTCGGGAGAGCGACGAGCACGAACGGGGATATCTACCTCGAAAGCAGCATCTCCAGCCCCGTCACCAACGCGATGAAGATCGGCGAGATCACGATACAGGCATTCCGTCAGCTGCAGTATAACTCGGATTACGAAATGCTCATGGAAGCCACGCCGCAGCACTATCCCATGTTGCTCGTGCGCAACGACGGGCCCGATAAAGTCGCGGTGGTCTCCTTCAGCGTACACTACTCGAACATCGCCATTCTTCCCGAGTGGATGTTCCTTTGGGCCAACCTCATGAATTACTTCTTCCCCTCGACGGTGGAGGGGACCTCCTTCGAAGTCAACGAGGCGATTCCCGTCAACGCCCGTGGGGACAAGGTCGTATATTCGGGGCAGGATGAACCGCTCACGAAGTTCCCGACCTCCGTCATCCCGCGGCTCCCCGGGACCTATACCTTCGAACTCGATACGTATTACGGCCAGAAGACGAAGACGAGCGTCTATGTGAAGACGCCCGCCGCCGAAAGCAACCTCTTCAACGTGGAATACGAGCTCAACGATCCCTATGGAAATTGGGAATTTGCCGATAGCTACGACGACCTCCTCATCTGGTTTGCCGCGGCGCTCGTCGCCTTCCTGTTCCTCGAATACTGGCTGCAGGGCCGTCAGGCGAAGTGAGGTGAGCGATGCATAATTTCGGTATAATCTTTCTACATCCTTGGCTGTTGCTGCTCATCATCCCCGCGATCGCGCTCACGCTCATCCCGTATTTCCTTCTGAACAAGCGCTACCGCAGAACGCGCAACCGCATCATCTCGATGGTGCTGCACAGCATCGTCATGGTGCTCGTCATCTTCGTGCTTGCGGGCATCACCTTCACCTATCAGGTCAACAACCTCGAGAACGAAGTGATCGTGCTCGTCGACGTCTCGGATACACAGGAAGACGTCGCCGAGCGCCGCGACGAATTCGTGGAGCGCGTGCTCTCGGAAGGCGGCTACGATGGGTTCAAGATGGGCGTCGTGCTCTTTGGCTTCACGCAGAAAGAGGCCGTGGGGCTCTCCTTTGAGACGGAGCTCCTCTACGATCGATATCAAGAGGCCCTCGCGGGCGTCTTGCCCGATACTACGGCGACGGATATCGCCGCGGCGCTCGAATATACGGCAAGCCTCTTCAACTATCCCGCATCGGCCAAGATCGTGCTCGTGACCGACGGTGCGGAGACCGATGAGAATGCGCTCGATGCTGTCCGCAGCGTCACGGCGCGGGGGATCCGTATCGATACCGTCTACCTCGCGGGCGGACTTATGGGGGACAGCGTGCGGGTCACGAACATCATCTTCCCCGAGACCCACATCGATATCAACCAAGAAGCCACGCTCATGGTGCAGGTCGAATCCTTGGCCGCAAGCAGCGGCAGCTCCTGCGACGTCGTCTTCTCGGACAACGGTGAGGAGATCGCACGGCAGCAGCTCGCGATCACGGGGGGCATCCAGCTCGTTCCCTTCACCCATACCTTCACCGAGGGCGGTCTGCACGAGATCACGGCGACGATCGACAGCCGCGGCGACCTCATCCCCCAGAACAACTCCTACCGCGCATGTCTCCACGTGGAGAGCTTCACGAAGATCGCCATCCTCGAGAGCGCAACGGGCGCCTCGCAGCCCATCAGCGAGCTCCTCGCCTCGGAGGAGACGGTGGAATACGACGTAAAGCAGTTTTTGATCAACGAAGACAGCGCCCCGCACACCGTCGACGATCTGCGTGCCTACGATCAGATCATTCTGAACAATATCGCCCCTTCGGATATGCCCGAAGGGTTCGATGAAGCGCTCTATTCCTATGTCTATGACTACGGCGGCGGCGTCTTCACCGCGGGCGGCGACGACGCCGCGGGCAGCCCCCACGGCTACAACCGTGCCGAGATGGCGGGCGATACCGTCTACGACGATATCCTTCCCGTCGAAGTCATCAACTACACCCCGCCGCTCGGCGTCATGATCATCGTCGACGTCTCGGGCTCGATGTCTTCGGTCCAGCCCGATGGAAAGAGCAAGCTCGCATGGGCGAAAGAGGGGGCCGCGCAGTGCCTCGATATCCTCACCGAACGCGATTTCGTCGGCCTCATGACGCTCGGCAGCACCTACGGCTTCGTCCTTCCGCTCACCCGCCGTACGCAAGAGGATGCCATCCGCGATGCCATCCGCAATATCGACGGCAACGGCGGCACCGAATTTGCGCCCGCGGTCGAACGTGCGGGATTTGCCCTCAACAGCGAGGACCGCGTCGATAAGCGGCACATCATCATCGTGACCGACGGCGAACCCGCCGACGACGATGCCTTCCTCGAATGCGTCGATACCTATACGCAGTCGGGGATCACCTTCTCGCTGCTCGTCATCGGCCCCGAAAACCAGCTGTGCACGGATTTCAAGGCACACGGCGGGCACGTCTATGTTGCCAATTCGGCCTTCGAATGCGTCTCGCAGATGACGGAGGACCTCCAGGCCAAGGCCGTCGAGGAATCGAAAACAGAGGAATTCCATCCCCTCATCGCGGATACGCTCTCTCCCGTCGTCGCAGGCGTGAATTACGGCGGCGTGGAAGGCATGAGCGACCGTGCCATGCAGGCGACCCTCGGCGGGTTCTACGGCACCAAGATCAAATCGGACGCCAAGGTCATCCTTCAGGGCGAATACGATGTCCCCATCTACGCACAGTGGAAGTTCGGCAAGGGCTCCGTCGGCAGTTTCCTCTGCGATATCGGAGGAAAGTGGTCGGGCGGGTTCCTCGCGGACGCGGACGGGCGGCGCTTGCTGCTCAATGCGATCGCCAACCTCATGCCGCTCGAGAACATCCGCGTGCAGAACATCGATTACAAATTCCAAGAGGAAAACTATATCAACGAACTCAGTGTTTCCCCCCGCAAAGCGCTCGAAAGCGGGGAGAAGCTGCGGGGGCAGATCGTATATACCGACCCCGAGACGAAGGAAGAGGTCTCGGTGCCCCTCGACGGAAGCAAAAACCGCGCAGATTGCTACATCAAACTGCCGCTCGACAGCACTTCGGGCTATTCCCGCTGCGACTTCGTCGTGACCCTCCCCGGGCTCTATCATATCCTGATCGAGCGCGTCGATGCAGGAGGGAACGTCGTAGAGAACAGCACGCTCGAATTCTACAAAGTCTTCTCCTATTCCAAGGAATACGGCGAAGCGACGGTGGAGGGCGTAGAAGTGCAGGATCCCCAAGTATTCCTCTCCACGCTCGCGCTAAGGGGCGGCGGGAACACCGTGAGCATCGAAGAGCCGTGGAACGTGTTCCTCGACTTTGTTACGGATCTCGACCGCACGTTCGATCCCCGCTGGATCCTCTTGATCGTGGCGATGGTGCTCTTCCTGCTCGATATCATTGTAAGAAAATTCAAATTCAAATGGATCCACGAGATCGTGCGCGAACGCAAAGAGCAAAAGGAAAAGGCGGGCGCGAACGGCCGTGGAGGTAAGCAAGGAGGATGATCATGAAAAAATTTAAGATCGTGATCGCCGTACTTCTCTCCTCATTGCTGTTGCTTCTCTCCGTAGGTTGCGGCGGAAAACTCGAGACCCCCGTCGGATTTTATCTCGACGAAAACGATACGCTCGTCTGGAGCGATGTGAAGGATGCAAGGAGCTACAACGTCGAGGTCACAAAGCTCGGGGATACGGGAAACGAGTGGGTCGATACCTACCCTGTGCACCGCTCCAATTATTCGCTCGCAAGCCTCGAAAAGGGGGAGTATTTCATCCGCATCCAGGCGATCGGCGGCAGGAAGAATTCCCTGCAGTCGGCGTGGTCGGAACCCCAACCCTATCAAAAAGAGGAGAGCTACGGGATCTTGTACCGCCTCATCGACGGCGGCGACGCCTATGAGGCATACCGCATCGGCGGCATCGCGGAGAACGGGGAAGTGAAGATCGGCCCCATCTTCGGATCGGTCTTTGCGGGCAAAGATATGCGCAGGCCCGTCACGAGTATCGCAGACAGGGCGCTCCGCGGCGGACGTGAGATCACGAGCGTCTATGTGGACGACAGCGTCCGTACCATCGGCAGCGAGGCGTTTGCCAACTGCGTCAAGCTCACCAAAGTCCGCCTTCCCGAAACGGGCATCGAATCGCTCGGGACCTCGGCCTTCCACAACTGCAGCTCCCTCACCACGATCGAGAACCTCGAAAAGGCCAAGATCACGACGATCGGCATGCTCACCTTCGGCTATTGTGCCGCGCTGCCCTCGGTAAATCTGCCCGAGAGCATCACGATGATCGACGAATCCGCCTTCTACCGCTGTGCGGCGATGAAGGAATTCAAACTTCCCCCCGAAGTGCGGGTCATCGGTCCCTCGGCGTTCTCTTCGATGGACGCTCTCACCAAAGTCGAATTCAACAGTAAGCTGACCCAGATCGGCGCCGCTGCGTTTTCGAGCGATACCGCGCTCACCACAGTGGAATTTGCGCCCCTCGAGGGATCGCTCACGATCGGGGGAAACGCGTTTGCGGCGTGCGGCCTCACGTCCGTCACCGTTCCCGACGGGACGACGCGGCTCGACGCAGGCGCCTTCATGAACTGCACCGCCTTGGAGGAAGTCGATATCCCCGATAGCGTGACGTATATCGGCACCCAGTGCTTCGACGGCTGCAAATTCATGACGACGCAGAACGACCCCAAGGGGCTGTGCTATGCAGATCGCTGGCTCGTCGGCATCACGGAAGAGATGAAGCCCACGCTCACGGCGCTCTCCACGGGCGATTTCAAGGAGGGGACCTACGGCATCTCCGTCGCCGCTTTCAACTCCTGCTCCGAGCTCCTCACTGTGGACAGCATCCCCGAGGGGTGCATCTACATCAACGACTACGCCTTCTCGAACTGCCCGCTTCTCACGAAGTTCATCGCCGCGGCGGACAGCGTGCAGTACCTCGGGAATTTCGCCTTGGCCTCCTGCCCGACCCTCAGCAATGTGCGCTTCGGCGACGGGCTCAAGGAGATCGGACAGTATGCCTTCTATGGCTGTACGCTGCTCAACAACAATACCAACACCCCCGAATATCTCGTGCCCGAATCGGTCACGCACATCGGGACGGACGCCTTCCTCGATACGGCGCTCTCTCTGACTTCGGAAGACGGGATCATCTACGCGAACAACTGGGTCGTAGGCCATGCCGACCGCATCCCGCAGACGATCACGCTCCGCGAAGATACGCGCGGCATCGCCGACTACGTCTTCTATCCGCGTTCCTCGGGGGAAGATAGCACAGAAGATCCCTGCGAGAAGATCACGAGCGTTTCCAACCTCAGCCGCGTTACCTATCTCGGCGTCGGCTCCTTCATGGGCTGCTCCGCGCTCGTCTCCATCACGCTCAACCGCGATATCCGTACGATCCCCGTCTATGCCTTTGCCTTCTGCAAGGCGCTCGAGACCTTCAACGATCTCCCGCTGCGCCTCGAAGAAGTGGGGATGGGGGCCTTCATGAGCTGCAGCAATATTGCGGAGATCGATCTCTCCGGGGCACCCAACCTGAAGTATATCGATGCCTACGCCTTCTACAACTGCGAGGCGGCCACGCGCATCGAACTCGGGACGACCGTGCAGACGATCGGCGATCGCGCCTTCTTCAACATCGGCCATACGACCGAGCTCACGATCCCCGCGAGCGTGACTTCGATTGGCAATTACGCCTTTGCCTACGGCGATCTTGTCGGGGACAGCGCTTGGATGCTCGAGACCCAGTACCAATCCCGCCTTCAGAGCGTCTCGCTCGGCGAGAATGTGACGACGCTCGGCGTCGGCGTCTTCCGCAACAACGTCAACCTCAGAAGCGTCACTATCCCCGAGGGCGTGACCTCGATCGGCGACCAGGCCTTCTACAACTGCAATAGGCTTTCGGAAGTAAAGATCGCCTCCACCGTCACATCCATCGGCAATTTCGCCTTCTCGCACACCGGGCTTACGAGCCTTTCGCTCCCCGCCTCGGTGAAGTCGATCGGAAATTTTGCCTTCTCGAGCAGCCGTCTTGAGAGCGTCTATATCCCCGAAACGGTGGAGCGGCTCGGAAGCCACGTGTTCTACAATACGGCGCCGCAGGGCATCTTCCTCGCCGTGAGCGAGATCCCCGCGGAGTGGGATCTTCTCTGGAATTCCTCGTTTACGCCCGTCTTCCTGCAGAGCGAATATAGCGCGGAAGGCTATGTGACTTCCGTCCTCTCGGGCGGCACCGAGAACTTCTTCAAGGTCGACGAAACCACGGGTCCTTCCCGTACGGGGTACGAATTCCTCGGCTGGGCGACTTCTCCCAACGCTACGGCGCCTGCCTTCACCACCGAGGAGCTCTTCTCGCTTCCCGCAGGGACGCGCTACTATGCCGTGTGGGCGGTCGGAGAAGCCACGCCGCCTGAAGATCCGGAAGAAGATCCGGGCACGGGAAATGCAGGGGGCAACACGGGCACGGGCGACTACGCAGGCCGGTTGGAAGATTTCCTCGGAAGCCTCTCAAACGCAGATGTGCTTGCGCCCGAATTGGTGATCACAACGCTCCCCGCTTTGCCGATGGGGCCTGTGCTCTTCTAAAAAACGCTGTTTCGCCGCGGCAGTGCGTTTGCCCCGCCGCGTGAATGAAATCTCAAGGAGTAACGAACATGAAAAAGCTCAAGACAACTCTGTTGATGCTTGCGATGGCGGTCATGTGCGCCGTCGGCGTTCTCTTCGCCGCATGCGGTGCGAAGAACGTCCGCCTCACCTTCGATACGCACGGTGCAGGCCCCGTTGCAGAGCAGACGCTGAAGGTGGGGGAGGAATACACCCTGCCCGAGCCGCCCGCCTACGAAGGATTCAGCTTCGAGGGCTGGTATCTCGATGCCTCTTACACGGGTTCGCCCGTGACGAGCGGCGTCGCCGACAAGGATACGACCTTCCACGCCAAGTGGGAGCAGATGTATCTCGTCTCCCTCGACCTCGACGGAGGCACCATCGGCGGAAGTTCCGTCGCGCCCAAGCTCTACCTCAAGAAGGGCGCCAACATCTCGAGCGCCCTGCAGGCCTATGTGCCCGAGAAGGCGGGGTATGAATTCGGCGATTGGTTTGCGGGAGACAGCGAGCTCTCCAAGTCCGCGACGATGACGGAGAGCGGCATTTCGCTCACGGCACACTACAAAGTCGGCTACACCGTGCAAGTGTATCTTCAGAACCTCGAGGACGACGGCTATACGCAGGGCGAGGACATCAAGGGCTTTGCCTATGCTACGGCAAACTTCACGCCTGCCGTCTCCATGAAGGGCTTTGAACGGGTACAAAACAGCAATTCGCTCGAGACGCTCGACCTCAACGATTCCGATCCCTCGGCCAACGTCTTCCGCTTCTATTTCGATCGCCGCGAGCTTGCGGTCGTGCTCGATCCCAACTATCCCGACGGCAGCAGCACTGCGGCCGATCGGCAGGAGGTCACCTTCCGCTACGGCAACAAGGTAGAACTTCCGAACGATTCCTTCCGCTTTGCGGGCTACATGCTCCGCGGCTGGGCGAAGACGCAGGGCGGGGAAGTGGAGTATGCCTCCCACGCCATCGAATCCATGCTCTACGGCGCCGAAGCAGGGGAGCCCGATCTCTTCGAGTTCTCCGAAGACACCATGCTCTTCGCCGTCTGGACCAAGGGCTACACCGATATGTTCGGCGGCAGCGATTGCCTCTACATCTTCGATGAGACCTCGGGCAAGATCTATCTCGACCGCAGCGGAAAGTACTTCGAGGGTACATACACGCCTTCGTCGAAATCTTTCTTCTTTGTCGATAAAAAGGATAGGACCATCTCCTCGGGTAAGATCAATAGCGACGGCACGTTCGTCTACTACAACGAGGCGATGGCGAGCTTATCTTTCCTGCGCTACCGTTTCCCCGACGGCGTCGTGCAGGGCGAGACGCTCACTTTGGATGCCTACAACGGCCTCACGTACAACAACGGACTTGGCCGCAGCAAGGGGACCTATACCTATGAAGACGGGCTCTACGTCGTGACCTTCGAAGACGGCATACTTTCGGGGCAGAAGCTGAGTATCCGTCTCGCGCAGACGACCTCGGGCACCAACGTCTTCCTCATCCTCAACGAGGCCGACCTCGACTACGGGCAGATGCTCATGACCTTCGTGCGGGACGGGCAGGTCCTCTCCTACACTTCGGTCTATGCGCTCTCCCTCGACGGTTTCGGCACCGCGACGCTCAATCAGGGCACCTCGAATGCTTCGCTCTCCTACTATTGGGAAGACGACGTGCTCTACCTGATTTCGGGTTCGAGCCTCTACGGCACCTTCAAGATCATCGAGCTACAGGACGGCTACGGCTACGTCTACTACAATGCCGAGGAAGAGGGCACCTACACCGCAGACGACGGTTCGACGCTCTCCCTCGACGGGCTCTACAGCGCGACCTATACAAAGGGCGCCACGGCGCTTAAGGGCTACTATGCCTCGGCTTCTTCCAGGTTCGGCGCCGACTATGCGATCGTCACCTTCACGGCTTCCGACGGCACGGCGTATACCTTCCTCATCTCCGCCAAAGAGGTCACGATCCCTTCCGAAGATGAGGGCAGCGCCCCCGAGACGACGATCGAGCGCACGTTTGCGCTCCGCGCCAACGGCTATGCCGAATATCTCTATTGCGCATTGAGCAACGGTTCGCAGGTGGCGTATTACGCCCCGATGCTCGTCCTCAACGAGACCGAAGAAGGCAAGGCGACGCTCTATGCCTACAACGCGGCCCGTGAATACGTCAAAGTCGCCGTGGGGACGTATATGAACGACAACGGCGTGTATGCCTTCACCGTCACCGAGAGTTTCGAAGTGGATGAATCTGGCGCCGAGCTCCGCACCGAGCCCTACGACGTAACAAAGATCCAGGCGTGCATCTTCCGCATCGGCTCATTCACTTCGAACAGTGGCACGTTCGAAGTCAGCTATTGGCTCTCGGTCACCCTCGAGGGCGAAGATCCCACCGAGCTCGACGTAAAGTATACGGCGGCAAACGGGGATACGCTCTCGCTCGTTGCGGGCTTTGCGATCTACAAGACGACGCGCGAAGGGCAGGAAGTCGCCATCGCCGGCAGCTACAGCCAGACCGGTACCCGCATCCGGATGACGGTATCGAGCAGCAGCCTGTACTTCGAGATCAATGAAGAAGATCACTCCTTCCTCATGCTCTCGGGGCTGCTCGGTTCGGCAAGCGAACTCTACAACGGGCAAGCCGTGGAAGACGGCGCCACGCTCACCTTCGACGGCAAGGGCAATGCGACGTACACCAAGGGCGAAGAGGAGCCCATCAAGGGGAAGGTCACGGCCTTGGAGGAGACGACCGTCTTCGGTACGAGCATCTACTCCTTCACGGCAAACGGGCTGAGCTTCCGCTTCCTGCTCGTTTCGCAATCCTCGCGGACCTATTTCGCACGGGAGAACACCGAACTTACGAAGGAGTATGTCTCCGAAGAACTCGGCAAGCTCGAGCTCGACGGCTTCGGCTTCCGTGCCCGCTATACCAACGTCTACAACATCGCGTTCGACGGCAACTATGCCTTCGATCCCGAAGAAAACGCCGTCCTGCTCACCCTCAGCGTGAACGGCTCTGCGCTCAATGCGTATTTCGATCTCAAGGATTCGTCCTTCACGATGCGCGGCAGTGAATACGGCCTCTACTTCGATTACAACAACCAATACATGAACGGCGTCGTCTATGAACTCGACGGCTACGGAAAGCTCACCGTCTCCCGTATCCCGAGGGACGACGAGGAAGGCAGCGAGCTCATCGTCATCGCCAACAACGGCACCTACACCGCGGAGAACGACGGCTATCGCCTCAAGTACGAAGACGAGACGGGCGCAAAGCACGAAGTCTTCGGCCACCTCGGTTCCTATCAGATCTCTCAGACTTCGGCGCTCCGTATCTTCATCGTCGAGCTCGATGAAGTCGTCCGCGTCCTCGTCAACGAGAACGATTGGACGGTCCTCACCCTCGATGGCTTCGGCAATGCGGTCTACATCGATAACCTCGGCATGAGCAACCGCGGGCAGTATGTGCTCATCACCGATTCGCTGTTTTACTTTGTTACGAACGACGGCTCGGTGGCGAACATCTACCGCTACGACTTCGAAAAGGGTTCGGCGACGCCCGTCAGCATGCACGCACAGGGCTACTACACGAGCGATCTCGAATCCATGCTGTTCACACAGTACGGCTTCATGATCAAAGACGGCACCGAGCGCTACTACTATGATGTGGAAGACGACGAAGTGACGATCTACCGTCAGGCGCCCACGGCCGATCCTTCCGAAGTCAATGAATACGGCTTCATCGTGATCCCCTTCGGCAAGTTCGATGCGACCAAGGAGTACGACGAAAAGACTTATTACCTCTCCGACGGCTATTCGGTCAACTTCAACCGCACGGACGGCAAGGATGCGGAGTACCCGCTCACCGCGCGCAAGTCCGATGGGACGACGTTCTACTACCTCATCGAAGGACTCTCCTTCACGCCTTCGGGCAGCACGTTCTCGACGAACGCCGTCGTCATCCTCCGTTCTGTGGATGCGCTCGATGCGACCGAGAAGAGCGATCCCGTCACGAAGCAGGGCACCATTGTCCGCACGCGCAACGAAGACGGCAGCTACACGACGTATGTCGATTTTACGGGCTTCCGTATCGAAGTCGGGCTCACCTACCACGGCAGCGACAACAACATCTTCGAAGTCTCCTCGCTTGCCGCAGTCACCTCGGCGCTCTCGATGACTTATCTGCAGTATTCGTACCTATTCGATTTATTCGGGCTCTCGCCGAGTTCTTTCGGAACGCTCGAGATCGTCACGCCGATCGATGTGAGCGGCGAGGCGCAGGATCCTTATATCACGGTGAACTTCGGCGCCCGCGGCGATATCCCCGATACGCTGAATGCACCGCTCAAGATCGAGAAGTGCCCCTTCGTATACGAGAACTCGCTCTTCAGCCTGACGGTCAAGGGTACGGATAATTACGATTATAGGTTCCACTTCACGCTGACTGCGACGTCGTACGGCAACGGTTTCACGCTCATCGCGGCGACCCGCGTCGAGACGTTCGAAAACGGCGGTTACAAAGTGGAAGCAGAGCGCGTCGTCGCAACGGAGTCGTCGAATATCGGCGTCGGCAGCTTCTTCTCCATCTCGATCTATGAAGGCGAGGAGGAGATCGAACTCGCCGGGTATCTCAGCGTCGACGGTACCTACTACCTCATCCACTACACCCGCGATGAAGACGGCACGATCACTGCGACCAAATACTTCCTCGTCACCTTCACCGAGAAGGCGCCCGAAGAAGTCGAAGGCGCGACGACGCTTCCGCCCTTCACGGGGGCTACGATCACCTGCAAAGAGGCCAAGACGTATTATACCGAAGACGGCTCGATGTATGTCGACGTGTTCGAAGAGGACAACACGATCATCCTGCTTTGCCCGGATGCCGTAAGCGGCAGCAGCTATCGCGTAGAGAGCTCTTATGATCCCGCAACGCAGACCTATACCTTGACGCTCGGCTCGACGCGGACGTATAAGGTCAAGATCGAGAATGGGAAGGCAGTCATCGAACTTGTTCCCGATCCTCAGGGCTAAAGCGCAAATAATTTTGCCGCCCGAGGCATACGCCTCGGGCGGCATTCTGTACGCTACACCCAAAAGAAGGGGGCCTATATACTTTTTTCAGATCGCATGTGCGAAAAAGGAGCGAAGAAGTGCAATATATCCAAGCGGTCCTTGCGGACCTCAAACAAAACCATCCGAACGAGCCCGAATTTCATCAGGCGGCGGAGGAGATCTTACTGAGCCTTGCGCCCGTCGTAATGCAACATCCCGAATATGAGGCGGCGGCGCTTCTGGAGCGCTTTGTCGAGCCCGAGCGCGTCGTCATGTTTCGTGTGCCGTGGGTGGACGATGCGGGCAAGGTCCGCGTGAACAGGGGCTACCGCGTGCAATTCAACAGCGCGATCGGCCCGTATAAGGGCGGCCTCAGGTTTCATCCTTCGGTCAATCTCTCCGTGCTCAAGTTCCTCGGGCTCGAGCAGGTCTTAAAGAACAGCCTCACGGGGCTTCCCATCGGCGGCGGCAAAGGGGGGAGCGATTTCGACCTCAAGGGCAAGAGCGATGGCGAGGTCATGCGCTTTTGTCAGAGTTTTATGACCGAGCTCTTCCGCCATATCGGGCAGGATACGGATGTCCCCGCAGGCGATATCGGCGTGGGCGGCCGTGAGATCGGCTACCTCTTCGGGCAGTACAAGCGCCTTCAAAACGAGCACACGGGCGTACTTACGGGGAGGGGCCTCTCCTATGGCGGAAGCCTCGTCCGCACCGAGGCGACGGGCTACGGCCTCATCTACATCCTCGAGGAGGCGATGCGCCGCCGCGGGGAAGGGCTTCAAGGCAAGCGGGTCGTCATTTCGGGAGCGGGGAACGTCGCCATCTACGCCTGTGAGAAGGCCCAAGCGCTCGGGGCGAAGGTCGTCGCCATGTACGATTCCGATGGATTTATCTATGATAAGGAAGGCATCCGCCTCGAGGTCGTGAAGGAGATCAAAGAGGGGCGAAGGGGACGCATCAAGGAGTATGCGGAGCGCGTTGCGGGCGCCGAATATCACACGGGGTGCCGCGGCATTTGGGGGATCCCCTGCGACGTCGCGCTTCCCTGCGCCACGCAAAACGAGCTCGACGAAGCCTCGGCAAAGCTGCTCGTGCAGGGCGGCGTGAAGTACGTCGCCGAGGGCGCAAATATGCCGACGACGCCCAAGGCCATCGAAGTTTTGCAAGGGTCGGGCGTCGTGTTCCTTCCCGCAAAGGCGGCCAACGCGGGCGGCGTGGCGACGAGTGCGCTCGAGATGGCGCAATCGGGCATGCGGCTCTATTGGAGTTTTGAAGAGGTGGATGCGCGGCTCAAGAAGATCATGGCGGAGATCTATCGCAACATCGAAGACGCCGCCTCGCGCTACGGAAAGGCAGGAGATCTTGCCTTGGGTGCGAATATCGCAGGCTTCGAGAAAGTCGCCTCTGCCATGCTCGCCCAGGGCATTGTGTGAGGAGAGGCTCCGTCGTATTCTGCCCACCCCCCTACCCCCCTCCGCGGGAGGGGGTGGCGCGTAAAATGCGTCCCGTCGGGGGTATGTGATCTGTTCTCCAATGGAGGGGATGACGCTCGGGAGAAGCCGCGGAGGGGTGATGTGCGGAATAAACGATATAGGTACCCTGCCTACGTCATTTCGCCCCGACCGCAGCTTCTATTTATTCTACTAAGGTCGGCACGAGCCATAGGCGAAGTTACGTAGTGAGAAATCTCAAGGTCGAGATTCCTCGGCTACGCCTCGGAATGACGTGTTAATTAGCCCTACCGATTACCCCGACAACGGGTACCGTCAAACTGCGGAGAAGCAAGCAGAACGAGGAGCGCGCGGCTTCCCGACGGGAGACGCCGACGGGTTACGTCAAACTGCAAAGTTGCAAGTAAGACAAGGAATGCGAGGCTTTTCGCAGGGAGTGTACTCGAACGTACGTGACCACCCCGCGCGCATTTCTAATTCTCTAAGCGCGGCACGAGCCCCCGAGGGCGAAGTAGTAAAACGCAGCATGACGAAGTATTACGCAGCAAATTTGCAGTTCGCCCTTACGAAGTCCAAACAGGCAAGAAAAAACCGCACTTGGGGTGCGGTTTTTTGTTATAGACTTTCAATCGCTCGTTTGTAGATCTTTAGCAGCAGTTCCACGCGTTCGATCGTGATATATTCGTTGGGGCGGTGGATGACGGGTTCATCACCGGGCATCTCGGGCCCGAATCCCGCGCCGCACTTCAGCGCCCGCGCATAGGTGCCCCCGCCGATCGCGATGGGTTCCGCCCGCGTCCCGGTGCATTCTTCGAAGACGGCGAGCAGCGTCGTGATGAGCGGCCCCTCCTTGGGCGTGATGAGGGGATCCTGCCGATGCAGCACTTCATATTTCACTTGGAAGCGGTCGAGAAGGGCGCATACCGCGGGAAATTCCATCGTCGCGGGGTAGCGGATATCGCACACGATCTGCAGTTCGCTCTTGCGGAAGCGGATGATATCGGGGGAGAGGGTGAGGCTGCCCGTCGCATCCTTCACGCGCTTCAAACCGTAGATATCATCGAAGAGACAATCGACCACGCGGCGGACATCGGGGTCCTTTTCGGCGAAGTACGAGAGCATGGGCAGGATGGCGTTTTCCCCTTCCTCGGGCGTCGAGCCGTGGGCGCTCTTGCCGCGGGAGACGAGCTTCTTGCCAACGACCTGCATCCCATGGGCGGCCGCACGCCGCGAAGAGATCGAGCGGGGCATCGCCTCGCAGCGGTCGCATACCATGTTGGCCGTATCCCCGCCCGAAAGGGAGAGGAAGGGAGGGCGGGTGATGGGGAAGTGCAAGCGCACATGCAGAATGCCCTTCTCCGCCCAGATCACGGGGAAATCGGCATCGGGGGAGAAGCCGACTTCGGGCAGGTGGGCGACTTTTTTGTAGTGCTCGATGCACGCCCAGCCGCTCTCCTCGTTGCACCCCACGATGAGCTTGATCTTCTTACGGGGGCAGAAGCCCTCGTCCTTCAAGGCCTTCATGGCATAGAGACAGCAGATCGCAGGGCCCTTGTCGTCTACGGCGCCCCTGCCCCAGATCTTTCCGTCTTCCACGATGCCGCCGAAGGGATCCTTTTCCCAGCCGCCGCCCGCGGGAACGACGTCGAGATGACACAGGATGGCGAATTCCTCGCCCGTGCCGAATTCCACATCACCCGCGTAGCCGTCGTAATTATGGGTCACGAAGCCCATGCTCTCCGCGAGGGAGAGGAAGTGCGCAAGGCAATCGTATGCGCCCTGTCCGAAGGGGGCGGTCGGCGTCCCCTCGTGCAGGGACGAATCGAAGCGAATGCTCTCCGAGATGCTCCGCACCGCACTTTCCAAATATTTTTTCATCGTTTCTCCCGAAAGCCCCCTTCTCGGGCAAGACGTGCCCCGAGGCTTTCTTAAAAGTATAGCAAAAAGCAAGCGGTCTGTCAAGAGAATATTTCTCTTCTTGCCGCATGGAAAAATATTATCGAAATGTGCTTCTTTTTCGTGCAAAATCATGGAAAATGTGCTACAATACAGGAAAGAGGGGAAAAATGCACGAAGGACACAGACAACGCATGATAGAACGTTTACGGTCGGATCCGAACGGGCTAAAGGATCATGAGATCTTAGAGGTCCTCTTGTTTTATACGATCCCGCGGAGGAATACCAACCCGATCGCGCATGCGCTCATCGAGGGCTTCGGAAGCCTCGACGCCGTGATGCGGGGCACCTACGATCAATTTCTCGCGATCGAAGGCATCGGTCCTTTCACGGCGAACTTTCTCGTGGGGCTCACCCGCCTCTATTCCCGTCTTATGGGCCTGGACGTGTATATCGAAGAAGCCGAGCCCGAGCCCGAAGTCTTCAATGCAAGGGAATTTTCCAAACACCTGCCCGAACGCTTCCATGAGGAGGAGACCGAGTGCATCGAATTTTATTGCATCGATGAGTGCGGGCGGGTCGCCTTTACCAAGCGCATCCAATCCAATGAGGAGGACCGCGCCGTCGTGGCGGCCGAGCTCATCGGCGACTTCGTTGCGATGCAGCACCCCCACGGCCTCATTGCCGCACATAACCATCCCGGCGCCTCCTCTTTGCCTTCCTCATCCGACGACCTCTTCACCGTCCGCCTGTGCCTCCTCTGCGAATTGCACGGCGTGCGCTTCTACGACCACTTCATCGTGGGGAAGGACGGCCTCTTCAGCTATTATTCGAGCGGCAAGCTCGAGGATATGCGGCATACATACAACATCGACGCCATACTCGGAGAAGAAAAGTAATGCGGTTCGACATTCGCTCGCTGCCCACAAAGCTCATCAGGAAATACAGCAGGATCATCATCTTCGTCCTGCTCATCGTCGTTGAGATCTTTCTTGCGGCAAACAACTGGAAGGATCTCCAGTTCGAGCACATTCCCTCGTGGTATATCCTGCTTCCCTTCATGGTCTTTTTTACGGGGGAAAACGCGATAAAGCTCTGGGCCGTGAAGTCGCCCCGCGGCAAGATCGCCTTCTATGTGTTCGACGTCATCAGCCTGCTCGTCATGACGCTGTTCTCCGACGGCGCACTCATCTCCACGCTGTATATCATCATCCTCTCGGAATTCTATCTCGGGCAGGAGAAGCTCGGGGGAAGCATCGCGATGGGGGCCTCGTGCATCGTCGTCCTGCTCATCACGTTCGCCGTCTCGAACGCCTTGAAGAACATCGACTTCAACGTCATTTCGCTCGTCTCGAGCATGTTCAACGACCTCATCCTCATCCTGTTGCACTTCCTCATCTTCAACTTTACGATCCAGATCTACCGCAAGAACCAGGAGATGGATAAGACGCTCACCGAGCTCCACGAGGCCAACCAAAAACTGCAGGAGGCCAACCGCGAACTGCAGGAGATCACGATGCTCGAGGAGCGCCAGCGCATCGCAAAGGATATCCACGATACGGCGGGGCACTCCATCACGACCGTCATCATGCAGACGGAGGCGGCCAAGCTCGTGATCGATTCCGACCCCGAGGACGCCAAGCGCAAGATCGCCGCGGCCAATCTTCAGGCCAAGCACGCCCTCGATGAACTCCGGGAGAGCGTGCACCTGCTCTCGGGTTCGCAGGCCCAGCCCACCTTCAAAGATCAGCTCATGGAGATCGTCCACGATTCCACCGACGGGACGGGCGTCGTCATCCGCGCCGACGTCGAAGAGATCACCCTGTGCGACGCCAAGCGCCGTTTCCTCGTGAACAGTTTGAAGGAGGGAATCTCCAACGGCCTGCGCCACGGCAACGCCACCGCGTTCTACTTCGAATGCAAAGAAGCGGGGGGACGTGTGGAGTTTTTGCTCTCGGATAACGGCGCGGGGCTCGAGCTTTCCGCGCTCAAGGAGGGCTTCGGGCTCTTCGGGATGCACAAGCGCGCCGAATCGCTCGGCGGACAAGTTTGGTTCGACACAGAGCCCGGGGAGGGCTTCGAGATCCATATCACATTGCCTTCGGACGGCATAAAAGGAGAACAAGAATGATCAAGGTACTCATCGTAGACGACCAGGCGATCCTCGCCGACGGCATCAAGAGCGTGCTCTCGTCCTGCCCCGATTTCGAGGTCGTCGGCATCGCGTACGACGGCTTCACCGCCCTCGATGCGGTCGATCGCTATGCGCCCGACGTCGTGCTCATGGACATCCGCATGCCCAATATGAACGGCGTCATCGCCACGCAGGAGATCAAGCGCAAGCGCCCCGAGACCAAGGTGCTCATCCTCACGACCTTCGACGACAGCGACTATATCCTCAACGCCATCAATTACGGCGCGAGCGGGTATCTCTTGAAGGACGTCTCGGCCTCTGCCCTCATCGACGCCGTGAAGAACGCCAACGCGGGGGATACCATTCTCCCCGCAAAGATCGCGCGGCGCATCGCGGACGCGGCCAAGATGGTGAGTTCGGACCGCGAGATCAAGTTCAAAAAGCGGTTCGGGCTCTCCGACCGCGAGGTGGAGATCGCGCTCATGATCTACGATGGGTTCACGAATAAGCAGATCGCCGCCGCGCTCAAGCTCTCCGACGGGACGTCCCGCAACTATATCTCCGCGATCTACGAGAAGGTGGGTGCCTCCTCGCGTGCCGAGGCCGTCGGCAAGATGAAAGAGGCCCTCACCTCTTGATTTTTCCAAAACACGGGGGACTGTAGTAGTTTTTCGGGGGCGCAAGGCCTACCCCCTTCGCGGCGCTTTGCGGTGAGTGAGCGCATTGGAAGGCGCGAACGGTGACCGAACGCGCGCATTTCTAATTCTCCAAGCGCGACACGAGCGCGTAGCGCGAAGTAACGCGGGGCTCTACCCGCGTGAGACGGCTCACGCGCGCAAGGCCTACCCCCTTCGGGGGGAGGCTCCGCGTAGCGGTGGTGGGGGGCAAGGGAGACGGACGAGGCCAATCATACGCGACCTCCCCTCCATTGGAGGGGGGTAGGGGGGTGGGCGGATGACGACGGAGCGTATCAGTACGTCATTCCGCCCCGTGCGAGGCTTCTATTGTTTATCGAAGCACGGCACGAGCGCGTAGCGCGAAGTAGGCGTGAGCCGAGGAATCTCGTTCTTTGAGATTTCTCACTACGTTCGAAATGACGTACGCGCGTATCACATGCGACCCTTGGCTCCCCTCGTAGGGGAGCTGTGGCGTATTCAGAGCGCCCTTGGCTCCCCTTGTAGGGGAGTTGTGGCGTATTCAGAGCGCCCTTGGCTCCCCTTGTAGGGGAGCTGGCACGGCGTAGCCGTGACTGAGGGGTTTTGGAACCCCTTCCCCTGCTGACGCAGGTACTTCCCCTGAAAGGGACAGCAAGGGGACGGACTTCGCATTTCCTTCATACAAAGAGCAACGGCGCGACCGGGTTTGGTCGCGCCGTATTCCATAAAAATGCTACATGGGGTATGGATTTTGTGGTTCAACTGCCATATCGTATCGGCTTCAAATTCCATGCCGCAGGCATAAGATCGCATACATGCCCCGCCGTTTTCGGAGAGCTATATCGTTTCGAGGTTGATGAGGGAGGAATTTCCGCTCTTGCCGTTGGGCGTTCCGCCCGTGATGACGATGACGTCGCCCTTCTTCACGAGTCCGCTCTCCATGGCGGCGCGCTTGGCGAAATGGAAGAGGACGTCCACCGAGAAATACTCTTCGGAGAGCACGGGCAGCACCCCCCACGAGAGGGCGAGTTTGCGGTAGCTCTTTTCGTCCGTCGTCATGCCGATGATATCGATGTTGGGGCGGAAGCGGGAGACCATCTTCGCCGTGCCCCCCGTGCGCGTGCAGACGACGATCGCCTTGGCCTTCACGTCGTGTGCGAGCAGGCAGGCCGAATGAGAGAGGGCGTCCGAAAGGCCGCGGATGAGGTAGTCTTTATCTTCGACGTATTGGATATACTCCGTCTTTTGCTCTGCCTGCACCGCGATCCTTGCCATCGCCTTTACGGCGAGCACGGGGTATTCGCCCGCCGCCGTCTCCCCCGAGAGCATGATGGCGCTCGAGCCGTCGTATACGGCATTTGCGACGTCGGAGATCTCCGCACGGGTGGGGCGGGGCTGGTGGATCATGCTCTCGAGCATCTCCGTCGCCGTGATGCACCGCTTGCCCGCGATACGGCAGGCCGTGATGATGGTCTTCTGGATATCGGGCAGCTCTTCGTAGGGAATTTCCACCCCCATGTCGCCGCGGCCGATCATAATGCCGTCGGAGACCTGCAGGATCTCCTGCAGATTGTTGACGCCGGCGCGGTTCTCGATCTTCGCGATGAGGTCGATATCCGCCCCGCCGTGCTCACGGAGGAAGTTCCGCACGTCGATGATATCCTGCGCCTTGGAGACGAAGGAGCAGGCGACGAAATCCACGCCCTGTTCGATGCCGAAGAGCAGATCTTTCTTATCTTGCTCGGAGAGGTAGACGAGATCGAGCTGCTTCTCGGGGAAGAACATGGATTTGCGGTTGGAGAGCTCGCCGCCGATGAGGACTTTGCAGTGCACCTCGGGCTTCTTCACCTCGACGACTTCGAACACCATGAGCCCGTTGTTGAGCAGAATTTTGTCGCCCGGGAGCATCGCTTCGCAGATGTTCTTATAGGAGACGGCCACGCGGGTCTCGTCGCCCTCGACTTCCTCGGCCGTGAAGGCGAAGTTGTCGCCGTCGTTTAAGAAGATCTTCCCGTCTTTGAAGGTACGGATGCGGAACTCGGGCCCCTTCGTATCGAGCAGGATGGGGAGCGGGATGTTCTTCTCCGCGCGTACCTTTTTGATGACGGCGATCTTTTGTGCGTGTTCGGCATGCGTGCCGTGCGAGAAGTTGATCCGCGCGACATTCATGCCCGCATCCGCCATAGCGGCGATGATCTCTTCGGTCTCCGATGCGGGACCGAGTGTACAGACGATCTTGGTCTTTTTCATGATTTCCCCCCGAAAAAAACGATGTTTGCAAATATTTTACCATAATTCCCGAAAAATTCAAGTACTTTTCGGAAATTTGTGGTATAATAGATGCGATCCGAGCGGACTACGCGGTCGCGGCGCAATTTTTGCGATGAGGAAAGTCCGGGCATCACAGGGCAGGACGCCTGATAACGTCAGGTGAGGGTGACCTCAAGACCAGTGCAACAGAAATAGACCGCCCGCCGAATCCCCGTCTTCGGGGTGCCCACAGGGGAGACCCTGCGGCGGCGGGTAAGGGTGGAAAGGCGAGGTAAGAGCTCACCGACGGGACGGTAACGCCCCGTGCCATGTAAACTCCGTCCGATGCAAGTTTGGGGCTTCTTCCAAAGGGCTGCCCGTCCGAAGAAGTCCGTGAATAACGCTGGAGCCTGCCGGTGACGGCAGGCGTAGATAAATGACCGCGCTCGACAGAACCCGGCTTATCGGTCCGCCTCGGATCACGCCCGCCTTGTCTCAAGGCGGGCGCGTTTTTTCTCAAGGCTCCTTTTCGTACGCATCGATCAGCGGCACGATGACTTTCCGCGCCGCGGGGGAGAGATTTGCAAATACCGCATAGCACTCCCGCTCGATCGGCGGTTTCTTCTCGTCGGCTTCGAGGCGGACGTAATCGATCTCCCCGTCGCAAAAGGTGGTATCGGCGATGTCGAGAAGGAGCTCCATCAGGCCGTCTTTCCGCCGCGAAGAGCGCCGCCGCAGATAGTCGGCGACGATCTTTTCGAGGATACCCTCGAGCCGGGGGCGGTCGCATCTATAGATCGCGGCACAGGTGCAGGCGATGCGCGTAACTTCGTCGAACCGTGCGATCGGCCGCTTCGTGCGGCGATAGACTTCGTCGAGGTGGGCGAAGATGTATGCCTCCATGCGGTCGAGCTCCGAGGGCGTGTAACGATCTTTATGGATCTTCTTGCGGTAGGCCGCATAGAGACGTCGGGTCGCTTGCGGCTCTTCCCCGACCCTGTAGCGCTTTTCGAAGGCAGGAAAGGGCATGGGCGCAAGAAGATGCACCGTCTCGTAGCAATAATTGAATTCGATAAATTCCACGACCGCCCACTGCGCACCGGCCAAGCGGAGGGCGATATCCTCGGCGAGCGTGTAGGGGCCCAAGGGGTGGGAATCGCGGGCGAAGATGACTTCGTCGTTGGGATCCTTGCAGCCGCATTCTTCCCTGCAGAAGCGCGCAAACCGCGCAAAGAGGGGGGCCGTGGGACCGTCGAAATCAAACTGCTCGGAGGTGAAGGCATCGAGCGTTTCGGAAAACGTGTGCCTTGCCGCTTCGTCGATGGCGCAAACTACGCCCGCCTCTCCCTCCGTGGGTTCCTTCACGGCAAGAAAAATTCGTTGTTTCATACAAATGCTCCTAAAGCGCTCGTAAGTCAAAGGCGGCCGAGCGCAGTATTTACCGCCGTATAACAGGTATACTTGCTGCGAGAAGTAGGGTGGCTACTCCTCGCGCTTGCGTATATTATACCACATTCTTGCTCGCCGCGTCAGGTTTCTTTGGACTTCGTATAGGCGAACTGCAAATTTGCTGCGTAATACTGCGTCATGCTACGTTTTTCTTGGTCACGTACGTTCGAGTACGCTCCCTGCGAAAAGCCTCGCTATTGCTTGTCTTACTTGCAACTTTGCAGTTTAACGGTACCCGTTGTCGCTTATCCGCAGTTTAACGGTTACCGACCACGTCATTCCGAGGTGTAGCCGAGGAATCTCGACCTCGAGATTTCTCACTACGTAACTTCGCCTATGGCTCGTGCCGACCTTAGTAGAACAAATAGAAGCTGCGGTCGGGGCGAAATGACGTATGTACCCCATCCATTGGAGAACAGACCGCCACCCCCTCCATCGGAGGGGGGTAGGGGGGTGGGCAGGAAACGACGGGGCCAATCCCGAGCGCCCCCTTGGCTCCCCTCGTAGGGGAGCTGTCACGGCGTAAGACGTGACAGAAGGGTTTTGAAACCCCTTCCCCCGCTACGCGGGTACTTCCCCTGAGAGGGGCAGCAAGGGGACGGACTGACGCAGGTACTTCCCCTGAAAGGGGCAGCAAGAGGACGGACTGACGCAGGTACTTCCCCTGAGAGGGGCAGCAAGGGGACGGACTGACGCGGGTACTTCCCCTGAAAGGGGCAGCAAGAGGACGGACTGACGCGGGTACTTCCCCTGAAAGGGGCAGCAAGAGGACGGACTGACGCAGGTACTTCCCCTGAGAGGGGCAGCAAGGGGACGGACTGACGCGGGTACTTCCCCTAAGAGGGGAAGCGAGGGTCCACACTGCGCCGCGCTCATTTCATTCCAAGAAAAAATTTGCAAAAAACACATACCGCGCCTTGTCATTTTTTTGCGGGTATGCTATAATAAAACAAATTCTACCATATGGAAGGCGATATGCAAAAGCTGCTTGGGATCGACGTCGGTTCGACGACCGTCAAGTTCTGTCTTACCGACGGCGAAGAGATCCTATACACCTCCTACGTGCGGCATTTCTCGCGTGTAAAGGAGTGCGTGCTCGGCGAACTGGAGAAGATCCGTCCGCTCGCTTCTTCGTGTCGTGTCGCGATCACGGGCTCGGCGGGACTTGGGATCGCCCAGCGCGGCAAGCTGCCCTTCGTACAGGAAGTACAGGCCGCCTACACCGCCATCCGCAAGTTCTATCCCGATGCCGATGCCGCCATCGAGCTCGGCGGCGAGGACGCCAAGATCATCTTCCTTACGGGCGGCGTGGAGCAGCGCATGAACGGAAGCTGTGCCGGGGGGACGGGGGCGTTTATCGACCAAATGGCGACGCTTCTCGACCTCTCCGTCGATGAGATGGACGCGCTCTCCCTCACTGCCGAGCGCATTTATCCGATCGCCTCCCGCTGCGGGGTATTCGCGAAGTCGGATATCCAGCCTCTTCTCAATCAAGGGGCGAAGAAGTCGGACATCGCCGCATCTATCTTTCATGCCGTCGTCGATCAGACGGTCTCGGGCCTCGCGCAGGGTAGGCGGATCAAGGGCAAGGTGCTTTTTTTAGGGGGGCCCCTATACTTTTTGCGCGGACTGCGGAAGGCCTTCTCCGAAGTTTTGGGGCTCGACGAGGCGCATGCGATCTTCCCCGAGACCGCCCCTTGCTTCATGGCGATCGGCGCCGCGCTGCATGCCGCAGGCGAGCGGGAGCTCACGATCGAGGAGCTCGTATCTTCTCTCGACCGCATCGCGGAGGGCGGGGAGATCGCTGTCGGCAAGCCGCTCTTTTCCTCCCGTGAGGAATACGACGCCTTCATCGACCGCCACCGCCGCAGCGACCTTGCCTTCGAAAACATCTATTCCTACGAGGGGGACGCCTATCTCGGCATCGACGCGGGGTCGACGACGACCAAGCTCATGCTCATCACCCCCGAAAATAAGATCCTCTACTCGCACTACCAGACCAACAACGGTCAGCCCCTCGAGATCGTGACGGCGCGTCTTCGCGAGCTCTATGCGCTCACGGGCGGGCGGGTCGTCATCCGCGGCGCCTGTGTGACGGGGTACGGCGAAGAGATGATGCGTGCCGCCCTCAAGCTCGATTTCGGCGTCGTCGAGACGATGGCCCACTTCAAGGCCGCGCTCTATTTCCAGCCCGACGTGGATTTCATCATCGATATCGGCGGACAGGACATCAAGTGCTTCAAAGTGAAGGGCGGCGCCATCGACAGCATCATGCTCAACGAGGCCTGTTCCTCGGGCTGCGGTTCCTTCATCCAGACCTTTGCCAAGGCGATGGGGATGGAGATCGAGCCCTTCTCCCGCCTCGGACTGTTCGCGAAGCACCCCGTGGAGCTCGGATCCCGCTGTACCGTCTTCATGAACAGCTCCGTAAAACAGGCGCAGAAGGAGGGGGCGAGCATCGAGGATATCTCGGCCGGGCTCTCTTCTTCGATCGTGAAGAACGCCATCTACAAAGTCATCCGCGCCCGTACGCCCGAAGAGCTCGGGCAGCACATCGTCGTACAAGGGGGGACCTTCCTCAACGACGCCGTGCTGCGCTGTTTCGAACTCGAGACGGGCAAAGAAGTCGTCCGCCCTGCGATCGCGGGGCTCATGGGGGCGTTTGGAGCGGCGCTCTACGCCAAGGAAAACACCCTGCCTTCCACCCTCATTTCGAGCATGGTGACGGAGGCGGAACTCAAGAATTTCACCTACAGCTCCCGCGCTGTCACCTGCAAGGGCTGCACTTCGCACTGCGGCGTGAACATCCTCACCTTCGGCGACGGGCGGAGGTTCATCTCGGGCAACAAATGCGAACGGGGGGCGGGGATCAAGCGCGCGAGCGATCCCCTCGACCTCTACACCTTCAAATACGAAAAGCTCCTCGCCCTTCCCGAAGCGCCCAAGGGGGAGACGCGGGGCAAGGTGGGGCTTCCGCTACAGCTCGTGATGTATGAACAGCTCCCGCTTTGGGTGACCTTCTTCGAGGAGCTTGGCTTCCGCGTCGTCCTCTCCGAACGGAGCTCCCGTGCGCTCTACTTCCGCGGACAGCATACCGT
The DNA here is from genome assembly GCA_947595585.1 of uncultured Clostridia bacterium. Taxonomy (GTDB): domain Bacteria; phylum Bacillota; class Clostridia; order Christensenellales; family Borkfalkiaceae; genus Gallimonas. Next base: position 145,596 of record CANQET010000001.1, read on the forward strand.
CGCGAGCGACACCGCCTGCTATCCCGCCAAGCTCATGCACGGGCACATCGAGAGTTTGCTCGATCAAGGCGTGGACTTCATCTTCTACCCCTGCGAGAGCTACAACTTCGATGAACACAGCGGCATCAACCACTATAATTGTCCCGTCGTCGCCTACTATCCCGAACTCCTGAAGGCGAACAACGAACGCCTGCACGGCGGCAATCTCATCATGCCCTATATCGACCCCAACAGCGAAAAGACGACGGTCCGTGCCCTCGCGCATGCCCTTGCCGCCTACAAGCTCTCCGCACGGCACATCCGCAGGGCCTATCGGGCGGGGCTTGCCCGCATGGAAGCCTTCCATAAAGAGATCGTGGAGCGGGGCAGGGAGATCCTCGCCACCGCGGAGAAGGAAGAAAAGGAGGTCATCGTCCTCGCGGGGCGCCCCTATCATGCCGACCCCGAGATCAACCACGGCATCAATAAACTACTGACGTCCCTCGGCATTGCCGTACTTTCCGAGGACGCCGTCTTCGAGGCGGGGGAGCCCGTGAAGGTGAACGTCCTCAACCAGTGGACGTACCACGCCCGCCTGTACCGTGCCGCCGAATTCTGCACGCGGAGAAGCTGCAATCTCGTGCAGCTCGTCTCCTTCGGCTGCGGGATCGACGCCATCACGACCGATGAAGTACGCGGTATCCTCGAGAGCCGCGGAAAGCTCTATACGCAGATCAAGATCGATGAGATCGCGGGGCTGGGCGTCGTGAAGATCCGCCTTCGTTCGCTTCTCGCCGCGATCGAGGAACAAAAGCGGAAAAAGGAGGGGAAATGAAGCATATCGAAACACCCGAAGAGACAGCCGATCACCCCGTCTTCACCGAGCAAATGAAGGGGACCTATACCATTCTTGCGCCCGATATGCTCCCTTGGCACTTCGATCTCTTGGCGCATGTCTTGCGGCAGGAGGGGTACAACGTCGAGATCCTCAAAAACGGGGGAAGGCAGGTCATCGACGAGGGGCTCAAACACGTCCATAACGATACCTGCTTCCCCGCGCTGTGCGTCATCGGGCAATATCTCGACGCCCTCAAGAGCGGGAAGTACGACGTAAACAAGACGGCCGTGCTCATCACGCAGACGGGCGGCGGCTGCCGTGCGAGCAACTATCTTTCCCTCATCCGCAAGGCGCTCAAGGCCGAATTTCCGCAGGTGCCCGTGCTCTCCCTCAACTTTTCGGGGCTCGAGAAGGACAGCGGACTGCATCTTACGGTGGGGCTCATCCGCCGCATGGGGTACGCCATCTTCTACGGCGACCTCATCATGAGCTGTTATAACCAGATCCAGCCCTACGAAACACAGGCGGGGGACTGCGATGAGGTGCGTAGGCGCTGCCTCGAGGCCGTGATGCACGCCTTCGACGAGAAGAGCTTCGCAAAGCTCGGGCGGCATGCGGACTTCATCCTGAAGAGCTTCGCGGCCGTTTCCACCGAGAAAAAGGAACGCGTGAAGGTGGGGATCGTCGGCGAGATCTATGTAAAATATTCTCCCCTCGGCAACTCCCACCTCGAGGATCTTCTGCGCGCGGAGGGGTGCGAACCCGTCGTTCCCGCCCTCATGGACTTCATCCTCTATTGCGTCGTCAATAACCTCAACGACGTCAAGTTTTACGGCAAACGGACCCGCATGACGCCCGCTTTCCGCTTCGGCTACCGTTGGCTGCTCGGGAAGGCAAAGCGTATCCGCAAACTGACAGAAAAGTATGCCGTCTTTGCGCCGCAGCACGACTTCGAACACCTGCGCAGATGTGCGGATCTCGTCATCAATCAGGGCGTAAAAATGGGGGAGGGGTGGCTCATTCCCGCGGAGATGGCTGCGCTCGTGGAGACGGGCACGGAGAATATCGTCTGCGCCCAGCCCTTCGGCTGCCTGCCCAATCATATCGCGGGGAAAGGGGCGGTGCGCGTTATCAAAGAACTCTATCCGCGTGCGAACATCGTGCCTGTGGATTACGACCCCTCTGCGACCCGCGTCAATCAGGAAAATAGAATAAAGCTGATGCTCTCCACGGCCCGTACCATGCTTTGATGGACTTCGTACTTGCGAACTGCAAATTTGCTGCGTAATACTGCGTCATGCTGCGTTTTTCTTGGTCGTGTACGTTCAAGTACACTCCCTGCGAAAAGCCTCGCATTCCTTGTCTTACTTGCAACTTTGCAGTTTGACGGTTACCGTTTTCGCTTATCCTAAGCGACCTCATCCCGAACGAAGCGTAGCGAAGTGAGCGGATCTTGAGATTTCTCACTACGTTTGAAATGACGTAGCCCCCTCCATTGGAGAACAGATCACACACCCCCTCCATTGGAGGGGGGTAGGGGGGTGGGCAGGAGAACGACGGGGCCAATCAGTACGTCATTCCGACGACCGTGGGAAGAGGAATCTCGTTCTTGAGATTTCTCACTACGTTACTTCGCCGAACGGCTCGTGCCGACCTTAGTAGAACAAATAGAAGCTTCGGTCGGGGCGAAATGACGTAGCCCCCCTCCCACGGAGGGGGTATTGCTTCCGATTCTCCATTCTTCATTCTTCATTCTTCATTCTTCATTCGTATTCCTCTAAAAGATATTCTCAATTGCGGGGCGATAGGTGCCGGGGATGCAGGCCGTGAGATGTAACACGATCTCGAGCTTCGCAAGGGCACGCGAAAAGTCCTTCTCTCCGATGAGACGGACGCTCTCGGCCATGTATTCATCGATACGGGCGATGTCGTTATGCGGGATCCAGACGTGCAGCCGTGCCTTGCGCGTCTCCCAAGCCGTCTGCACGGCCTTGGCGTCTTCTACGCTCGCCGAGCTTTGTTCCGCCTTTTCGAAGAGGCTCTGCGCTTCTTCCGCAAAGCCCGCAAATTCCCCCTTCACGAACTGCCATTCAAACAGTCCGAGGCCGAAAAGCAGCGCCGTCGCAAGGAGGATCGCCGTAAGAGATTTCACCATATGTACCCCCTTATTACGTTTTTACCACGTTACGCCGTCGGGGTAGGAGACGCGGAGGACCCGAAATTTTTCGCCCTTCAGCTGCAGATAGAGCTTGCCCGTGCCGTCGGCGGTGAGCACGAGCACCTCTTTGATCTTTTTTACGCCCTCTCCCTGCAAGATCTCCCGGAAATAGGCCTCGCCGAGCCCCGTGAAGGCGAGGTTTTTTCGGTCGAAATTTCCGCTCTCGACGATGACGAGGGGGAGGGACGTCTGCAATTCTTCGTAGTTTTCCTTGGGTAGCGCCGAGAACTGCCCGTTGGCCTCGTAGAGGGCGTAGTCCACGCTGTCGAGGGAGAAGAAGCCTGCAGTGCGGAGGCTCTCGATGAGGTCGGAGATATCGAGGCTGTTGCGCTTGAGTTGGTATTCATCGATGCCGTTTTTGTTGATGACGACGCTCGGCTTCCCGCTGATGAGCGATTTCATGGGCTTGAGCTTGAGGTCGAGCAGCGTCATGATCTCGTGGAGGACAAAGATCGTGACGACGGAGACGACGCCGTAGAGCAGGGGGATGGAGGCATCCGCCATGGGAATGCAGGCGAGTTCGGCGATGAGCAGGGTGATGACGAGCTCGAAGGGCTGCATCTCCCCGATCTGCCGCTTGCCCATGAGCCGCATGATGAGAAGCAGCGTGAAGAAGAGGATCGCCGTACGCAAAATGACGAGGACCATACGTGAAAATTGTGTGTGAAAGTGCGGGAAAATATGTACAGACCCCCTAAACACTTGCACAAAATCCCCCGAAATGGTATGATGTGCACGAAGAGTAGCCAAGGCGCGTTAAGTGTTGCGAAACGGGACGTTGTTCGCAAACGAAAGGGCGGGGGCGGCAGAAAGCCCTCTGCGCTCTGCGGTGCCGCGGCGCGTCCGCTCGCAGCTTTGCCGCATGTTGCGGCGCCCGACGGACCTCCTCAAAGGAGGTTTTTTTATGAACGTTTTCCGGATACTTTTATGGGGCGCGATCGCGCTCGGCGCCCTCGTCGTCCTCTTCGAATGCGGGATGATCTTCCGCCTCGCAAGAAGGGCAAAGGCGTCGCAAAAATCGCAAAAACCGTACCCCATGTGGAAAAAAGTGCTCTTTTCGGAGTACCTTCTGGGGTGTTCGCCCGCCGTACGCATCGCCAATATCTCCGTGATGTGCGCCCTGTGCATCGTCTCGAATATGTTGGAATTCCGCTTTGCGGATATCCAATTCTCGCTCACCATCTTCACTTCCATACTCACGGGCATGCTGCTCGGGCCCGTCTATGGCTTTTTCGCGGCATATCTTGGAGACCTTGTGGGCTATCTCGTCAACAGTTGGGGCTTATTATATATGCCGTGGGTGGGGCTCTCGTGTGCGCTCATGGCGGCCATCGCGGGGCTTGCGCTTCGCATCCCCCTCAAATTCCGCGGCGGGGACGTAGTGCGGCTTCTCATCATCTCGGTGCTCGTGCTCGCCGTATGCTCGGTGGGGGTGAATACGACGGGCTTCTATCTTTACTACACCCATGTGGGTTTTTCCGCGAAGGCGATGGGGCTCATCGAGGAACATTTCGGGGGGCTTACTTACCTTACCTACGCTCTCGTCCGCCTCGTCTTCATGGGGCAGCTGTGGAACAATCTCCTGAATTTTGCCCTGCTCTTTTTGGTCTTCCCCGCCCTTCGCGGCATCCATAAGCTCGCGACCCGCCTCAAATAGTGCGAAAAAGAGGAACTTCTCGGAAAAATCTTCGCCTTTTGCCCGCATCGGGTTGACTTTCCCGCGCGCGAAGTGATATAATAGCGTTACTTCGTAAATACGATAGGGAGGCGGCTATGTCTCAATTACTTGCAAGCGGCAATCCTTGGTTCGGCACATACGGCGGGGGGATCTACGTCTTCACCGTCCCCATTCAATACTATGCCATCGTGATCGTTGCGGGCATGGTCATCGCCGCCGTGCTCTCCGCGCTCCTCATGAAGCGGCGCAACATGGACCCCAACTTCATCTTCACGCTCTTCATCTTCTGCATCCCGACGGCGATCATCGGCGCGCGGCTCTTCTCCTGTCTCACCGATCCCGCGCTCGGGATCAAAGCGCTCTTCGACTTTCCGTGGGCGGGGCTCTCCATCACGGGCGGCGTCATCGGCGGTGTGACGGCGGGGCTCATCGTCTGCCTCGTCTGCAAGGTGGATTTCTTCCGTGCGGCCGACTGCGTCGTCGTCAACATCCTCATCGCGCAGGCCATCGGGCGGTGGGGGAACTATTTCAACGGCGAAGTCTACGGGCAAGTCGTAACGAATCCCGCCCTGCAGTGGTTCCCGTTCGCCGTCTTCGAAGGCGGGCAGTGGCACTACGCCTTCTTCTTCTATGAGAGCGTCATCAATACGATCGGCTGGGCCATCCTTTTCACGATCTCGTGGTTCAAAAAATCCAAGCCCAACGGCGTGTTGATGTTCTCGTATTTCGTGTGGTACGGCACCGTGCGCTCCATCATGGAACCCTTCCGCGATCCCGAATTCATTTTGCAAGGCGGGGGCGTGATGTGGAGCGAACTCTTCGCCATTCTTCTCGCGGGGATGGGGATCATCGGCATCCTCGTCCTCATGATCCTGAACTTCAAAAAAGAGCGGGCGTTCATCGGCAGCAAGACGGGGGACGCATGCGGCATCACGAACTTCCTCTCCTCGGAGAAGGGAGCGGAGCCCAAGCCCTCCAAGATAAACATGATCCCGCCGTCGCCCGCGAAAGCGGCGGAAGCGCCGCCCAAAGATGCGCAAAAACCATGAATGAGGTACGAAAAATGAGAAATCTTACACTGCTTACCGATCTCTATGAACTCACGATGGGGCAGGGATATTTCAACGAAGGGCGGCACGAAGAGATCGCCGTATTCGACGTCTTCTTCCGCCCCAATGCGCTCATCACCTACTCTGTGGCCGCGGGCATGGCGCAGGTCGCCGATTATCTCGAACAGCTGCAATTTTCCGAGGACGACCTCGCCTATCTTCGCTCCCTCGGCTGTTTTTCGGAGGACTTCCTCGCCTATCTCGCCCATCTCCGCTTTACGGGGGACGTCGTCTCCGTGCGGGAGGGGGAGCTCGTCTTCCCCTATGAACCCATCCTCTCGGTGCGTGCCCCGATGGTCCAGGCCCAGCTCGTGGAGACGGCCATCCTCACCTTCGTCAACCACCAGACGCTCATCGCCTCCAAGGCGGCCAAGATCGTCGATGCGGCGGGCGGCGGCGTGATGGAATTCGGCCTCCGCAGGGCACAGGGCGCGGATGCGGGCATCTACGGCGCACGGGCGGCGATGATCGGCGGCTGCGTGGGGACGTCCAACGTCTACGCGGGTAAGCTCTTCCATGTGCCCGTCTCGGGGACGATGGCGCACAGCTGGGTCATGAATTTCCCGACCGAGCTCGAGGCCTTCCGTGCCTACGCGCGGAGCTTCCCCGAGAACTGCCTGCTGCTCGTCGATACCTACGATACCTTGAAGAGCGGCGTCCCGCATGCGATCGAAGTCTTCCGTGAGCTCCGTGCGGCGGGGTATGAACCCAAGGGCATCCGCCTCGATTCGGGCGACCTCGCCTATCTCTCCAAGAAGGCGAGAGAGATGCTCGATGCGGCGGGCTTCGAACATACCGTCATCTGCGCTTCGGGCGATCTCGACGAATATTCCATTGCCTCGCTCAAGGAGCAGGGGGCAAAGATCGATAGCTGGGGGGTGGGTACCAAGCTCATCACGAGCGCCGATCTTCCCGCGCTCGGCGGGGTCTATAAGCTCGCCGCCGTCTTCGAGAACGGCCGTGAGATCCCCAAGATCAAACTCTCGGATACGACGGAGAAGATCACCAACCCCGGGGTGAAGGACGTCTACCGCCTCTACGACAAGAAGACGGGCAAGGCCATCGCCGATTACATCACGCGGGGCGGGGAGACCGTCGATACTTCCAAGCCTTTGGAGCTCTTCCATCCCGTGGAGACGTGGAAGCGCATGAAGATCGAAAACTTCTCGGTCCGCAACCTCCGTACCCCGCTCATCGTGGGGGGGAAGCGCGCCGCGGCGGAGCCTCCGCTCTCGGAACATGCGGCCTATTTCCGCAGCGAAAAGGCGAAGTTCTGGGAGGAATACACCCGCCGCGATATGCCGCATATCTATAAAGTCGACCTCTCACCCGCGCTCTATGCGTTAAAGTCCGAGATGGTCCGCGCGGGGAAGGAGGACTGATGCTCGGGCTGTGTCGCGAAAAACAGGTCAAGAAAGTCATCGAACGGCTCAAAGCCGAATATGAGGCCGCCTTCCGCGAACAGGAGGCGGCGATTGCCAAGCTCAAGGAAGAGAACCGCGTCCTGAAGGCGCATAGCCTCGAACTCGAGGCAGAGCGGGAGAACGTCGCATCCGCCCTCATCCGTGCGGAACAGGAGGGGGGACGCATCCGCGCGGAGGCACAGCGCGAACGGGAGAACGGCGCCCGCGAGGCAGAACTTCTCGACGCCAAGTGCCGTGCGCTCTCCCGGGCCCTGCTCGCAAAATATCCCATGGAGGCCGATGTACGCGCGTTTGCCGCATTCGTCGGCGAAGCGGCGCCCGAAGCGGCGCCCGAAGAAGCGGCGCTCGAAGAAGTGGCGTCCGAAGAAGTGGTGCCCGAAGAAGTGGCGTCCGAAGAAGTGGTGCCCGAAGAAGTACATGTGCCCGAAGAGGAGAACACGGGCTTCGATCTCGATGAAGTCATTTCGCCCAAGGAGCCCCTCGATCTCGAGAAGCTCTGCCGCGACCTCGGGCTCATGGAGGAGGAAGGATGAAGAACTACAAACTCGCAAAGCGCATCGTTCTCGTCGCCCTCATCGTGCTCCTCGCGGTCTTCGTCGACCAGCTCACAAAGCTGCTCGCATTCACCTATCTTCCGACGGGGAACGATTATTTCACCCTCATCCCCGGCTGGTTAGGCTTCAGCCATGTGGAAAACGACGCGATCGCCTTCGGGTTCGGAAGCGGCAACCGCCCCTTCATGATCGCCGTGACGATCGTCTCCGTGCTCCTCGAGATCGCGATCCCCATCCTCATCTTCACGGTCTTCAAGAACAATTCTCCCGCACAGATCGCCCTTGCCTTCGTGGAGGGGGGCGCGCTCGGGAATTTTATCGACCGCCTCGTCGTAAGAGATGCGGCGGGGGTCGCCGTCGTGCGGGATTTTGTCGACCTCACGCGGTTTGGGTTTGCGAACTGCAACATCGCAGATTTCTGCATTACGGGCGGGGTGGTGGCGCTCATCTTCATCCTGCTCTTCATCGGCCCTACGGCGGTCTGCCCGATTAAGAAGTCGTGGCGGGAACAGGCCAAGCGCGAGGAAGAGGAAAAGCATGGAGCGGCGTAGCTTTACGGCGGAGACGGCATGCCGCGCAGACGTGTTCCTCGCCGAGCACACCAGGCTCACCCGCTCGGCGATCAAGAAGCTCGCAGACGAGGGAAATCTCACGATCGCGGGGCGCCCCGCGAAGGCGGGAGATCGCCTGAAAGTGGGAGATGGGGTCGAAATTTTGCTTCCCGACCCCGTTCCCATCGCCGCACAGCCCGAGGATATCCCCATCGAGATCCTCTATGAGGACGACGACATCGCCGTCGTCAACAAGCCGCAGGGAATGACGGTCCACGCAGGTGCGGGCAACCGCACGGGGACCCTCGTCAACGCCCTCTTGTACCGTCTCGACCGCCTCAGCGGCATCAACGGGGAAGTGCGGCCGGGCATCGTGCACAGGCTGGATAAGGATACCTCGGGGCTGCTCGTCGTCGCCAAAAACGACAACGCGCATCTCATGCTCTCCCGCCAGATCGCCGAAAAGACGGCCAAGCGGGAATACGTCGCCCTCCTCGAGGGGGTCGTGCATGAAGACGGGGGGACGATCGTCACCCAAATCGGAAGAGACCCGCGCGACAGGCTCCGCCAAGCCGTGCTTCCCGCGGGAGAGGGCCGCAGGGCGGAGACGGATTTCGAGGTCTTGGAGCGCTTCAAACGCAACACCCTCATGCGGTTTTCACTCAAGACGGGCCGCACGCACCAGATCCGCGTCCACGCAAAATACATGGGGCACCCCGTCGTCGGGGACCCACTCTATGGATACAAGGCACAGCGCTTTGCCCTGAACGGGCAGCTCCTGCATGCCTTCCGCCTCACCCTCATCCACCCCAAAACGGGGGAGGTGATGACGTTTGAGGCACCCCTGCCCGAGTATTTTCAACGCATCCTCGGGATCGTACGGAGGGAAACATGATCATCTGCACCGCCGAAGAGATCGCCCGTGCCACGAGAAGGCTCGCCCTGCAGGCCGTCGAACGCAACAAGGGCACGGAGGGGCTTGTCCTCATCGGGATCCGTACGCGGGGGGCCGTGCTCGCAAAGCGCATGCAGGCCGAGATCCTTCGCGCAGAGGGCGTGGAAGTGCCGCTCGGCATCCTCGATATCGCCCTGCACCGCGACGACTTGCTCTCGGGCGGGTGCGATGCCGTATTCCGCGGCAGTGAGATCGCCTTCGACCTCGAAGGGAAGCACATCGCCCTCATCGACGACGTCCTCTACACGGGCAGGACGGTGCGCGCCGCCCTCAGTGCGCTCGCATCGCTCGGGCGGGCGAGCTCCATCCGCTTCTACTGCCTCATCGACCGCGGCCACAGAGAGCTCCCCTTCGCCGCAGAGGGGGTGGGGAAAAACGTCCCCACGGCACAGTCCGAACGCATCCGCGTCTGCATGCAGGAAACCGACGGCGAAGATGCCGTCTATCTCGAAAAATAAAGGGAGGTCACCCATGAAAAAGAAAAAGAAGCAACAGGAAGAAGCGACATCTTCGGCCGAGGAACCCGCATCCGAGAAGAAGGGAAAGAAGGAAAAACAGAAGAAGCCCGCGCGGTTCATCGATTTCGTCGCCTTCTTCGGGCTCATGATCTCGGCGCTCCTGCTCGTGGTCGGGCCGATCCTTCGGAAGTGGAACCCGCAGCTTGCCAACGGCCTCGGGCTCATCGCCCAATACAGCATGCTGCTCGCGATCGCCCTGCCCGCCTACGCCTTCGTGCGCAACAAGGGCCTCGGGTGGAAAGTCTTCTACCTCGTGTGCCTTCTCATCTATTTTACGGGCACCATCCTCGGACTTACCATAAACGCAGAATAAAAGGACAAGTTATGTTACCTACGATCGCCATTGTCGGACGCCCCAACGTGGGGAAGAGCACCTTCTTCAACAAGGTCGCGGGGCGCCGCATCTCCATCACAGATAATCGCCCCGGCGTCACGCGGGACCGCGTCACCGTGCAGGCCGAATGGCGGGGCAAGCCGTTCACGCTCGTGGATACGGGCGGCATCGAACTCAAGAGCGAGGATACCATGTGGAAGCACATCGCCCTGCAGGCTTCGCTCGCCGTCGATACCGCCGACGTCATCCTGTTCTTCACCGACGCCCGCGAGGGGCTGACTTCCTCGGATTCGGACGTCGCCGATTTCCTCCGCCGCAGCAAAAAGCCCGTCGTGCTCGTCGTCAATAAGGTCGATGACTACGCCCCCGAGAAGCTCGCCGAATTCTGGGCGATCGGGCTGGGGGAGCCGCACGCCGTCTCTGCGGAGCATTCCCGCGGGATCGGCGATGTGCTCGATGCCGCCGTCGCACAGTTTCCGAAAGGGGACGTCTTCGAAGAAAACAGCCTCAAGATCGCCGTCGTGGGAAAACCAAACGCGGGCAAGAGCTCGATCGTAAACAGGCTCCTCGGCAGTGAGCGCACGATCGTCACCCCCATCGCAGGGACGACGCGCGACGCCATCGATACCCGCTTCACCCGCGGAGAAAAGGCGTATACCATCATCGATACGGCGGGCATCCGCAGGAAGCGCTCTGTGGAGGACGACGTGGAGTATTACTCCGTGCTGCGTGCCTTCGACGCCGTAAATCGTGCCGATGTGTGTCTGCTCGTCGTCGACAGCAGCGAGGGCCTCACCGAACAGGACGTGCGCATCATCGGCTACGTCCATGAACAAGGCAAGCCCTCCGTCGTCGTCATGAATAAGTGGGACCTCATCGAGAAGGATACGAATACCATCCAGAGCTTCGAGAAGAAACTCAAAGAGGACCTCAAGTTCATGGATTATTATAAATCCGTCTATATCTCCGCAAAAACGGGACAGAGGATGGATAAACTTTTGAGCCTCGCCGAAGAGGTCTACGCCCACGCGGGCTTCCGCGCACCCACGGGCACCCTCAACGACCTCATCATCGACGCCATGCGCATCTCCGAACCGCCGAGCTACCTCGGAAGACGCATGAAGCTGTATTACGTCTCCCAGCCCTCCGTCCATCCGCCGACGTTCGTGTTTATGGTCAACGACGAGAAGCTCATGCACTTTTCCTACGAACGGTATCTCGAGAACGTGATCCGCGGCGCCTACGATTTCTCGGGTACGCCCATCCGCATCATCGCGCGGGCGAAGAAGGAGGGAGAATGAAGGAGATCGCCTTTTCCGATCTGTGGTATTGGCTGCTGCTCATGGCGGTCGTGTGCTACTTTATCGGATGTTTCAACTTCGCCGTCATCATCGCAAAAGTCAAACATAAAGACGTGCATAAGATCGGCAGCGGCAACCCCGGGACGATGAACATCAGCCGCGAATTCGGGCTCAAGATCGGCTTTCTGAACTTCTTGCTCGACGCCTGCAAGGGGGGGATCCCCGCCGTTGTCAGCTACTTCATCTTCCGCGGCTGCGTCTTTGCGGGATCGCAGGTCGTCATCTCGGACTTTACGCGCTACTTCTGCGGCGTGTTCGTCATCATCGGCCACATCTGGCCCGTCACGATGAAATTTCAGGGCGGCAAGGGCATCGCCTCGACGCTCGGGCTCTTCTGGTTTTGCATGGGCTGCGAGAATCCGTGGTTTATCCTGCTCTCCGCCGCGGTGCTGCTCTTCGGCGTCGTGGGCTTCATCGCCCTCACCGAATACGGCTCCATGGGGTCGCTCGTCGGCGTGACGGGCTTTACGCTGTGGCAGGGGATCGTGTTCTATCTGCGCTATATCGATACGCTGAAGAACGGCTGGGTCATCGCATGCTTTATGATGCTCCTCTGTCTCAATTTCCTCACTTGGTTCGCCCATAGAAAGAACCTCGTGCGGCTCTTCTCGGGCGAAGAGCACCGTACCTCCGTCCGCAAACTCTCCCACGGCAAACGCGGCATGAAAGAAATGTAAAGTGTATCCAAAAACCCCGCGCTCGGCATGCTTGCCGAGCGCGGGGTTTTGATGTTTTTTTGACCCCATATATCGATTTAGTGCTTCTCGATGAGGCTTTTGCCCGTCATTTCGGCGGGGATGGGGAGGCCCATCACCTCGAGGAGCGTGGGGGCGAGATCGGCGAGGATGCCGTCCTTTCTGAGGGTCACGCCCTTGTACTTTTCGGAGATCAGCACGACGGGCACGGGGTTTGTCGTATGCGCCGTGAAGGGGGATCCGTCCTCCGCGAGCATCTTATCGGCGTTGCCGTGGTCGGCGGTGAGGAGGGCGCTTCCGCCCATCGCGAGGATCTTGTCGACGACCTGTTTCACACACCCGTCTACCGTATGCACGGCCTTCACGGCGGCGGGGATGACGCCCGTATGCCCCACCATGTCGCAGTTGGCGAAGTTAAGGATCATGACGTCGTATTCCCCCGTCGAGAGCTCCGAAAGCACCCGCTCCGTGACTTCGGGGGCACTCATTTCGGGTTGAAGGTCGTAGGTCGCGACTTTGGGGGAATTGATGAGCACGCGCACCTCGTTTTCATTGGGCTGCTCGACGCCGCCGTTGAAGAAGAAGGTGACGTGTGCATATTTTTCGGTCTCTGCGATGCGGAGCTGCTTTTTCCCGCATTTTGCGAGATATTCGCCGAGCGTGTTTTCCATGCTCTGCTTGGGGAAGGCGATCATGAGGTTCTCGAAGGCGGCGTCGTACACCGTAAAACAGACGTACACGGGGTGCAGAAATCCCGTTTTCCGCACGAACGCGGTGCCCTTGGGAACGACGAATTCCTCCTGCGTGAAGGCACGGGTGATCTCCCGCGCACGGTCGGGGCGGAAGTTGAAGAAGATGATGCTGTCGCCCTCCTCCACGAGCGCCACGGGCTTTCCGTCTTTGCAGATGTTGGTAGGCAGCACGAATTCATCGGTGACGCCGCGCGCATATGATTTTTCGAGCGCCGCAACGGGGTCTTCCTCGTGGAGCCCCGTCCCGAGCGTGAGCATATCGTAGGACTTTTCCTCGCGATCCCAGTTGTTGTCGCGGTCCATCGAATAGTACCGCCCCGAGAGAGAAGCGAGGGTACCGTAGTCGATCTTTTGCATGAAAGCGAGGAGCTCCTTCACGTATTCCACGCCCGAAGTGGGGGAGACGTCTCTGCCGTCCATGAAGCCGTGCACGTAGCATTCGGGCACGCCGCGCTTTTTGGCCATCTCGAGCAGGGCATAGAGATGGGTGATGTGAGAATGCACGCCGCCGTCGGAAAGAAGCCCCCACAGGTGCAGCTTTTTATGATGTTCGCGTGCGCTGTCCATCGCTTGGATGAGAGCGGGGTTTTCGAAGAAGTCGCCGTCTTCAATGGCCTTCGTGATCTTGGTGAGGTCCTGATAGACGATGCGCCCTGCGCCGATGTTGAGATGCCCGACCTCGGAGTTGCCCATCTGCCCCGCGGGAAGCCCGACGGAGAGGCCGCTTGCGCCGAGCGTGGCGGAGGGGTATTCCGCGCGGAGTGCGTTGACGTTTTTGCTGCCGTCCATGTAGATGGCGTTGCCCTCGTGCTCGGGGGACAAACCGTAGCCGTCCATGATGATGATCGCATAAGGTGTTTTCATGATAAGCTCCTTGCCGTTGATTTCCACGGACTATTATACACCCCCGCCGAAATTTTTTCAAGCATTGCGACCAACTTTTGCCGTTTTCTTGCAAATTTTCCGCCCGACATGGGCTGATCCCGAGCGACCTCATCCCGACCGAGGCGTAGCCGAGGGAGCGGATCTTAAGATTCATTCGCCCTTATTATTTGTTTTACTTATACCCACCCATAGAAATTCGTATAGGAAGAGACGAAGAAAAGCATTCCGCATGGCTTGACGTCTCTTCACTTTTTTGATATAATGATATCAAGAATATATTTGGAGGTGTATCATGACCAAAAAACGTATTTTTACGTGGCTCGCGGCGCTCGTGCTCTTTGTAAGTGCAATGATTTCTTTCGTTGCTCTTCCGAAGAAGAATGTCGCCTCGGCAGCAGAAGCGCAGGTGCCCAAGGATTTGTATTATTTCAGGGTGATTGATCACGGTGATCCGCAGGAGGAAGAGGATCGCATAGCGTCGCTTTGTCAAACGTTCCAAAAGTCGAAATTGATCAACAATTATTTTGTGAAAGTTGTGTATTGTGATGAAGTTTTTCAATTGATTGAAGGCGGTACCATATTTGATAAATTTATCGATTTCAACACCGCATACGGGGACGCTTTTATTTACGATACCGAAGGCGAAGAGTTGATGGGCGGCCATGCAGAATTTCTCGGGTATGTTTTTTTGCCTGTAAAGGCAAGGAAGTTCCGTACCATGTTCATTAGTGAAGTAGATGAAATGTTTTTTTATGTAAAAGGTGGTTTTTTGGATAATTATGTAGATATTCATATCAACAAGGATACGTATACACAGTTTCTTATCAATGTTTTTGCTAAGATTTATGACTCCTTTGATATGGGCTTCGATTGGCATAATCTCACGTTTATTTTGAGTTGGAATTTATATCAATCTGGTTTTATCGAAACGAGATTATTTTCGCTGCTTGAGACTGCCTTTTCGAGTACACTATTCGAACGTCAGCTCAGCGTTCAGGATTATTGTGCTGAAAACAATATTAAAATATTGGTATATTGTGCTGATGCAACTTTTATGGACGGTTTTACCCTTGAGTATATTCATGTTGAACATATCTATGATGATAAGTTATCAGATTACTTTGAAGGTCAAAGCCTGGTTGCAATCGGTGCAAATTGGGCTACTTGCGAATATTATAATTCAGCAAATGCATTTGATGACGAATGGATCGATATGGCAAATACAATCTATGATGTTTTCGCGATAGAAGATTATCATGGTAATATGAATACGATAATCTTCCAATATGAGCATTATCCAAAAGAATACTATTTGCCGGCATATGCGACATATGGCCCTTATGATATTACTTATATCATCGAAGATTTTGTGAGCTGTAGAGAGCCGAAACAGCATCTTATGCAATATGATAATTGGCCAGGGGATTGCGAGATTACGCATAAAACGCTGACATTCGGTTCTGATGGTTGGATGAATGTTTTCGATATTACGGGTGAATATACCGAAAATAGTTTTTTAGGGACAATAGTTGCGGCATGGGTCGAGAATTAAGTTGATATAGGTGGTAAAAAGATGAGAAGCCGATTTGTTCCATTCGTTTCGGTTCTACTTCTCTGCTCTATGCTCTTCGGCTGCGGGACGGATGCCGTACAAGAGATGCCGCTTCCCGAGGGGCTCGTCTACCGCCGTATCAACAACACGGAATATGAGATCTATACAGATGACGAGGACGTATTTCGTGCACTTGAGGTAGAGAAAATCGTATTTCCCTCGTATCATAACGGGCTTCCCGTCACGCATATCGAAGCCTATTTGGGGCCAAGGGTCAATGAAGTCGTGCTCTCATCGCAGTTGACGGATTTGGAGGGCTGTAAACTGTATCATACTGCGATCGATTATTTGGAGATCCCTGCGGGCTGTACTGTGATCCCCGAGTATTTATGCAATGGATGCAGGTATCTTACGGAGGTAAAGCTACCCGATAGGCCCGTGACGATCGACAGCGAAGCTTTTCGGGATTGCAACAGCCTCAAAAAAATCAATTTAGGAAAAGTCACACAAATAGGGAGTAGTGCTTTTTCCAAAACTGCGCTCAGACAGGTCGTCATTCCGACATCCATGGAATCGATAGGGCAGTATGCCTTTCAGGATAGTGTACTAACAGCGATCATGCCGAAAACCGTGAGATCGATCGACGGCATAGCCTTCAGCTGTGCCGATATTTACACAGATACCGCGGGAAGTCATTTGGGATGGCAAGACGACGTCAGCAATGGAAATATTAAATCATTTTTGTCCGCATATCCTTCTCCCGGATCTTGTTTCTGGTTCGGTGACGGCAGTCATGTTTTCCGCGAGTGTACTTTCCGATACGACGGGGATACGCCATACGTCTATTCCATGCCCAATCAGCTACTGAGCCATGTCGACGGCGAATTTACAAACGAAGAGGGGAAAGCCGAAGATGAATTTGTGCCCGTACGGGCCTTTTCGGTGCCTTTCCGTGAAGGGTATACATTCAAAGGCTGGAGCCTCGAAGAGGGAAGCAGTGAAGTGGAATTCGGCGTGACGATGTTCGACCCCACGCTCGTCCCCGAACTGCAGAGCTATAGGTGTATGTGGGAGCCCTATCTGTGTTCCTTGAGCACCGTTGGCGATTGGCTGCGCTTCACCCCCAACCAAACCCTCTACGCCGTTTGGGAAAAAGAATAAGAGATGAAATGACGTAAGGCGGGGTACCTATATCGTTTATTCCGCATGCCCCCCGCCACGACCAATCCCGAACGACACCCCCTCCATTGGAGCAGGCACCGTAGCCAAGAGTGTAACACCAATATATCAAATGCACGGAGAAAACTGTATGAAAAAGCATTCTGCAATTCTGCTATCCGTCACGCTACTTCTCTGCTCCATGCTCTTCGGCTGCGGAACGGATGCCATACAAGAGATGCCGCTTCCCGAGGGGCTCGTCTACCGCCGTATCAACAATAACACGGAATATGAGATCTTTGCGGACGACTCGTTGGGCTATATGAAACTCGACGTCGAGAGGATCGTCTTCCCGTCCTACCATAACGGTCTTCCCGTCACACGCCTTGATGCAAGGTTTAATAATAAGGTCAAAGAGATCGTTCTTCCGAAAGAATTAAAAGATTTGGAGAGATGCTACTTATCTATGACCCGAATCACTCGTTTGGAAGTCCCTGCAGCGTGTACGATGCTTCCTGAATCGCTATGTTTTTACTGCCAAAATCTGGAGGAAGTGCAGCTCTTGGGAGCGCCGACGCGGATCATGCGGAGAGCTTTTATCGACTGTCCTAATCTGCAAAAAATCAATTTGGACGGCGTCACGCAGATAGGGGAGAGCGCATTTGAAAATACTTCGCTCAGACACGTCGCGATCCCCGCTTCGGTAGTTTGGATCGCTTCAGACGCATTCTTGCATAGTGCGCTGACGGCGATCGTACCGAAGACGGTGACCATCATTGGCCAAAGTGCTTTTGCGTTTGCCGATATCTATACGGATGCCGTGGGAAAGCAAGCAGGTTGGGCGAAGGATCCCGACGAATGGTTGTATCTTGATCACAATTTTATAAAGAGCGACGCATGGTTTGGCACCGGAAGTCATGTTTTCCGCGGATGCACGTTCCGATACGACGGGGATACGCCATACGTCTATTCCATGCCCAATCGGCTGCTCAACTATTTCGACGGCGAATTTACAAACGAAGAGGGGAAAGCCGAAGAGGAATTTGTGCCTGCACGGGCCTTTTCGGTGCCTTTCCGTGCGGGGTACACATTCAAAGGCTGGAGCCTCGAAGAGGGAAGCAGTGAAGTGGAATTCGGCGTGACGATGTTCGACCCTACGACGGTTCCCGAACTGCAGGAGGCGGCAGGGCGGAACAAATTCATGCAAGAGCCCTACCTGTGTTCCTTGAGCACCGTTGGCGATTGGCTGCGCTTCACTCCCGATCAAACCCTCTACGCCGTTTGGGAAAAAGAATAAGAGGCGAATGGTCTATTTCGCCTGCCGCCTTCTCCACCGGAGAGGGCGGTTTTCTGTTCTTCCATGAGGGGCAGGCAAATACGACGGGGCCGCTCCCGAGCGCAAGGCCTACCCCCATCGGGGGGAGGCTCCGCGTAGCGGTGGTGGGGGGCAAGGAAACCAACGAGGCGGCTCAGTACGTCATTCCGACGACCGTAGGGAGGAGGAATCTCGTTCAAATTACGTCATGTTGAGCGTAGGCGTAGCCAAAGTCGAAACATCGCCGCAGTCTTAATTCTTATATGAGTACCAATATAAGGCTAAGGCTAAGGCGATTCTTCGGCACGTGCCCGCCCGCTTAAGGCGCGTTCGGGCACGGCTCAGAATGACGTATTTGGAAGCCTTTGCCCCCCATCCGTCACGGCGATGCCGTGCCACCCTCCCCCCGATGGGGGTAGGGCTTTCGGACTGCGTATTTGCCTATTTTCCGCCCCACCCCCTTGATCCCCCTCCCACGGAGGGGGTGTCGAACTGCGTATCTGCTCCCACGGAGGGGGTATCGAACTGCGTACCTGCTCCCACGGAGGGGGCGATGGTTTGTTCTCCGATCATGCCTCTTCTCCGAAAACGGAAGGGGACGTGGTACTTTTTTTCATGGCGGGCAGGGCCTATGCTGCTATAAATTCAGATTTTCTTCGGAAAAGAGCGGGCTATCCAAAAATTCACTGATCGACATATCAAACCCGCGCGCGATGAGGATCGTCGTGGAAAGCAGGTTATCTTTCACCGTTTCGTGTATGATATTTTTCAGCGTGGAATGGTTTACGCCGCTGTTCATCGCAAGGCGGTAGCGCGTCATTCCCTTTTGCCGCAAAAGCTCCGTGATCCGAAGCGCCAGTGCATGATTGACGTTGTTGTTCATAGTCATACCCCCGTAATGGTTTTGTACAACTATAAAATACAAGAATTTTTTTGTTTTATATGGTTGCGCATAACCATATTTTGTGTTATAATAGGGGCACGATATCACTTTGAAAGGAGAAACCATGAAAAAATTTTTTGCAGTACTCGGTTCGATCGTGCTCGGGAGCTCTCTTGCGCTTTCCCTCGCAGCATGCGGGGGGACGCCTTCGGAGGGCGGAAATGGGGGAAACGGCGGCAATGGCGGAAACGGAAGCCAACCTGCTGCGGTCCCCACGGCGGCGCAGGTCGTCTCGGCGATCCAAACCTCTGCGGAGGCCGAAGCGCAGAACTATGATTTCACGTTGGAGCTTGCGGGGAACGTATCGATCGGCGCCGTGCAAACGCCCGATGCGCATGCGAAGTATGTCTGCAATTACCGTTACGATACCAAGACGGAAGAACTTGCCTTCAAACGCGTGACGAGCGGCATTCTTCTCTATGATGCCACCGAGTACATCTATTCCTCGGGCGATACCCGCGTCACCGTCAAAATGAACGAGAAGAACGAGGTGAAGAAAGTGGCGGCCGAGGCGATGGACAGCGAGCTGCAGCTCATCAACCTGCCCTTCATGACGCTCGTAAGTTCGCTTTCCCCCAAGGAAATTCAGGGCATTTCGCGTATCGAGGGGGAGACGTATCGGGCAAACCTCGTGCTCTCTTCCGATAATGCGGCGCTCAATAAGATCTACGACCTCTTGGGCGGCATGGATACGAGCGTCAACCTCAAGGGCGTCACGTTTACCAATCCCGCCAAGGGACTTGCGTTTACCTTTACCATGGAGAGCGGGGCGTTTACGGGGTACACGTTGGCGGCGGAAGTCAGCATTCCCGTCAAGGGAGCCGCGGCGAATCTCGCGCTTACCTATGAGCAGCACGCAAACGAAACGCAGATCCGCATTCCCGATACGGCGGGGATCATCACCGGCAGCGCCCAAATCGAAAGTGAACTTGCCCCGATCTATGCGGCGCTTACGGCCGTGAAGGATGCTCCCGCCTATTCGCTGGACCTCGAGGCGGTCAACGAGATGGATCCCGCTTGGAATGTGATCGCGACCAAGGATAGTTATAAGGCCCGTCTCTACAAAAATACCGATGCCGAGCAGGGCGTCTCCTTCAACCATTCCTATGAATATCATTCCCATCACGAGGAACAGGGCAGGGAGACCTACAAGTATACGATCGGCAATACCACGGAAGACGGGGAGACCTATCTTCTCTCGCGGAAGGGTTCCAACACCGTCACAAAGCTCGAAAATGTCACGGCGGATACGCAATACGAGCTCTTCACGCAGCACTTCTTCCGCACGGCCTCCGAGATCGATTGCCTGAAGAAGAACGTATCGGGCACGAAGACGACGTATGAGATCTATCTGAAAGACGGCGTCGTCGCACAGCTCTCCAAGGATATCGTGGCGCTTTTGAACGGCAACGAAGCAGATGGCGTCGTCGACGTCGAGAATTATTTTAACGACAGCGCATATACCGTAAAAGACGCCGTGCTCGTCGTCACCATGGAAGGGGAAGAGCTCGTCTCCATGGAGCTCGAGACCAAAATGAAATACAATCCGACGGCGGGAGAGTATACCGAGAACAACGTGACCCTCGATAATACGTTGAAGCTGACGGTGAACGGGGAACTCGAGACGGCGCAAAAATACAAAGCGCCGAAGAAACCCGAAGGCGTATTGGGGATCGGCGGCCTGAGCTATATTCTGTAATTTTGCAATTTCGACGATTCTAAAATTTCGACGAACGGAGTACGGCGGGGCAAATCTTTCGCCCCACCCCCTCCTTTGGAGAACCGAATACATACCCCCGACGGGGCCTCTTCAAAGCGATACCCCCTCCATCGGAGGGGGGTAGGGGGGTGGGCTTCTAATTATGTCATTCTGAGCGTAGTCGCCCCGCGCGCATTTCTAATTCTCTAAGCGCGGCACGAGCGCGTAGCGCGAAGTAAGAATCGCCACAGTCTTAATCTTACTTGAGATTTCTCCTCCCTACGGTCGTCGAAATGACGTTCAGGCCCCTTGGCTCCCCTCGTAGGGGAGCTGGCGCGGCGTAAGACGCGGCTGAGGGGTTTTTGGAAACCCCTTCTCCTGCTCACGCAGGTACTTCCCCTAAAAGGGGAAGCAAGGTGTCGGACTTCGTAGTGCCCTTCGTCGTTCTCCATTCCATTGTCTTCGTCGTGCTCCGTTCCGTTGTCTTCGTCGTTCTTCATTCCTGTGCCTTCGTCGTGCTTCGTTCCGTTGTCTTCGTTGTCCTCCATTCCTGTGCCTTCCATTCCCTGTGCCTTCGTCGTGCTTCATTCCTTGCCGTCGCCGTGCTCCGTTCCGTTGCTATCTCGTGCCTTTTTTCGAGGACGGGAGGCGGGAATTGCGTGCGGAGGGCTTGACTTTTGGGGCAAAGTGGGGTACAATCATCGGCAGGAGGAATATTTATGCCTGTTTCGGTTGCCGAAGCCATCGTTCCCACGCGGAATCTGAATCTTCTCTACATCATTTTAGACTGTATCTTTTTGGTCGTCTTTTGCGGGCTGCTGCTCTGGAAGAAGCGCTATGCGACCGTCCTCTTCGCCCTCTTCGGCGGCATCCTCTATACGATCGTCGACTTCGGCGGCTTCTACCTCCTGAGCCACACGCGCACGGTGTTTATCAACGGCGAATTGCAGGGTACGGGCGGTACCTTCCTCGTTCTTTTGTGGATGTCGATGAGCTACGGGTTTACCAATTTCGCCTTCATCTGGACGCTTGTCGCCCGCGATACATACGCGAAATACTGGGTTTTTCTCATCGTCATGTGGTGGATGATCTGCCCCTCGATCAGTGAACTCGGCGGGGCGGCGACGATCACGACTTCCCGCACGACGGGGGCCTACCACGGTTGGATGGGGGTCGCGCTCGTCGTGGGCTATCTCGGCCTCATCATCCTGCTGCTACGCAAAGACCCCAAGGCGGCGTTCGTGAGCGTCTTGCGGCTGTGTCTCATCGGGATCGCCGTACAATTCGGCTGGGAGTTCTCGCTCCTCGTGAACGGCATCCGTCCGATGAACGGGGCGAGCATCCGTACGCTCATCGTCAATTCCTGCCTCGAGACCAACCTCGGCATGCCGTATATCTATGGGATCTGGTATCTATGGAACAAACATTTCCGCGAAGATCTGACCCGTCGTCCGCGGGACGAAAAAGGGGAAGCGAGCTCCCCGCAGACAGCCGAAAATGCAACATGAGTGCGAAAAATCGGCCCTTCCGTGAAAGGAAGGGCCGATTTTTTCGTTTTCGGAATACACAATTTTGAAGCATGCAAGCGCGGATTCATAAGCAAAGAAGGACGCATGCGCTTTCGCCGATGATCAAAAAAAGTTGGGAGGCTCGAGCCCCAAAAGTTCATATAGCGTTACTTTATATAATTTTGATAATTCGATCAGTTTTTCGTATTCAGGGCGGGAAATATCATTTTCCCAATCGCTGATATTGGACTGGCAGATCTTAAGCCTTTCCGCGACTTCCTTTTGTGAGAATCCGCAATCCTTGCGGATCTTTTTGAAGTTTTCTCCAAAGTTCATACTTTTATTTTAATAAATATGTGCATTACCCATTGACAAATATGTGCAATGCACATATAATTATATTTACAAAACATATGGAGAAGTGGTCATGGATAAATATGAGCATGAACGAGATGGGCAATATGATTTTTACAGGGTGTTTTTGCCGCGCGTTGATTCGACGCGAAGCGTGGAGGAACTTCTCGGTGACAACAATGACGGCGTTCTGAATGGAAACTTGATTGAATTTAAGTTGCATGTTTCAGATTTGGGGGCCGTTCTGTTTCAATGTATCAAATACCTTTCTGCGCTCCGCATCAAGGGAAAATCCGTTCCTGCAAATATTTTAATTGTCGATGTGAATGCTTCAACTATATGGTTGTACCGTTCTGCGCACTATCTTATAGAGATCGAGAAACCTTATTGTGGCGGTGCATCGAAGAACAATGCCGGATTTATTGGCGGGAATGCTGAGGAGATCGTGCATTACGATGATCCGCTTGGGGCAGAGCGTGTCGTTTCTCTTTTAAGAGAGAGCAATTTCACGAAGATCCATATCGACGAAAACTGCATAGTAGGGTGGGCTGAGCGGTTTTATCGTGAAGTTCCTACGGCGCGCAAGGAAGATTTTCTCGGCGACGACACAGGCAAACATATAACGATAGGGGAAATCAGAAAACCTACCCGATTTGCAAGATATATTTATCCGTATACCACGCAAACAAACGTCAAATTCCACTATTTGATGGATAAACTGAACGATACCCTGCAAAAGAAAAATCTCGGTGCATTCTACACGCCCGACCTTTATGCGGAAAAATCTCTCGAATTGGTGCGTGCTGCCATTGCACGCGTTCCCACGGGAAACGATTATATTATTTTGGACAGGTGCGCGGGGACGGGCAATCTCGAAGTGCGGCTAACGGACGAAGAACTTTCGCACACCGTTGTTTCGACAATAGAATACTACGAATATAAAGTTTTGCAAGAGTTGCTCGGTTCAAAAGTGCGGCATATTATTCCGCCCGTGGAGACGGCGGAGACTTTCCGTGCGGGGCTGGTGGCGGGGTCGGACGCATTGAGCAAAGAATTTGTCGAAAATCCCGTCATCAAGCAATATCTTGATGACCCCGAGTGTACGATCATTCTCTTTGAAAATCCGCCCTTTGCGGAGACGACGAGCCTCGAACACCAAAAGAGAGGGGCGGGCGCCCTCTCCTCGGCGTGGAAACGGAGTTATGTGTGCGAGGAGATGAGGAAGGAAGTGAAGGGGACTGCCTGCAACGATTTGGGGAATGCATTCATTTGGTCGGGCTTCAAATACTATCTGCGGCAACCGACGGACAGCTATATCGTCTATTCTCCCGTGAAATATTGGAAGGCGCAGCACTTGATCGATCGGGAATTTTTGGGCGGATTCGCCTTCAACCGCCGTCATTTTCACACGAATCTTGATGCCTGTATTATGTGCGCTTGGTGGGGAAACGAGGCCAAACAAAACGAGGAAATTGTTTTGAAAGGTTACGACATTTTGCCGAACGGCATATTGGCGGAAGCGGTTGTTTTGCCCGTCAAGAAGGTACACGAACTATTCAGCACCAAATATTATGACAAAACATCTTTCGCGCACGCCGAAGAAAACGGGATCCTGACGGGCTTAAACGGGCTTGAAGCGGACGGTAGCGTTAAAAGACGCATTAAACCCTTATTCAGCAATGAAATGATCGGCTATTTGGTTGCCGACAGCGTTGGTTTCGATAATCCCGATGCGAAGTCGAGCCTTCTTGTTGCGGGCCGCTATAACGGCAACGGTTTTTTCCTGCGCAAGGATAACTATCTCGAAAAGCTGCCGATGTTCTGCGCGTCGAGATACATTACCTATAATCGGGCGTGGACGGAGCGCGGGCGTATCATGAAGTCGGCGGACGGTGCGGAGAAATTTTTTGCCGACGTCGCGAGCGGAACACTTTCGCAGTTTTTACTGAAATGCCTGCTCTTCACCTGCATGGAAATGCAGAACCACATGCGCACGTTCACGGGGAGCGACGGCCGCTTTTATCGGAACGAGCTCTGTCTCGATACAACGAACGGCGAGACGATCGCCTCCCGCGATCTCAAAAATCTTGCCCTAAACGAGCACGAAAAAGTCATTTTGCGGCAATGGGGACGGGTTTTTTCATGGGCAAAAAAGACGGAGAAGTACGATTCGTCTCTCACTTACGGCGCGTATCAGATTTATGCGGAACTTGACACCTTTTATAAAGACGAAAGGACGGGCGACATTGTGTATGACAATGTGGAGTTACATACCGCCCTTGCGGGATTGAAAGCGCTTGTCAAAGAATATTACAATGCCGAAATCGTGCCCGTGCTCTTCGAATATGAATTTTTGAAATAGAGATATGGCAAAGAGCAAATGCGATCGACGGGTCAACTTTAAGCGCGCTTTTGCGCTCTCTGCAATCAACAAATCATCCCTGAAAATGCAACATGAGTGCGAAAAATCGGCCCTTCCGCGATGGGAAGGGCCGATTTTTCGGGTGGAAATTACTTATCGAAATTGACGATCGCAGCGAAGTCTTGCGGCTTCAGGGAAGCGCCGCCGATGAGGCCGCCGTCGATCTCGGGCTGGGCCATGAGGCCCTTGCAGTTCTTTGCGTTCATCGAACCGCCGTATTGGATGCGCATCCTGCCCGTGTTCTTGCCCGCGTAGACTTTCTTCATCCGCTTTCTGATGTAGCCGATGGCCTCGTTGGCCTGTTCGTCGGTCGCGGTCTTGCCCGTCCCGATCGCCCAGATGGGCTCGTAGGCGATGACGACCTTCGAGAGGTCTTCGATGCCTTGGAAATCGATGGCGATCTGCTTGGAGAGCACTTCCTCGGTCCTGCCGTTCTCGCGCTCCTCGAGGCTCTCGCCGATGCAGACGATGGGGGTAAGCCCTGCCGCAAGCGCAGCGAGGGTACGCTTGTTGACGGTCTCATCGGTCTCGCCGAAGTACTGCCGCCGTTCGCTGTGGCCGATGATGACGTATTGTACGCCGTATTCCTTGAGCATGGCTGCCGAAATTTCGCCCGTGTAGGCGCCTTTTTCGGCGAAGTGCACGTTCTGGGCGCCGAGGCGGATCTTGGAGCCGTGGATGGCCTTCTTGACGGCGGGGATATCGATCGCGGGGACGCAGACGACGACGTCGCACTTGGCGTCTTTCACGAGGGGCTTGAGCTCTTTGATGAGCTCGACCGCCTCGGAAGCGGTGTTGTTCATCTTCCAGTTTCCTGCGATAATGGGTCTTCTTGCCATAATTTTTCCTCCTTAAGATGCTGTTTCAAGTGTGCTTATGCGTTCTTCTCGTTGAGGCAGGCGATGCCCGGGAGCACCTTGCCTTCGAAGAGCTCGAGGGAAGCGCCGCCGCCCGTCGAGATGTGGGTGATCTTATCGGCATAGCCGAGCTGCGCGCATGCGGCCGCGGAATCGCCGCCGCCGACGATGGTCGTAGCGCCCTTGGCTTCGGCAAGCGCCGCCGCCACCGCATTGGTCCCTGCGGCGAGGGTGGGGTTCTCGAAGACGCCCATGGGGCCGTTCCAGATGACCGTCTTGGCCGCCTTCACCTTTTCCGCATAGAGGGCACGGGTCTTTTCGCCGATATCGAGCCCCATCATATCCTTCGGGATGTTGTGGGAGTCCACCGTCTCGATCTCGACGGGGGCATCGATGGGATCGGGGAAGGCCTTGGTCACCACGGTATCGACGGGCAGAAGAAGTTCCTTGCCTGCCGCCTTGGCCTTTTCGAGCATCTCCTTGCAGTAGCCGAGCTTCTCGTCGTCCACGAGGGAGGTGCCGATCTCGTAGCCCTGTGCCTTCAGGAAGGTGTATGCCATCCCGCCGCCGATGATGAGGGTATCGCACTTTTCGAGCAAGTTGGAGATGACGCCGAGCTTATCCGCAACTTTGGCGCCGCCGAGGATGGCGACGAAGGGGTGCACGGGATGCTCGAGGCTATCCGCCATCACGGTGAGTTCCTTTTCGATGAGGAAGCCGCAGACCGCCGTCTTCACGAGACCGTATTCGACGATCGCCGCCGTCGAAGCATGGGATCTGTGGGCGGTACCGAAGGCGTCGTTGACGTAGATATCGCAGTAGGCTGCCAGCTTTTTGCAGAATTCGAGGTCTTTCTTCTCCTCTTCCCAGTGGAAGCGAAGGTTCTCGAGCAGGACGGCTTCCCCCGCCTTGAGTGCGGCGACTTTCGCCTGCGCATCGGGGCCGATGACATCCTTCGCGAAGGTGACTTTTCCGCCGAGGAGCTCGTTGAGACGGGCGGCGACGGGGGCGAGGGTGAGCTTCTTCGGCTCATCCTTTTTGGCCTTCTCGATGATGGCTTCCGCCGTGGTCTCGCCCTTCTCCACCTTGGCCTTATCCTTCTTATTGAGCTTCACCTCGTCCGAGAAAATGGAGTGGGGCTTGCCCATGTGGGAGCAGAGGACGACTTTGGCGCCGTGCTCGAGCAGGTATCGGATGGTAGGAAGCGCCCCGACGATACGGTTTTCATCGGTGATCTTGCCGTCCTTCATGGGGACGTTGAAATCGCAGCGCACGAGGACGCGCTTGCCTTGCCAGTCTTTGACGTCTTTCACGGTCATTTTGTTCATAAAAGGTTCTCCTTACCTTTGATTTGATACAATAATACCTCTTTTCCCGACCTTTGTCAAGAACTTTTTCAGACTTCGTATCGGCGAACTGCGGATAAGCTACGCAATACATTGTCATGCTACGTTTTTCTTGGTCGCGTACGTTCGAGTACGCTCCCTGCGAAAAGCCTCGCATTCCTTGTCTTGCTTGCTTCTCCGCAGTTTAACGGTACCCGTATTCGGGATAATCGGCAAGGCCGCTCCCAGCGACCTCATACCGAGGGCGTAGCCCGAGTGTATCTTTAAGATCCGCTCACTCCGCTACGCTTCGTTCGGGATGAGGATTCGGACTGCGTAGGGGCACATCAGTACGTCATTCCGAGGCGTAGCCGAGGAATCTCGACTTTGAGATTTCTCACTACGTTCGAAATGACGTAATACCCCCCCCCTCCCACGGAGGGGGTAGTGCTCGGAATGGACCGCGGAGGGGGTAGTGCTCGGAATGGGCCGCGAAGGGGGGGCTGCTCCATGCCTCATGTCTCATTGTCTCATTCTCCATTCCCCATTCTTCATTCTTCATTTTCCATTCCCTTTGGGCGAAAAATTCACAAATTCGGGCAAGAAGGCGGGGAAAAAGGGGAAATTTTTCGGGAAAGTGGCTTTATTTCGTTTGACAAATCTCTTTCCATTTGCTAAAATTATCAATAGCCGCAAAAGAGGCAGATTTTTTTGTGCGCCCTTTTTCGGATGAAATCGATTCTTCGGATCGGCAGAGATCCACGAGAATATTCCGGATTCTATAAGGAGGTAACTATGCCCACAATCAACCAGCTCATCAAGAAAGGCAGGGAGCGCGAGGTCTTCAAGTCCAAGAGCCCCATCCTCGAAGGCTGTCCGCAGAAGCGCGGCGTGTGCTTGCAGGTGACGACAACGACGCCCAAGAAGCCCAACTCCGCCCTTCGTAAGATCGCGAGAGTCAGATTGACCAACAAGCAGGAAGGTACCGTGTACATCCCCGGCGAAGGCCACAATCTGCAGGAGCACAGCTCCGTGCTCATCCGCGGCGGAAGAGTCAAGGATCTGCCCGGCGTGCGGTATCACATCATCCGCGGCGCCCTCGATACGGCAGGCGTTGCCAAGCGCAAGCAGGCACGCAGCAAGTACGGCGCAAAACTGCCCAAGTAAGCGGTTTTTCCGCATACGTCTGCGGCGTTTTGCCGTGTACGTACCCCAACTTTCCTATCTGAATTTCGGAATATTCAAGGCCCGATGAAGGTAGGCAGTATTCCCCGAGAGGGGGAGAAGGTTCGCTACCGCAGAGCGGCAAGCGATAGCTTAAAAGAAGGGTCAAGCCCTGTACCCACGGCACGCATGAGCGGCGTGCAAAAGCCCTTCGGGGCGGGCTCACGCCACCTGAACAAGGCGAGGTGGGCGTGAAAATCGAACAAGGAGGATATCATCATGCCGAGAAGAGGGAGTATTCCCAAGAGAGACGTGCTTCCCGATCCGCTTTACGGGAGCAAAGTCGTCACCAAGCTCATCAACCAAATTATGCTCGACGGCGAGAAGAGCGTTGCGCAGAAGATCGTCTACGATGCGTTCCAGCAGATGGGCGAGAAGCTCAACATGGAGCCCATGGAGATCTTCACCCGTGCGCTTGCAAACATCACCCCCACGGTGGAGGTGAAGGCAAGGCGTGTCGGCGGTGCCAACTATCAGGTGCCCGTCGAGATCCGGCCCGAGCGCCGTCAGACCCTCGCGATCCGCTGGCTCGTCGCCAACACGAGAAAGCGTTCCGAGCGCGAGATGTCGAAGAAGCTCGCAGCCGAGCTTATTGACGCTTACAATAACACCGGTGCGTCCGTCAAGAAAAAGGAAGATACGCACAGAATGGCGGAAGCGAACAAGGCGTTCGCGCATTTCCGCTTCTAAGAGGCAGAAAGAATGGCAAGACAATACGACTTATTGCACACCCGCAACTTCGGCATCATGGCACACATCGATGCGGGCAAGACGACGACGACCGAGCGCATCCTGTTCTATACGGGCAAGACGCACAAGATCGGCGAGGTGCACGAGGGCGCGGCGACAATGGACTGGATGGTACAGGAGCAGGAGCGCGGCATTACGATCACTTCGGCCGCGACGACTTGCTTCTGGAAGGGCCATCGCTTCAACATCATCGATACCCCCGGGCACGTCGACTTCACGGTAGAGGTCGAGCGCTCTTTGCGCGTCTTGGACGGCGCCGTGGCGACGTTCTGTGCAAAAGGCGGCGTAGAGCCCCAGTCCGAGACGGTCTGGCGGCAGGCGGATACCTACAAGGTGCCCCGCATCGCCTACGTCAATAAGATGGATATCAACGGCGCCGACTTCTTCCGCGTGGAGCGGATGATCCGCGAGCGGCTGTGCGCCAACCCCGTGCCCGTGGAACTTCCCATCGGCAAGGAGGGGAGCTTCCGCGGCATCGTGGACCTCATCAAGATGGAGGCGGAGATCTATTACGACGATCTCGGCAAGGACTTCCGCAAGGAACCCATCCCCGAGGACATGCTTTCCCTCGCCGAAGAATACCGCGCAAAGATGCTCGAGGAGGCGGCTTCCGCGTCCGATGAGCTCATGGAGAAGTTCTTCGCCGAGGGCGACCTCTCCGAGGAAGACATCATCGCGGGACTTCGCGCGCGCTGCCTCCGTATGGAAGCGGTGCCCATGCTCTGCGGCTCTTCCTATAAGAACAAGGGCGTGCAGTTCCTTTTGGACGCCGTTATAAACTTCCTTCCGAGCCCCGTAGACGTCGACCACGTCCGCGGCACCAACCCCAAGACGGGGGAAGAAGAGGAGCGCAAGACTTCGGACAGCGAACCCTTCGCGGGGCTTGCATTCAAGATCGCGACCGATCCCTTCGTGGGGTCCCTCGCCTATTTCCGCTGCTATTCGGGCAAACTTGAGGCGGGGTCCTATGTGTATAATTCGACCAAAGACAAGAAGGAACGCGTAGGGCGCCTCGTGCAGATGCACGCCAACGAACGCAAGGATATCGAAGAGATCTACTCGGGCGATATCTGCGCCATCGTCGGCCTCAAGAACACGACGACGGGCGATACGCTCTGCGACGAAAAGCACCCCATCATCCTCGAGAAGATGGAGTTCCCCGATCCCGTCATCCAGCTCTCTTTGGAGCCCAAGACCAAGGCGGGGCAGGAGAAGATGTCGCTCGCGCTCGCAAAGCTCGCCGAAGAGGATCCCACCTTCAGGACGTATACCGACAACGAAACCGGCCAGACCATTATCGCGGGCATGGGAGAGTTGCATCTCGATATCATCGTAGACCGCCTTCTCCGCGAGTTCCATGTGGAAGCCAACGTCGGCGCTCCGCAGGTCGCCTATCGCGAGACTTTCCGGAATGCCGTCGAGGCCGAAGGGCTGTATAAGCGGCAATCGGGCGGCAAGGGCCAATACGGCCACTGCAAGATCCGCCTCATCCCGCAGGAGCCCGGCACGGGGTACGTCTTCGAAGACCACACCGTGGGCGGTTCCATTCCCAAGGAGTTCATTCCCGCCGTCGATAAGGGCATCCGCGAGGCCGCGAAGAACGGCTTCCTCGCGGGCTACGAAGTCGTGGACTTCAAGGTGGAAGTATACGACGGAAGCTATCACGAGGTCGACTCTTCGGAAATGGCCTTCAAGATCGCGGGGTCAATGGCCTTCAAAAACGGTATGGAAAAGGCAAAGCCCGTATTGCTCGAACCCATCATGAAGGTGCAGATCATCACGCCCGAAGATTACTTCGGCGACCTCATGGGGAACGTCTCTTCCCGCCGCGGCAGCATCACGAGCACCGACGATCGGGGCGGCGCCAAGATCATCGACGCCGAGATCCCGCTCTCCGAGATGTTCGGCTATGCGACGGAGCTCCGTTCCCGTACGCAGGGCAGAGGGCAGTTCACGATGCAGTTCGATCACTACTATGAAGTGCCCCGCTCGATCTCCGAGAAGATCGTCACAAACCGCACGAAAAACTGAACATAGCGGGAAAACTTCCGCGATTTGCGGAGAAATCGGAAAATTTTGCAAAAAACTCCCGTAAAGTCATTGCAAAATTTTTCCGTTTCGGTTATAATAAAGTTCGGCAAGCGATCCAGCTTGATATCATTGATTGATAGATAGCTGCGCTTCTGCCCCGCGTGGGCGGAAAAAGTTATCAAAAATATATCTTTGGAGGAAACATCAATGGCAAAAGCGAAGTTTGACAGGTCCAAACCCCATGTCAACATCGGCACCATCGGTCACGTCGACCATGGTAAGACGACCCTCACCGCAGCTATCACCATGGTTATGGCTTGCAAGGGTCAGGCAAAGAAAATGCGCTACGATGAAATCGACAAGGCGCCCGAAGAGAAGGCGCGCGGTATCACGATCAACACCGCACACGTCGAGTATGAGACGGATAAGCGCCACTATGCGCACGTCGACTGCCCCGGACATGCCGACTACGTCAAGAACATGATCACGGGCGCTGCCCAGATGGACGGCGCGATCCTTGTCGTCGCTGCGACCGACGGTCCCATGCCCCAGACCCGCGAGCACATCCTGCTTGCCCGTCAGGTCGGCGTTCCCTACATCGTCGTCTTCCTGAACAAGGTCGACCAGATGGACGATCCCGATCTTCTGGAGCTCGTCGAGATGGAGCTTCGTGAGCTTCTCTCCTCGTACGACTTCCCCGGCGACGATATCCCGATCATCAAGGGTTCCGCGCTCAAGGCGCTCGAAAAAGCGACCAGTGGCTGCTCCGATGCGGAGATCCTTGCGGCTCCCGAGTGCCAGTGCATCCTCGAGCTCATGGACACGATCGACAGCTATATCCCCACCCCTCAGCGCGACGACCAGAAGCCTTTCCTGCTTCCCGTCGAGGATGTGTTCACCATCTCGGGCCGCGGCACCGTCGCAACGGGCCGTGTCGAGAGAGGCGTTGCGCGCGTGAATGATCCCGCCGAGATCGTCGGGCTCATCGAGAAGCCGAGAACGACCGTCATCACCGGTCTCGAAATGTTCCACAAGCTCCTCGACTCCGCGCAGGCCGGCGACAACGTCGGTGCACTTCTCCGCGGTATCGCCCGTACGGAGATCGAGAAGGGGCAGGTCATCGCCAAGCCCGGTTCGGTCCCCACGGCGACCAAGTTCGAGGCGCAGGTCTACGTCCTCACCAAGGATGAGGGCGGCCGTCACACCGCGTTCTTCAACCACTATCGTCCTCAGTTCTACATCAGAACGACCGACGTTACGGGTTCCATCGAGCTGCCCGAGGGCGTCGAGATGGTCATGCCCGGCGACCACGTCACCTTGAAGGTCGAGCTCATCAAGCCCGTCGCTATCGAGGAAGGCCTCCGCTTCGCGATCCGCGAGGGCGGCAGAACGGTCGGCTCCGGCGCCGTCTCCAAGATCCTCAAGTAATCGAAATCAGCCCAAAAAAGGCGCGGTAAAGCTATCGCGCCTTTTTTCCGTGCGGCGAAAAATTCCGCAGCCGCCGCCCCAATCGCAGCATGAAAAAGGCGCAAAAATGGGGTACGCCGCATCATCATAAAACCACTATTTTCGGCTTTTTCCTTGGATTTTTCCGCAAAAACACGTGTTTTTACATTATTTCGATAAAAATCGAAATAACTACTGCATCGGACATAAGCGGGGGTGGGTGCGGTTTTGCAAACATCCCTTTTGTTTTCTTGGGACTTTGCGCACACTCATGGTATGGGAAAACGCATTCGGGCCGCGGCGGAAAAATTGCAGCGCGGATACCGCGTCCTCGCCGAACACAGGTACACAACGATCGCGGGCACGCTCGTCTTCTTCCTGATCACCTCCGTCGTGCCCTTCCTCTTTTGGCTGACCCTCCTCCTCGGCAAGACGCGGATCATCGATGAAGTGCTCGGCCTCGGCCTCTTCGGTTGGGCACAGGACCTTCTTCGGTACATCGAAGCGAACGCAGAGGGGGCGCGAAGCGGCGCGGGGCTCTTCTTTCTTGCGACGACGCTCTGGTCGAGTTCGGGATTTTTCTACCATCTGCGCCGCAGCGGAGAGATCATCTACGGCGCCGTCCGCCCCCAGCACGGGCTCAAAGTGCGGCTCTCGGCGCTGCTCTTCACCATCGCGGTGCTGCTCTTCCTCGCCGCCGCCTTCACGGTGCTCTTTGCCGTGCTCGTCTTCGGAAGAGGGCTTCCCGCTCCCTTTGCGGACCTCTGCAGCTACGCCATGCTGGCCGCCCTCGGCTTCTTCGCGGCGTGGATCCTCAATGCCTACATCAGCCCCTACCGCGTCTCCCCCGCCGATACGGCCCCCGGGAGTTTTCTCACCGCCGCGCTTTGGCTCGTCGCCTCCCTCGTCTTTTCGGCGTATCTGCGCTTTTCCGACCCCGCAAAGCTCTATGGTGCGCTCGCGCTCATCGTCGCCCTGCTGCTCTTTTGCTATTGGCTCATGGTCTGTTTTACGGCGGGAGCGATCTTCAACTTCAGAAGGCTGAAGGGCAAGAAGCGGCCGCGGAGGAAGCTGTAGCGGGACCTTATTCGGAGACATGCGGCCCGATTCGGCAAAATCTGCGCCCGCAGACCAAATTCTTGGGGCAAATATATTTACATTTTACGGTTTTTCGTGTACAATAAATACGGACACGGGTCGCGTGTCTGCGGAACTTCCCACCATGTAGCGCCCCGCAGAGTGTGCGGGGCCGAGACCGCATTGCAGTATGAAGGAGTAAGATTTGAAAAAGAAACCTACGAACGGACGGGCGGACGCCATCGAACTCGCCATTTTGAACGGGCTTGAGGCGTTCGAGCGCAAGAAGGCCGATCTCGGGTCGATGACGACCCCCGAGGCCATGCAGGAGGCGGGCTATACCCCCCGCCGCAAGTCCCGTGCCAAGGGCAAGGGGACGCGCATCACCCGCCCTGCGCCTTCCACACAGGCGCAACCCGAACAAAAGCAACAAAAGACGCAAAAACAGCAAAGAGAGAAGCCGTCTGCCGCCCCCAAGACGGGGCTCGATAAGCGTACCCCCGAGCGCCGCACCGAAAAGAAGAAGCCCGTCCGCGTGCTCTTCTTCGGCGGTGTGGGGGAGATCGGCAAGAATATGACGGCGATCGAATACGGCAACGATATCATCGTCATCGATGCGGGGATCATCTTCCCGACCGAAGAGATGCCGGGCATCGACCTCGTCTTCCCCGATATCACCTACCTCGTCAACAACAAGAAAAAGATAAAGGGCGTATTTTTGACGCACGGCCACGAGGACCACATCGGCGGCGTACCCTACCTCATGAAGGAGCTCGATCCCTCGACGCCCGTCTATGGCACCCGCCTCACGCTCGCCCTCGCGGACAACAAGCTCCGCGAGCACCGCATGCAGAATGTCAACCTCATCACGGTCGCGCCCAAGGATCGCATCCGTGCGGGGGTGTTCTACGTCAACATCGTCAACGTCAACCACTCCATCGCGGGGGCAACCGCGCTCGCCGTCGAAACGCCCTACGGCGTCATCTTCCACAGCGGGGACTTCAAGATCGACCTCACGCCCGTCGCAGGCAGCCCCATCGACCTTTCCGAGATCGCGGAATACGGCAAGAAGGGCGTGCTTCTCTATCTCGGCGAATCGACGAACATCGAGCGCCCCGGCTTTACCATGAGCGAACGCGTCGTGGGGACCACCCTCGAGCATCTCTTCTCGGAACACGCCAACCGCCGCATCATCATCGCGACGTTCGCCTCCAACGTACACCGCCTGCAGCAGATCATCGATATCGCAGTGAAGTTCCGCCGCAAGGTCGCCCTCTCGGGGCGGAGCATGCTCTCCGTCGTCGAAGCCGCGGCCAAGATCGGGGAGATCACCATCCCCGAGGGCGTGCTCGTCGACGTAGAGAAGGCCAAGAACTTCTTCGACCGCGAGCTCGTCATCGTCTCTACGGGATCGCAGGGGGAACCGATGTCTGCCCTCACCCGCATGGCGGCGGGCGAATTCAACAAGGTGACGATCGGGGAGAACGATACGATCATCATCTCCGCAAGCCCCATCCCGGGCAACGAGCGCATGATCTACCGCGTCATTGATAACCTCTGCCGCAGGGGAGCGCAGGTCGTCTACGAGAGCCTCGAGAAGATCCACGTCTCGGGGCATGCCTGCCAGGAGGAGCATAAGATCATGCACTCTCTCCTCCGCCCCAAGTTCTTCATCCCCGTCCACGGCGAATACCACCACCTCATGCGCCATGCACAGCTTGCGCAGGACCTCGGTATGAAGCCCTATGAGACGCTCATCCCCGAGATCGGCACCTGCGTCGAGCTCACGGCGGATACCATGCGGCGGGGGGAGGACTTCCCCGCGGGCGCCCGTCTCATCGACGGCAGTGGCTTCGAGGACCTCGGGAAGAGCGAAGTCATGAAGGACCGCCTCAGGATGTCTGCGGAGGGGCTCTTCATCGTCTCCGCTACGATCTCCAAGGGCATGCCGCTCTATGCGCCCGTCATCGAGAGCCGCGGCTTCGTCTTCGCCGATGAAAAGGAGGAGCGGGCGACCCTCTCGGATCTCTCCGAGGCGGCGGAGCGGGCGATCGCGGGCGTACCCCATTCGGCGGCGGAGGGGGACTATGAGAACGCCGTCCGCCGTGCCGTCAAAAATTACCTCTTCAAAAAGACAAAACAATCTCCCATGATCGTAGCGATCATCCGCATCCTATAGATCCGAAAGGAGGGGGGACGTATGAAGAAAAACTGCATCGTGCCCTGCATCTTATTGGGGCTGTGCGCACTGCTCTTTGCGGCGGCGGGCGTCGTCTGTTTCGTCTATGGGCAATACGCCCCGGGCGGGATCGCCGTCGCCTTTCTGCTTGTATGCCTTTGGGCGTTTGCGGGGTACGTCTTCCGCGAGATCGTGCGGGAGCGCTTCGTCGGGCGGTATCGCGTCCGCGACTACGCGGGGGCCAAGGCCGTCCTCGATCGGGCCGCGCGCAACCATCTTCTCTACCCCTTCATGCGCATCGCGCTCAACCAGATGTATCTGCGCGTCTCCCTCTGTCTCGACGATATCCCCGCCGCAGTGCATTATGCCGACCTTCTGCGCAGAGTGGGCGGCGACGGCTGGAAGTATAAGACGGCTTACTTCATGATCCTCTTCCATCTCGATTGGGAAGATCTCTCGGCCGCACGCGTGGAATACGAGAGCTTCCGCACGGCCTGTGCGGGCGCCGCCGTCTATCGGGAACAGCTCGAGATCCTCTCCGCCGTTTTCGCCCATATCGACGGGCAGGGCGGGGAGCTTCCCGCGGGCGTGAAGCAGGCCGATTATCCCATTCTGCACCGCATCGTGCGCAGGTACTGCTGATGGACGCACGGCTTGCCGCGTATCGGGCGGCGGCACGGGAGGGGAGGGACCCCACTTGCTGTGAGGAGACGCTCTCCCTTCTCATCGAGACGGCACGGCGCATCGGAGCGCGGGAGATCCTCGAGATCGGCGCGGGGGAGGGGCTTACGTCGATCGCCCTCTTCCTCGAGACGGGGGCGAAGATCACGGCCATCGAAAGAAATGCGGAGCGCATCGCGACGGCCCGCAGCAGGATCGCGGAATTCAAAGCAGACGTCGATCTTCTCGCGGGGGATGCGGCGGAGCTTCTCGGAACGCTATACGGCCCCTTCGATCTCATCTTTCTCGATGCCGCTAAGGTGCAATACAGGCGGTTCTATCCCGAAGTGAAGCGGCTGCTCGCATCGGGCGGCGTGCTCTTTTCCGACGACGTGCTGCTCTTTCGGGAGGGCGTCCCCAAAAAGCGGAAGATGCTCGCACAGCACCTTGAAGAGTACCTCGACCTGCTCCGCGGCGACCCCGATCTTACGACGGCGCTCTATCCTTTCGGCGACGGACTTGCCGTAAGTTTTAAGAAATAAACGACTACATCCCCCCGTGTTTTCGCGTGGGGACGTCTTTTTGGAGGCACCCATGAAGACCGAGCTCCTCGCGCCTGCGGGAAATCTCGAAAAGCTCAAACTCGCCCTCTATTTCGGGGCGGATGCCGTCTACCTCGGCTGCAAGCAGTTTTCCCTGCGCGCCTCCGCGGGCAATTTCGGGGAAGAG
This sequence comes from uncultured Clostridia bacterium, assembly GCA_947595585.1. Taxonomy (GTDB): domain Bacteria; phylum Bacillota; class Clostridia; order Christensenellales; family Borkfalkiaceae; genus Gallimonas. The sequence continues at coordinate 182,676 of CANQET010000001.1, forward strand.
GACCTCGCGGAGGGCATCGCCTACGCCCATGCGCGGGGCAAGAAGGTCTACGTCTGCACGAACATTTTCGCCCAAAATGCAGACATGGGGGCGCTTTCTGCGCTATTTCCCCGTCTCGAAGCCCTCGGAGCGGACGGCGTTTTGATCTCGGATCTCGGGGTACTGCGCGTCGCAAGGCGGACTTGCCCGCATCTTCCCGTCCATATCTCCACGCAGGCGAACACGATGAACGCGGAGGCCGTCGCCTTGTGGCGGGAACTCGGGGCGTCGCGTGTGGTCCTCGCGCGTGAACTGTCGCTTCGTGAGATCGCCGAGATCCATGCCGCCGTGCCCGAGATCGAGCTCGAGGCCTTCGTCCACGGGGCGATGTGCATCTCCTATAGCGGCAGATGCTACCTTTCGGACTACCTCCACAGCCGCTCTTCCAACCGCGGCGCCTGCGCCCAGCCCTGCCGCGAGCGCTATCTGCTCACGACGGAGGGGGGAGAATTGCTCTCCGCCGAGGAAGACGGGCGGGGGACGTACCTTCTAAACAGCCGAGATCTCAATCTCTCCGAGCACCTCGAGGAGCTCATGGCTGCGGGGGTATGCTCCTTCAAGATCGAGGGCAGGATGAAGAGCGAGAGCTATCTTGCGACCGTCGTCGGCGCCTACCGCCGCCGTCTCGACGGAGCGCCGCAGGAGATCGTCGCCTCCGAGCTCGATACGATCGCCCACCGCACCTACACGACGGCATACGCCCTCGGGGAAAACGGGCAGACGATTTCGCCCGACGGCTCCCAAGAGGCGGGGAGCTGTGATTTCGTGGGCATCGTGCGGGGCTACGAGGAGGGCAGCGTCTGCGTCGAGATGCGCAGCCGCTTCTATACGGGGGACGTGCTCGAGATCTTATCGCCCGCGCTTCCCTTGGGGAGCAAGGTGTGCGTCGGGGAGATGACCGCCCCCGACGGAAGCCCGTGCCGCGATGCAAAGCTCGTGCAGGGGCGCTACCGCTTTTCTTGCCCCACCGCGCTGCATGCGGGGGACATCCTTCGCCGCAGGAGGGGATAACGACAAAATAACGCGCATACAATGGAGTATGCGCAAGACCGTACAGGGGGGAACGGTGTTTGCCGTCTCCCTCATTTTATTTATGCTGGTGCTCTGCTTTTTCATCGGGCTCTTCGGGACGCAGGGCGAGAAAAAAGTCGCGCTGCATCTCGAATATCACTTCCTCGTGCGCTCCTGCGAGGAGACGACTTCTGCCGCGGTGGCGGGGGAGAGCTATCTTGCGGGCGGGGCGGGGTACCTCTACGGCAGCGAGGAAGTCGTGCTCTCGTGCTATTTCCGAAAGACGGACGCCGAAGCGGTGCAAAGCGCCCTCTCGGATCGGGGCGTGGAGACGCACATCGTCTCGCGGAGCTCCCCCGAATTCCGCATAGCGGCAGAGGGGAAGCGCATCGAGGCCAATGCAAGAACGCTCGATACCTGTGCCCATCTCTTGTATGATGCGGCCAACGGGCTCGAGCGCATGGAGACGGGGCAGGAGGAGGCCCGTGCCGCCGTTTCGGGCGCCGCCGACGCCCTTGCGGGACTTCGTGCGGGAAATGCGGGGGAGATGTTTTCGCTCTGGAACGTCGCTCTCTCCCGTGCGGAGCGGCGGGCGCGGGAGGTCGCCTCGGGCATTCTCTTTGCGAAGGATGTGCGCTATCTGCAGGTCATGCTGTGTTTTGCCGTCGTCGATTGCAGGGATTACTTCGCATAGCGCTTGCTTTTTTGTGGTAGAAATGCTATAATGGGGTCATGAAATGCCTCTTTCTCTACAATCCGAAGAGCGGCAAGGGCAAAATCGGAAAACACATCGGATACATCCGCAAACGGTTGGAGAAGAAATACGATACCGTGGATATCGTGCCCACGGCAAGCGCCGAAGATCTCACCGAGCGGGTCCGCGCGGGGGCAGAGGAGTACGACGCCATCGTCTTTTCGGGCGGAGACGGCACCTTCAACAACGTCTTGCAGGGCGTGGGGGAGAAGGACGTTCGGCTCGGATATCTCCCCACGGGTACGGCGAACGACGTCGCCCACTCCCTCGGCATCCCCCGCAGCCTCCGCGGGGCGCTCAAGGTCATTCTGAAGGGCCATGAGGACAGCGTGGATTGTATGCGCGTCAACGGCGAACGGTATGTGATGTACGTCGCCGCGGCGGGAACGCTCACCCACGTCACCTATGAGACCCCCCAGGATCATAAGCGCGCACTCGGATGGTTCGCCTACTTCTTTCAGGGGATCCGAAAGAATCTCAAGCTCGAAGTCTTCCCGATGGAGGGGACCTGTGGCGAAAAAACCTTCTCGGAGGACGGCGTTCTCATCTTCATCATGAACGGCCGCTCGATCGCGGGATTCCCCATCAACAAAGAGGCGAGCATGCAAGACGGCATTCTCGAAGTCGCCATCATCCGCCAGGCAAAACGCCCCAACCTTCTGCAGCGCATCGGCGCCTATTTCTCCCTCGCGACGCTCATGGTCTTCGGCGTACGCATCAAGAAGAAGGATATCCGCTTTTTGCACGGGGATCGCGTGCAGATCTCGACGAAGGAGCACATCGTGTGGGATTTCGACGGCGAGGAGGGCATCAAGGGGAATATCACGGTGGAGGTCCTTCCCCGCCGCGTGCACCTCTTCGTCCCCGCCAAAAAGAAGCTGTGAGGAAGAAGTTGAAATGAGGAGACGAAGGTAGTTTCAGCGGGAATGGAAAGCCGCATAAAAGTAATGTTTGCTTGAATGAAAAAACGATCGCAAAAGGACGCAGATTCTTTCTGCGTCCTTTTGCTTATCTTTCCGAGGGGGTACGTCATTCCGAATTGCAATTCAATACGTCATCCCATTCTGCAATTCAATACGTCATCCCGAACGGCAATTCAGTACGTCATTCCGAATTGCAATTCAGTACGTCATCCCGAATTGCAATTCAGTACGTCATCCCGAACGGCAATTCAGTACGTCATCCCGAACGTAGTGAGGGATCTCGCCCTTGAGATTTCTCACCCCCGCCGGGGGTTCGAAATGACGTAATGATAGGCCCCGCCGGGGGTTCGAAATGACGTAATGATAGGCCCCGCCGGGGGTTCGAAATGACGTAACGATAGGACCCGCCGGGGGTTCGAAATGACGTAACGATAGGCCCCGCCGGGTCGCGCGTGATGCACCCCGTCGGGCACCTACCCTCTCCGCGGTTGGAGAACAGAGTACCTACCCCCCTCCGTGGTTGGAGAACAGAGTACCTACCCCCTCCGCGGGAGGGGGACCAAGGGGGTGGGCCTTGCTCGGTTGCCACCTGTTGTGAGGGGAGGTGGTTAGCATCGGTGGGCGAGGGATTACCAACGGCCGGGGCGCGAGCCGCCGGGGGTGCCGGGGCCGCCGGGAGGGGTGCCGCCGGGAGTGCCGATGCCGCCCGAAGAGCCGACCGAGGTGATGATCCCGCCGATCGTAAATTCACACAGGCTGCTGTCCCCGCCGTAGATCTTATAGGTGCTGCCGAGGGCGAGTTCGGGGCAGGAGAGGATGACCGATTGGCATGCTTTTGGCGTTTGGAAGGAGAAGATCGTCTTCCCGTCCGCATCGGTGAGGGAGAGGTTCGTTCCCGCCGCGATCGACTGGCTGCGCGCGAAGGAGATCACGTATTGCGAAGAATTCGTGCTCGGCGTCTCCACCATGCCCAAGGGGCCGACGGCGAAGAGATAGCCGCCGTTTACCACCGTGCCGCGGTCGGAATCGATCGCACAGTCCATGTTGCTCGTGGGGCCTGCCACATACGTGACGCCGCCCGAGATGAGGATCGTCCCGTTAGAATCGATCCCGTCGCCGCCCGAATCCACATAGATCTCGCCGCCGCTGATGATGATATGCTCGGTGACTTTATTGTCGTCGCTTGCGGCGTTGATGCCGTCGTCCGTGGCCTTGAGGTCGATCTTGCCGCCCGAGATCTCGACGTACCCGCCTTCGATGCCTTCGTAGCTTTTTTCGATCGTGATCTCGCCGCCCGAGATCTTGGTGAGGACGTCGCTCGTGAGGGCGTCGTCGTAGGTAGAGATCGTGAAGCTCCCGCCCGCCACATGGAGATTGCCGCTGTTGGCGTGGATCGCATCGTCCGTGCTGTCGATCGAAAAGGTTCCGCGCTCGATGATGATGGAATAATCGCCTTCGGTGACTGCGATCTCCTGCTCGGAGCCGTTCGGATCGGGGTATTCGATCTCCCCGACTTTGATCCCCTTGCAACCCTGCGCGAGGGCATAGAGCGCGCTGCCGCGGTAATCGGAAGCTACCTTCTGATAGTCGTTTCCGCTCCTCATGTAGCGAAAATCATCCGAAGTGAGGCCGTAGTCGGCCCTGTTTTGCGTCGTATCCGCGACGAACACGCCTTCGGTATGGATCTCGTAATTGCCGCCGCAGATGTATACGACGGTATCGGCCTGAATGCCGTCGCCCATGGTCGTAGCGACATAGTCGACGTTTTTGAGATAGACGAAGCCCTCCTCGGTGGTGAAGGCAGTCGTCTCGTCGTCGCACTCGGCGCTTATGCCGTCCTTCCCCGCGGAGAGGACGCGTATGCTGCAATCCGCGGCCGAAACGGAGAGGGCAGAGATCGCATGGTTTGCGGCCGTGAGCGTGAGCGCGCAATCGACGACGGTCAGTGCCTTGGAGACCTTCACGGCATTTTTTCCGCCGCTTACGACGGACAGGGCGCCGTCTCCGTTGAAAGCAAGGCTGCCCTTGATGTGGACGGCGTTCTCCCCGTCGGCCGCGGATGCGATCGAATTTTCGCCGATGAGGGTGACGACGACCTCGGCCTTCTTATATTTTGCGCCGTCGAGCGCGATGCCCGAAGAAGAAATTTCGGCGCCGTCGAAGATGAGGTGCAGCTTGAGGCTGTCCGCCCCGATGCGGATGCCGCCGTAGCTCCCGTGGAAGCGGTAGGTCCCGCTCTCCGAGATCTCATAGACGTCTTCCGTTTGGGGGACTTCTATGGCCCCCGCCGAAGAGGTGTTGCCCGAGAGATCGGAGAAGTTTTCATCGGTGAAGTCGTCTTTCACGTCTTCGGTCACGTCGTCGGCGCTGTCTGCGATCTCACCCGTGCCGCCGCCCCCGAGGAAATCCCCGGGGTTGATGAACTCCTTCCCGCAGCCCGCAAGCGCAAAAAGGCCGAGGGAGAGCGCCCCGAAGAGGACAAAGAACCGTTTCATATTTACCTCCTTATCCTAAGCCGAAGGGCTGTAGCGCATAAGCGGTTCGGCATTTGCCAAACCGCTTATCTTCTCTGTTCTTTGGCGACGAAAATGCTGTTTTTTCGTACCCCAATTATGCTTTTGCGATGGTGAGGGTGAAGGTATCGGCACCCCAATCATTCGTGGCAAAAGACAACGTTATGCTCTGTCCTTTGGTGAGCTTCATGGAATAGGTTTTCATGTTGTTGTTCGAGCCATCGAGAATGGTTTCGGAAACGTTTTCGCCCTGTTCCAACATAACGGCCGCATTCTTGCTTGTAACGCTGAACGTATATGTTCCGTCCTCGGGTGCGACGAATGTTTTGGTATCATACCCGGAGGGCAAGTCGATCACGTTCGCGCCGACGACGAGGTCGCCCTGTTGCGCACTGCCGCCGCCTTGGCCGCCTTGGCTGCTTTGGCTGCTGCCATCTTTTGTAATAGTGAAAGTCAAGGTGCAGTTGCCCGCGTCTGTCCAATCGCCGATTTCCATATAGATCTCGGTGTTTGCAGGGACCGTAAACGTGGTTGTCGTTTGTCCGTCGTTGCCTTCATCCCAATTTACGAGGTTCTGATTGATAAAGGCATCGTTGTAATAATATACCCAGAAGAAGAACTCATTATCGGAAGTGAGGGTCAGCGTGTAGGTCGCGCTTTCGGTCGAGGTGAATGTGAAACACACATGTTCCGCCCACATTTCTCCGACGGGGACATACACAGAATAGTCGCCCTCGAGCTTCTCTAATATATAAGGGTCGAAATCCGTGCCGCTGCCTTCCCAATTTCCGCTCTCGCCGCTGCCGCCGCCTTCGCCGCCGGGGCCGGGTTCGCTCTCTTGCGGCGCTTCGCCGAAGTAGAAGTAATATTCACGCACGACGAAATCAGTGGTGCCCATGAAGAACGTATAGACGCCCGTCGTGAGCATGGTGGCTTGGATGTTGACCGTGAAGAAGGGTTCATCATCGCCGAGGCTTGCGGAGACGCCTTCCTGGTCGCCGGGTGCGAAGTAGAGCACCACCGCGTCGGGGTTGTAGCACTTGATCTGCCAATGGCCTTCCGTCCGTGCGTTGAATGCAAAGTATTGCCCGTACTCGCCGCCTTGATCATTGGTCACAACGTGGTACCAACCGTCCGTAATGATCCCGAAGGGGGAATCCGATGCCCCCGTGCCCGATGCGGTCGACTCTGCGGCGGCCTTGGTGAATACGACGTTATAGCTGCCTGCAGACTGCCCTTCCGCGACCGAGCAGAGGAAGAGATAGGTGTGATTTTCGAGGAGCTCGAGCGTTACGCTGCCTTCTCCCTCAAGGCGATCGAAGTAGCCTTCGGGGCTCTCGATCGCGGCACGCGGATCGGACGTCGTGATCGTGTAGAGGCCGCTTGCCGTGGGCGTGAAGCGGTACCACACGCCGTCGGATATCTTGCTCTCGGGGATATTCGCCGTGTTGCTGCCCATCTGCCATACGATGGGATTTTGTTCGCCGCCGAGCTCGGGCGCGAAGGTGAACTGAAGCTCGCTTCCCGCGGCGAGGGCGAAGTTGAAGTTGGTGTGCGAAGAGTTCGCTTCGAAGGAAGCCGTCTGATCCTTGTTGTAGGTATCCTCGCCGATCGTGAGCGTCGCATCGCAGGCGAAGGTGATGATGCCGCCGAGGCGGGTCGCAAAGTAGAGCTTGCCGCCTTCGGGCATCGTGAATTTGTAGGTGCCGTAGGCGTCTTCGCCGTTCAAAACGTAAGGTTCATCCTCGGTGCCCTGCCCGAAGAGCGGGGTCGCGTAGTCCGACTTAAAGTAGCCGCACGCGAAGAGGAAGAGCTGGTCGTTCTCCTTATCCCAACCGAGGCCGTCGGCGGCGTAGATGCCGTTGTGCACGCAATATGCCTGCAGCGCGAGCTTGAGCTCTTCGGTGAGCGGGTGAAGGCCGTCCGCATTCGCCGCGCTCGCATAGTCCGTGAAGAACGTCGTGAGGAGATAGGTCGTGATGACGTTGTGCTCGTCGGCAATGCCCGTCGAATATTGGAAGGCGGTGTTGCCCTGTGCGATGGCGGCGGCGAAGTTCGCATCCATGCCCTGCGGGATATACTTGCTGCCCGCGACGGCCGCATAGACGACGGGGCCCGTCGCGCTGTTCAGGTGATAGACGCCTGCGCTATCCTTTTCGAGCTTGACGCCGGGCTGAAGCCACGTCCACGTCGTCTCCGCGGGCTGGGTGTAGCCGCTGAGATCGGAGATCGTCTGCTCCGCGTTGGGCGTTTCGGTCTTATCTGTGGGGGCGACGTATTCGCGCACATATTCGAAGGTGATCTTGAAGGGGCGGGTATCGCTGCCGAAGAGCGTCGCGTTCGCACCTACTTTGAAGATCCACCTGTTGCCCATGCCGTCGGTCGTAATCTCTTTGGGCATGATGCAGAATTCCATCGAGAAGTGGACGTTGGAATCAGAGATATCTTCGCACTCCTCTTCGGGCGTGCTGTTGACGAAGGCGAAGGTGCCCGAATAGCGTGCGACATAGGCATCGACGTCTTTTTCTTGGTTGTTGTCGTAAGGATCCTTGTAGGTCCCCGAAGAGCTGATGCGGTAGTAGCCCGCCTTGCTTGCGGGATCGAAGTCGTAATAGTACTCCTTGCGATCGGCGGTGATGTTGACGGTGTAGGTACCGACGCCGACGGTGATGGTATTATAGAGACTCGTGCCGAGCTCGTTGAGTTCGAGCTTGATCGCGGGCGCCGTCGCCTCGACGGTGATGGTGTTCTGATAGCCGTATTCGATGGGGCAATCGGTGATGCGTGCCACATAGACGTGGTCGCCGCCGAAGGCGTAGAGCGTCGCAACGCCTTGTTCGTCCGTCTTGGCGGAGCAGAACGCTTCGGCCGCATATTGCTTGCCGTTATCCTCGTCGTTGGTCTCCTCGAAGAGGGCTACGGTGAGCCCTGCCGCGGGACGCTCTTCGGCTCCCGTGAGAAGGTTGCCCGCATAGACGACGGTCACGGTGTATTCCTGCGCAGTCTCGAAGGAGACGGTGAGTTCGCCGCCCGCGCTGCCCATCGTATAGCGGGTGTCGTCGAAGATGTATTCTGCGGGATAGTTCTCTTGCTCTTTTGCGATGTGAACTTCGTAGTTACCCGCCTCGAGCTTGTAGCTTGCCACGCCGTTTGCATCGGTCTCGGCCACATGGCAGGTGTAGACGGGGCCGCCGCAGAGCTGGACCATGAGGTTTGCAACGGGGGTGCCGTCGGGAAGCTGTACGGTGAGGGTGTAGTCGACCATCTCTTTCTGATCGCCGGGGCCTTCGGGGGACCCTGCGGTGAGGGCAATGGTCGCAGAGGGGCTGGTCGCCGTAAGCGTCTGCGGCGCATAGGTGTAGCCCGTAAGGATGCCCTCCATCGTCTCCACGAGCGAGGCCGTATAGGTGCCTGCGGGGAGGGTGAAGGTCGCCTTGCCGTCTACGAGGGCGGCTTCGGTTTCGGCGCCGTCTTCGGGCGTCATTTTGACCTTGACGCCGCTCAAGATGAGTGCGTTGTCGCACGTGACGGTGACGGTATAGGTGACGTCTGACGAAGGGGCGGGCTCGGGGTTATCGGGACCGCATGCCGCCATAAGTCCGAGGCCGAGCGCGACGCACAGCGTACACACAAGGACAAGGATGCGCTTGAAGTGTTTCATATATACCTCCATACACTTTTCCTACATAGAAAAAGGGACTTATGTATTTAGTTTATCATAATTTCAAAAGTTAGGCAACTTCTTTTCCCCGAATTGACTATTTGCTTTTCAAAATGTGGATATAATTAAAACTTATACCTGAGCGAGGGGACGGGAAGAGGGGCGGAGGACCAGATAGGGGCGGGTACAACTACCCCCTCCGTGGTCCATTCCAAGCAATACCCCCGTGGGAGAACAGCGTACCTACCCCCTCCGTGGGAGGGGGATCAAGGGGGTGGGGCGGCGAGGAAGCAACTACGCAGTCCGACCCCTTGCTTCCCCTTTTAGGGGAAGTACCCGCGTCAGCGGGGGATAGGGTTTTCAAAACCCCTCAGTCACGGCTTGCGCCGTGCCAGCTCCCCTACGAGGGGAGCCAAGGGTCGCTCGGGATGGGCCCCGTCGTCACCTGCCCACCCTCCGTGGGAGAACAGCGTACCTACCCCCTCCGTGGGAGGGGGATCAAGTGGGTGGGGCGGCAGAAAGAAAAGTACGAAGCCGCCCCTTGCTTCCCCTCTCAGGGGAAGTACCCGCGTCAGCGGGGGATAGGGTTTTGAAAACCCCTCAGTCACGGCTCACGCCGCGACAGCTCCCCTACGAGGGGAGCCAAGGGACGCTCGGGA
>CANQET010000002.1 GCA_947595585.1 uncultured Clostridia bacterium
AGAATATCGAGAAACGGGCTACCGATGAAATGCTATCGGTAGCCCATCTCTATACTCATTCCTTGAAATACAAAATAAATCCGAACCAATCGCGGGTTACATTTACCCTTGTTAGTTCGGATTATTTTGATTTGGTGGTGGGCGTGAGTACTTCGCGCTACGCGCTCGTGCCATGCTTCGTAGCACAAATAGAAACCGCGCATGGGGCGAACACGTACGCGTTTTCTCCCGAACGCTATCTCCGCCACAAAAAAAGAACGGCGATGCCGTCCTTGCGTGGTGGAGCGTGAGTACTTCGCGCTACGCGCTCGTGCCATGCTTCGTAGCACAAATAGAAGCTGCGCATGGGGCGAACACGTACGCGTTTTCTCCCGAACGCTATCTCCGCCACAAAAAAAGAACGGCGATGCCGTTCTTTCCGTGGTGGAGATAGCGTGAGTCGAACACGTGACCTCTTGAATGCCATTCAAGCGCTCTACCAACTGAGCTATACCCCCATAGAAGACTTCCGAAGAGGAAGTCTTCGCGCGATGTGCGCGTATGGTGGGGACAACAGGGCTCGAACCTGTGACCTCACGCATGTGAAGCGTGCGCTCTAACCAGCTGAGCTATGCCCCCGATCGTCTCCATTGTACTATCTTTCCCGAAGAAAGTCAACCGATTTTGCATAGCATGGCACAATTCTCCAATGAAAATTTTTTCAAAGAATTTCCGAAAATGGGTTGAAATTTTCTTTCAAGCGTGGTACTATTATGATAGCTGATAACAGCGGCATCAATGTATTGGGTCGGTTGGGGTGTATTGTGAACGCAGAGCAGGTTCTTGTACTTTTGATCGATTACATTTCTATGGAGCTCGATTCCTTGGAGGAAGAGGAGGCGGTGCGGCCGCTTACAGACTATGCATCGGGCAGAAAAGCCGCGCTCGTCGAGTGTCTTGAACTCATCCAGCGGTGGGAAGACGCCGCGAAAAACGGCCTCGATTGGGACATTGAGGCGAATTTCCCCGTGTAACGAAAAAGTTGCCGCGTTTCTGATTTTTTTACGAAACGCCCCTCGAAATCGCTTGCATTTTTCGGCGGGTGTGTTTATAATCATGAATGTGATCGCTTGCGGGCATACCGCAAGTTGCATATATTCGGGGATATAGCTCAGTTGGTAGAGCGCTGCGTTCGCAACGCAGAGGTCACGTGTTCGAGTCACGCTATCTCCACCACGCAAGGACGGCAGAGCCGTCCTTTTTGCGTAGTGGAGATAGCGTTCGGGAGAAAACGCGTACGTGTTCGCCCCATGCGCAGCTTCTATTTGCGCTACGAAGCATGGCACGAGCGCGTAGCGCGAAGTACTCACGCCCACCATAAGAAAACGGCACCGTAGGGTGCCGTTTTTTCGTAGAAAAACCCCGTCCGAAGAGGGCGGGGGCAATATGAGAGATCAATCGAGGGAGGTGCGCAGAAGTTCCTTGATGGGGCGGGAGCGAAGGCGGATCGCGGCGTAGGCGAAGAAGATCATGGCGAGGCCCGTCACGGCACCGATGCCGAGGAAGAAGATCCCCGCAATGCGCCGAAGGGAGATGCCGAGCGAGATCGCCGTAAGATATTTTACGATGGCGTTGATGGCGAAATACCCGCCCGTGGTGAGGATCAGAGCGATGGGGATGGCGAGGAAGCACAGGATGAGCAGTTCGAAGAAGAGCAGCAAAAACAGGGTACTTCGCCGCATGCCGAAGGTCATGAGGATCCCGCCCGTGCGGCAGAACACCTTCACATATTTATCGATCATCAAAAACACGGTGAGGACCAGCCCGATGATGAGGGCGGAGCCGACGATGATATAGAGATTGGAAGAGAGCACTTGAAGGCCGTTGAGCGCGTTCACTCTCGTGACGGAAGTCTTTCCCGCATAGTTGAGCGTCGTATCCGAAAGCAGCTCTTCGAACCACGTATCGACATCCTGCACATCGGGCCATTCGTTGAGGTAGAGGCGGTAGCGGGAAAAGGTGGTCGTCTTTACGAAATCGTTTTCATACGACATCAAAAAATAGGGACGGGTATGGGCGTCTCCATGCCCCGAGAGCCGAAGACTCTCCTCGCGGATGATGCCGCACACCTTGGCCGAATACTGCGCAATGAGGGGCGGCTTGCCCTCCCGCGGATCTTTGAGATAGACGGTGAGCATTTTGCCGTATACATCTTCGGGCTTGAGCTGATAGGCTTCTAGGACGGCGGGCGCGATCGCGACCTCGTCCTTTTTTGGATAGCCGCCTTCGAGGAAGAAGCTATCGAGCCCTAAGTTCGCCTTGAGCTCGGCATAGTCTTCTTCGGTGAAGTACTTATCCTCCGTATGGGCGCCGGTGGATACGGTGATGGCCTTGGTCGCAGAATATTGTTTTCCATCGACTTCAAGCACGAGGTAGGCGGTAGTCGCGTTGTATACTCCGCCGTAGCCGTAAAGCCGCGTGACCAGCGGATTGAAGTTGTGGTAGACGTAGTGCTCCACATGGCCGCAGTCGTCGCAGAGCTCCTGCAATTTTGTGACGGTGCTGCTGTATTGCGTCAGGATGAAATTGGAGGAGTAGGAACTCTCGATGTATTCCGTCCTTTTGCGGTCGATGGCGGCGTTGTAGACGGTGAAGAGGCAGATGAGGAAGGCGAGGCAGGCGAAGGTGAAGCACAGCTTGAGGTTCATCCACGCATAGGAGAAGATGTTCTTCCATGCGAGCCCGAAGAGGCTGAAGCCCTTGACGATCTCCTCTTTCGCTTCCTGCGAGCGGTTCTTTTTACTCATGGCGCACCTCCTGCGCGATGGCGGCATTTCTTACCTTACGGTTGACGATAAAGAAGAGAAGCACGGTGAAGGCGGCCAGTCCGAAGAAGACCGCGGTGGGGACGATCGGACGGAAGCGGGAGACGAAATTGGCACTGAATTGTTTGAAGAGCCGCCCGCACAGCCCCATAAAGTAGACATTGAAGGCCATCGAGAAGAGGGCGCCGAAGACGACGGCAACGACGACGAGGAGGACCGCGATGATGCAGTAGATGCCCGCGACCGTCGTATTTCTCGCCCCGAGTAGCTTGAGCCTGCAGATCATGCCCTTGCGTTGGCGGTAGAAGATGGCGATGAGGGAGTATAGGACGAAGAGCACGAGAATGCCGAGGACGAAGGTCACCGCGAAGAAAAACGCCTGCGCGAGGGTGATGTTCTCGATCTGTCCGGCGACTTTATACCCCATCGTAGCGACTTCGCCCGAGCGCGTCATATCGACATAGGCCCTGTAGAGCATGCGGCTATCGGCGAAACGATAATAGAGTAACGAATAGGTGGGGTCCCCCTCGGGAATGAAGAAGAAGTGTGCGCTCGGGAGGTAGTAATCCTTGGGGTTCAGTGCGTTGTACTTATTCATCGCCGACATATCGACGAAGCCGACGACGGTATACGTCTGCGGTGCGACTTTTGTAAGATCGCGCCCGTTTTCGGGATCGTGGAAGAACATATCGGGCGAGAGGGTGATCGTATCCCCGATCTCGGCGCCGATGATCTTTGCGATGCTCGGGTTGATCGCGATCTCCCCGGGGTGCTCGGGGAAGTTATACTGCGGCCGCGCATCGAGGTGAGGGGCGAAGGTCACTTCGGCACAGGCGAGGGGCACCGCGTAGCCCGAGATAGTGAGGGAGGCCACGGCTTCGGTGAGCGGTTCGTCGTCTTCGCGCTGCACGTTGTGCGAGGAGGTGTTGTAGGATGAAGTCTTGCCCGTGAGCGTCGCATAGCGGGTGATGCCGTCGATGACGGCGGCGTATTGCGTCCCGCCTTCGAATTGGAGGGCACCTGTAGTATTTGCTACGGACATCGTGTAGACATTGGAGAGTTCGTCGAGACCGCGGAACATGCCGCTCGGCACATCGAGCAGTACCGAGATCACCGAGAGCAGCGCGGCGACGAAGGCCGTCAAAATGACCCCGATAAAGAGGATGGTCTTTTTCAGGAGCCACATTTCGCGCAGGATGAGTTTCAAAGTTCCTTTCAATTTACTGCCTCCGTCGTGAAGAATTCCTTCACGGATCGACGCATCAGGCGCGGGAGCGCCAAGAGGAAACAGAGCAGGGCGGCGGCGAAGACGGCGGCCGCGCCGATCGCAAGGAGACGGACGAGCTGCACGGCCGAGATCGCAAGCGTCACTTGTGCGAGGAGTTTTACAGCCAGCCCGATGACGACGTACCCCGCCACGGTGACGACGGCCGAGACGGGAAGCGCCAGAACGCACAGGAAGAGCAGTTGCAGGAAGAGGAGCGCGAAGAGCTTGCTCCGCCGCATGCCGAAGGCGAGCAAAATGCCGCTCTGCCGTGCGAAGATGCGCACATATTTTTCGACCATGAGCAGGATCATCACGAACAGCCCCGCCGCAAGTCCGCCGCCGATGACGGTGTAGAGGTTGTTCGCGAGCATACGTACCCCCTCGAGCATGTAGATATCCCCGAGCAGATCCCCGCCGCGCAGACGGTATCCGTAGGTGAGGACTTCCCTGTTTTCGACATGCGTCACCCATTCTTCGGGTTCATAGAGATAGATGCGGTAGGGGATCGCCTTGAAGGCGGGGTCGCTCTCGTGGAGAAGCACGGAAGGGCGGTCGAAGGCCTTTGCCCCGAGGTGGCCCGTGAGCTGAAAATAGCCCTGGGTGAGACAGCCGCAGACGACGCCCGCGGTGAGGGGGACTTCTTCGCCCTTGATGTAGAGCTCGACTTCCTTTCCCATCACGTCTTCCGCGCGGAGACCGAGCAGGGCGAGATAGGGTTCCGCGAGGACGACCTCTCCCGCCTGTTCGGGAAGCCTACCGAGGACGGGCTCCCCGAGGTCCCTTGCCTGCATCTCGATGCGGTCTGCCTCGAGGATGGAGTTGCGGTCGAGGACGTAAAACGGTGTTCCCGCCGCCGTATAGGTGCGATCGCCGAGGCGGAGGGCGAAGTGGCTCACCGAGGGCGAGAGTACGCCCTCTCCCTGCTGTTTTGCGATGCGGGAGAGGAGGGCCTCCCCGAAGAGTACGCGCACATAGGTATCCTTGCTCTTTTGGATATAGCTGCGGAAGATCTCATAGTTCTTCCCCGCAGGCTCTGCGGAGCCTTGGTAGACGAAGACGTTTCCCGAGGAGGCGTCCTTCAAAATTTCCTCTCGCTGCCCGAGAAGGGCGAGGTTGTAGCCGCTGAAGAGACAGATGAGCATGGCGAGCATGGCGAAGACGAGCGAAAGACGCAGATTGAGCCAAGCGTACGCGCGGATATTCTTCAGCGCGATCACGGGAAGGGCGGGGGATGTAGTCGTTTTTTTACTCATGACGCACCTCCTCCGCAAGGCGGGTGTTGCCGATCTTCTTCGCGAGCGAGGCGTAGAGCAAGAGGACGATGGCGGCAAAGCCGAAGAAGACGGCGACGGGGATGAGGGGATGGAAGTGGGAGGTGAAGGGCGTCTCGAAGAAGGCCGCACACGCCGAGAGGTAGTAGGTATTGAAGAGGAAGGAAAAGCCCAGCCCCGCCCCGACGGCGAGCACGACGATGAGGCATGCGATCGCGCAGTAGAGGCCGGCGACCGTCGCATTTTTGGCGCCGAGCATCTTGAGCCTGCAGATCTGTAGCTTCCTCTGGCGGTAGAAGAGGGCAAAGAGCGCCCAGAGGACGAAGAACACGATGACGGCAAGAAGAAGCGCGATCGCCGTATAGAAGGAGACGGCGAGGTCGATGTGCCCGAAGCGCATCGAAAGCACGGGAGGCATGGAGCAATCGCGTCCCTCCTTTGCCATTTGGTCGTACCATGTGCGAAAATCTCGGCTCGAATTGAAGTCGATACAGCAAAGATCCATGGGTTCCTCGTCGCGTACGGCGAGATAGAAGAGCCCGTTTCCGGGTTCATCGACATAGTGGCAGATCGTGCGGGAGAGGCTGTAAAACCCGGTCACGGTGAACTTCTGCTCCCCGAAGGAGAGCTCGTCTCCGAGTTTTGCGCCGAGCGCGCTCGCAATGCGGGTATCGATACAGCATTCCCCCGCCTTTTCGGGAAAGCGGCTGTTTGCTTTCAGGCCGCTTTTCCAAGCGTCGAGCGTCCAAAGTCCGCTCTCGGGGAGCGCCCAGCCGATCTGATGGGTCCGCGCCCCGTTGGGGGACCATGTGATCGAACTTACGGTAAACCGCTTTTCGCCGAGGGTGATCTGCGTGCTGTAGGTGAGCCCTTTGCGGCCGCCATAGACGTTGTCTCCGCCGAGCGCTTTTGCCGCGGCGAGCGTCGTGACGGGTACATCCGAAGTGATATCCTCTATAGTATGATCGAGGTATTCATACATCCCCACGGGCACGTCGATAAGCACGGAGACGACCGAGAGGAAGGCCGCCGTAAAGATGGTGAGGATGACGCCGATGAGAAGGAGGGTCCATTTGAGGAACCCCGCCTCGAGGCGGATGAGCCGCAAGATACTTCGCATTCAATTGACCTCGGTCACGAGGAGTTCTCTGATCGATCTTTTTCTGAGCCGCAGGACCATCAAAAGGAAGATGAAGAGGGAGACGGCGACGACGATGACGATCCCGATGATGAGCATGAGGAGGAACTTTTCCACCGTGATCTCCATTGCGACGCCCGTCGCGGCGAACATCGCGGCGCCGATCACGAAGTACCCCAAAACCGAGAGAAATGCAGACATGGGTACGGAAATCGCCGCAAGTAGCATGAGCTGCGTAAACAAAAGCAGGATGAGTTTCTTCTGCGGAAGGCCGTAGGTCAAGAACATTCCTCCCGCCCGTGCGAAGACCTTCATGTATTTCCCCATCATCAAAAACACGGTGAGCACCAGCCCCACGGCGAGCGAGGAGCCGATGATGACGTAGAGGGTATTCGCGAGGATGAGCACGTTTTCGAGCATCCAGAGCGCGGTCGTCTGCCGATTTCCGCCGTATGTGATGGTGACGGCCGACTTAAAGCGGCCTACGACGTCATCCGCGATCGTCTTTGCCTCCTCCCGCGTATAGAGGCGGTCGAGCTTGAAGGCCACGGAATACACCGAACCTGTCTTTTTGAAGAGGGGGTGCCCGTCGCAGACCATAGTGACGGGCAAATAGCTATGGGTCCAATCGTCGTGCCCCGAGAGCCCGTAGTATTCCTTTTTGACGATCCCGACGAGCGTTCCGCCGAAGAGCGGGGCGCTGTCCCCCGTGACTTGGACGGAGACCTCCTTCCCGAGGAAGTCCTGCCCCAGCCCGTAGTTTTCGAGAAAGGGTTCTGCGAGCACGATCTCGTCTTCGGTTTGGGGGACCCGTCCGATGAGGATCTCATCGCTCCCCGTCCGCGCGAGAAGTTCGGCCTTGTCGTCTTCCGTAAAGGGGTAGGAGGCGGCGTAGCAGTTGATCTTGAGGGTATCATCGCGCGGGGCGAGCTCCTCCCCCTCGGCGGTAAAGACGATGTAGCGGCAGATGGCGTCGCTCAGATTGAGATGCAGGCGCTCGTTCATGTATAGGTAGGTGCGCTGCCGCCAAAAGCCGATGCCCTCCTGCCCGGGGAAGTACTCTTCGGCGAAGTCCCAAGGGAAATTCTTCTCCGTGGTCGAAGTGAGGCAGACGTACCTTGCCGAGAGCGTCGTCGTCTCGAGCGCCTCCCGCTTGCCCGCGAGGGCGGAGTTGTACCCCGTAAAGAGGCATACGAGGAAGGCGAGGCAGGCGAAGACGAACGCCACCTTGCAGTTGATCCAAGCGTATGCGCGGAAGTTCTTCGCCGCGAGCCGTAAGACGGGGACGTTGCCTTTTTCTTCACTCATGTTTGATTTCCTCCGCGATTCGGGCGTTCTTGATCTTCAGGCTGAAGATGCCGTAGAGGACGAGATCGAAGATGCAGATCCCGAGAAGCAGCGCAAACGGGACCGAGGAACAGAAGTGTGCGGCGAAGGTCCATTCGAAGAGCTCCGAGCACAGCCCCATGAAGAAGTGGTTGAAGAGGATGGAGAACGCCGTCCCCAGCCCCGTCGCGACGATCGCGAGCAGCATCACGATGGTACAATAGACGCCCGCGATGCTCCTGCTGCTTGCCCCGAGCAGGCGGAACCTGCAGATCTGCGTCCGCCGCTGGCGGTAGAAGATGGCGATGAGGGAGTAGAGGATGAAGAGCACCATGACGCCGAGCACGAGCGCGATGGCCCCGAAAAATGCCTCACAGAGGTCGACGTTCTTCAGCCCCTCGAGAAGCTGAGGAGAGAGCGATGCGCCGAGATCGGTCCGTGCGAGCGTCTCGAACCTTTCACACTCGGCGCGGATGCTTTCGTAATGCAGGTAGCAAAAATCCATCTTCTCTTCGGGATCGACGCACACATAGAAGGCACAGAGCGGGGGCATACCGGGGGCGTGTTCGGTATCCCAGACTTGGTTGGAATCGATGATCCCCGCAAGGACCACTTGCCGCTCCCCGAACGAGACGCTTTCCCCCGCCTTTGCGCCGAGGCGCTTTGCAAAGAGGGTGGTGCAGATGAATTCGTCGGGTGCGGAAGGGATACGGCCTTCGGTCAGGATGGGTTCCCAATGCCTGCCTACCTGCACGAATTGATCGGGCATGAGGCCGAAGGCACGCGTGGTGTTGTGATTATTGTAGACGAAGGGATCGTGTCCCCCTTCAAAGACGCCGATGCTATAGCTCCCTGCCGGGCCTTTGATGACGACGTCGCACGTCAGCCCCGCCTTGGTCGTATAGACCCAATCTCCGCCGTAGGCGTAGGCCTCTTTCGCGGAGAGCGCGGGGATGGCGATCTCGGTCTGGGGGATGTCGTCGGCGAGGTGTTGGTAGAGCCCGTTGGGGACATCGAAATACACCGCGACGACGGCAAGGAAGGCGGCGCAGAAGATGGTGAGGATGATGCCGATGAGGGCGACCGTCCCCCCGAGAAAGGCGATCTCCCGCCGCATGAGATAGAAGATGCGTCTCATGCGGTCGCCGTCTGCGGAGCGGTATCCGCATTCTTGGTATCCGCGACGATCTTGCCGTCGGACATCGTCACGATGCGGTCTGCCTTTTGTGCGTCTTCGGGGTCGTGGGTGACCATGATGATGGTCTTGCCCGAAGCGTGCAGGGCGGCGAGGATATTCATGATGTTTTCGCTGTTGGCGGTATCGAGGTTGCCGCAGGGCTCATCGGCGAGAATATAGGAGGGGTCCCCCGCGATCGCACGCGCAATGGCGACGCGCTGCTGTTCCCCGCCCGAGAGGTCCCGTGCCTTTTCCTTGATCTTGGAGAGAAGCCCCACCGCCGTGAGCGCCTCTTCCACCCGCGCACGGTTGCGTTTTCCGACGCTCCCCGCGAGCACGAGGGGAAGCTCCACGTTGTCGTAGACGGTGTAGCTCGGTTCGAGATAGAAGCTCTGGAAGACGAAGCCCACCGTCTTATTGCGGTAGTTCGCGACTTCCTTGCCCGACAATGTACTCAGATCCCGCCCGTCGACGAGCACGGTGCCCTCGGTGACGCGGTCGAGCGTCCCGATCATGTTGAGCAGGGTGGATTTCCCGCTGCCCGATTTGCCCGTGATCGCGACGAATTCGCCGTCTTCGATCGTGAGATCGACGCCTGCGAGGGCATAGAATTCCTTCTTGCCCGTCTTGTAGAGTTTCTTCACGCCTTGGATAGTGATCATATATACGCCTCACAAATGAATTCAGAGTGTCATGAGAAAGAGCCCGAAGAGGGCGGCGGCGAGGGCGGGAAGCGCCACGAACACGCCGATCCACAAGAAGTCCGCATAGCCGAATTTCAGCCCGTTCTTTTGCAGGATGTTGCTCCACATCACCCCCGCAAGTGCGCCGATGGGGGTGAAAAACGCCCCGAGATTGGAGCCGATGACCGTCGCGAACATCGCCTTTTCCGCTATTGCGGCGGGGGCGGCCGCGATGATCGAGGCAAAGAGTTCGCTCATCGGGATATTGTTGATGAGGTTGGCCGTAAAGAAGGAGGCCACGCCGTATTTTACGATGGGCATTCCCTCCCCGAAGAGGGAAGCGAGCTGCGTCGTCACCCCGTGTTCTCCGAGTCCCACGACGATGACGAACATCGAGAGCACGAAGGGGATGAGGGAGTAGGGAAGCCGTCTTGCCGAGGCGAGCAGCTCGCGCGGGCGGCGCTTCTTGCAGAGCGCGTGGATGAGTACGCCTGCGATCAAGACGCCGAGGGCTGCGAGGGAGACCAGCCACATCTCGATGCCGAGATAGGATCCGATCGCCATGAAGAGGGTGCAGACGGCGAGGATGGCGAGCCCGAAACATAGCAAAAACTTATCACAGGGCGGCACTTCTTCGGCATCCGCGCACATGGGGACGGCGAGTTTTTTGCGGAACAGAAGAAAGAGCGCCCCGAGCGCCACGGCGCCCGCAAACAGCGTGGGTACGATCGCAACTTCCAAATATTCGGCGAACCCTATGCCGTAGGACGTGGCGAGATAGATATTCGTGGGGTTGCCGATGATGAGCGCCATGCTCCATGTATTTGCCGCCACGAATTCGGCCGCAAGATAGGGGATGGGGTCGATTTTTGCGTGTTTTGCGAAGTAACAGACGAAGGGCGTAAAGGAGAGGATGATGATATCGTTGGAGGTGAACACGGTGAGCACCGAGACGAGCGTGTAGAGCAGAAAGAAGAGCTTCTTCTGCCCGTGATGGGCGAGGCGGACGGCGGCCGCGGCGAGGCGGCGGAAGAAGCCGAGTTCATCCAGGAAGACGGAGAGCGCCGTCATCGCGAGGAATAGGACGAGGATCTTGAGGGGGTTGACGGCGGTATTCGAGACGAGGGCCTTGCCGACTGCCGCAAAGCTCGTCTGCCCCGTGAGGAAAAAGAGGAGTGCCCCGAGGAGGGCGACGATCCAGAAGGTGGAGACGGTGAATTTCCCGAGCGTGAGCTTGGGGAAGAGCAGGATGGATGCGATGAGCGCCGCGCATACGGTGCCGAGAAGAAGCAAGGTGTAGAACATGGGAGATATCTTCGAAGAAGTGCGATTTTCCGGAAAAAATTCGGGCGATGCGCATAGCATACGCGCCCGCGCGTCGGCGCCTTTTTTTGCGTCGTAAATATGATAGACCCTTGCGAAGGATTTGTCAATGGTGCTTTGCGTTCGTTGTGTGAAAGAATAAAAAAATTTTCATAAATTTTGCGTGTATGTTCAATTTTTACGGCAGGAAAAAATTTCGCAAATTCCGAAAAGCGCCGTCAAGCATTTGACATCCATACGAAAATATAGTATAATCATATAGACAATGCCGAAATATGCCCGCTTGCGGGTACGGGATAAAGTCGATAAACAATTTTAGAAGGAGGCTGATTTTATGAACATTTCTTTCAGCCTGCTCCTTGCAACCGTGGATCTTGGGCTCGCGATCGGGCTCATGGTCGTCGTTGCCGTCGTCTTCGGCGGCGGGGCGGCGGCGCTCGTGTGGTATCTCACCAAGCGCCATCTCGAACAAGTTTCCAAAAAGCGTTCCGAGCTCAAGCTCGACGAAACATCGCAGCGCGTCGAAGAAATGCTGAAAAATGCAGAGGCGGAGTGTAAGCGGTTAAAGAAGGAAGCGGAAATCGAATCCAAGGAACAGGCCATCAAAGCACGAAGCGAATTCGAGCAGGAGATGAAGGAGAAGCGCGCCGAACAGCAGCGCCTCGAATCCCGTCTCCACCGGCAGGAGGACATCCTCGAGAAGCGTGAGACCGATCTCTCCCGCAAGGAGCAATCCATCGAGGATCAGAAGAAGAACCTCGAGCGCAAGACGGCCGATCTTGCAAAATCCGAACAGGATATCGCCCGCAGGCAGGAGCAGGTCTCCCACCAGCAGGAACTCATGATGGCCGAGCTCGAGCGCGTTGCCCAGCTCACCAAGGAAGAGGCAAGGCAGCAACTCACCGCCGAGATCCTCGACGACACGAGAAAGGATCTCGCCATCGAAGTGCGCAACCTCGAGCAGCAGGCGAAGGACGAAGCGGATATGAATGCCAAGAACATCATCTCCCTCGCCATCCAGCGCTGCGCCGCAGACCATGCTTCCGAGACGACGGTCTCCGTCGTACCCCTTCCCAACGACGACATGAAGGCGCGGATCATCGGCCGTGAGGGCAGAAACATCCGTGCGATCGAGAATGCGACGGGCATCGAGCTCATCATCGACGATACGCCCGAAGTCGTCATCCTCTCGGGCTTCGACCCCGTGCGCAGGGAAGTCGCCCGCCTCACCCTCGAGAAGCTCATCGCAGACGGAAGGATCCATCCCGCCCGCATCGAGGAGACGGTGGAGAAGGTCCAAAAGGAACTCGACCAGCAGATCAAGGCCGCAGGTGAGAACGCCATGTTCGAAGTGGGGATCTTCGGGCTGCACCCCGAGCTCATCAAGCTCATCGGCAGGCTCAAGTTCCGCACGAGCTACGGGCAAAACGTCTACCGCCACTCCATCGAGGTGGCACAGCTCGCGGGGCTCATGGCGCAGGAGCTCGGGCTCGACGTCAACTTCGCCAAGCGTGCGGGGCTACTGCACGACATCGGCAAGGCCGTCGACCACGAACAGGAGGGCACCCACATCCAGCTCGGCGCCGATATCGCCAAGAAGTTTAAGGAAAACGCGATGATCGTGAACGCCATCATGGCGCACCACGGCGACGTAGAACCCAAGACGATCGAGGCCGTCCTCGTGCAGGCGGCAGACGCCATCTCGGGCGCCCGCCCCGGGGCGCGCAGAGAGACGGGCTCGGGGTACGTCAAGCGCCTCGAGAAGCTCGAGGAGATCGCTTCCTCCTTCCGCGGCGTCGAAAAGAGCTACGCCATACAGGCGGGCAGGGAAGTGCGCGTCATCGTAAAACCCGATCAGATCGACGACGCCAAGGCGATGTTCCTCGCCAAGGATATCGCGAAGAAGATCGAGAGCGAGCTCGAATACCCCGGCCAGATCAAGGTCAACGTCATCCGCGAGTTCCGCAGCGTGGAATTCGCAAAATAACGAAAAGCAAAACATACGCCGTACGGCCCTCGCCGTGCGGCGTTTTTCTACCCCATGTGCCCGTTTTCAGGGAAGTTCATGCTTCTTTGAAATAGCGGGCATTATATTTTACGGAGGGATGTTCGGGGGCAAACGCGGCGGACATACGGTGATATTTGAGGGCGGAAGCACGATCGCCGAGGGCCTCATAGGCGACGACGAGCCCCAAGGCGGGTATGATGGTATGGCAGGCGGGGAGCTCGAAGTCT
The DNA here is from genome assembly GCA_947595585.1 of uncultured Clostridia bacterium. Taxonomy (GTDB): domain Bacteria; phylum Bacillota; class Clostridia; order Christensenellales; family Borkfalkiaceae; genus Gallimonas. The sequence goes on from CANQET010000002.1 coordinate 13,225, forward strand.
CCCTCCGCGGCGTGGTCCTCGGCCGCGAGGGCCGCTTCATACCAAAACACGGCGTCCCTATATCGTTTTTTCGCCGAAAAGAGCCCCGCGATCTCGCACAACACGCTTGCCCGCGGCGTGCCGTAGCAGAAGCTTTGAAAGAGGGCGGAGAGCGCCTTCTCCGCTTCCCCGCGCGCCGCGTAGCAGGCCGAAAGAATGCGGCAGGCCTCGATCTTATTGACGTACCACCCTTCGCCTTCGAGCATATCACGGAGCACGGCGGCGGATTCGGTATAGAGACGGTTGTCGTAGAGCTCCCGCCCGTAGTAAAAGAGATCGCGCCCCGCAAGTTTTTCCTCGGAAGCCCACTTGCGGTAGATCTCGAGGTTGCGTGCGCTCCGCGCTTTGCCGCTCCCCATGTGGGTCACGGTGAATTCGCCGCGGATGACCTTCCCGAAGGGGGGGACGCACTCATGCACCCGTCCCCGAAAGCGTGCCCGCTCGTCGCGGCGGAGGATGCGCTCGCGGAAATAGGTGAGCCCGCCCGATACATAGGGGCACATCGCGACATCGGCGTTTTGCGCCGCAATTTGCGACATGAGTGCGAAAAACCGCGGAATATTCTCCTCTGTTACGACGTCGTCCGCATCAAGCCAGAGGAGATATTCGCCCGTCGCTCGCGCAAGCGCCGCATTCCTCGCCCGCGCGAAGTTCTCCCGCCACGGTTCGAAAAAGAAGACGTCGGCATAGCGTTTTGCGATCTCGGGCGTGCGGTCGGAGGAGCCCGTATCGGCGATGACGATCTCATCGGCAAGCGGGCGTGCCGAAGCGAGGCAGCGCTCCAAAACTTCCTCTTCGTCCTTTACGATCATGCACAGCGAAACACGCATGGAAGGCCTCCCTTTTCAGCATATGGACGGAGGGCATACGGGGGTGCGGCGCGAGGGGAGAGGCGCCGCGGAGGAAGTGTGAAAATATGGACGCAGCCGAAAATTGCCATAGCGGAGGAAAAATGCCCACAGTGCTGAAAATGAAAAAAATTTTCGTAAAATATGCATTATATTGGTGGAAATTGGACGATTTGCATAATTTTTTTCTTTTTTCAGAATGTTTTTATCCGAATATATGGACAATATTCACTTTTTGCAAAATATCGTTGACATCGCTTTCTATCTATAGTATTGTATCGACAGAAACAAATTGTGTGAGCAAATCACAACTTTGATCCTGCACATTCGGATCGCGAAGCATCAAGGTTCGGGACAGAAAAATATTTGCGAAAATGGAGAATGATATGAACGATCGGAAAACAGTGCGACTGACGAAAGAGGGCGTAGAGATCGGAGGGGAGTACAAAGTACTTCTCTGCGGTTCGCTCTTCTATTTCCGTCTGCCGCGTGCCATGTGGCGGGATCGCATCCAAAAGCTCAAGGCGGTCGGCTATAACTGTGTCGACGTCTATTTCCCTTGGAACTACCACGAGATGCCCGACGGCTCCTTCGATTTTACGGGAGAGCGGGATATTTCGTATTTTTTGCGTGAATTGCGGGATGCGGGGCTATACGTCGTCGCGCGCCCCGGCCCCTACATCTGCTCGGAGTGGGACGGCGGCGGTCTGCCCGCACGCATCCTCGAGAGCGGGATGCCCATCCGCTGTGCGGATCCCGAGTACCTTGCCGAAGTGGGGCGCTGGTATAACGCCGTCCTCGGGCAGATCTCTCCCTTTGCCTACGGGCAGGGCGGGACGGTCATCCTGCTTCAGCTCGAAAACGAACTCGATTTCTTCGATTGCCCCTCTCCCGCGGCATACATTTCCGCGCTCTACGGCATGGCGGAGCCCTATCTTGCGGGCGTGCCCCGCTTCTGCTGCGCGGGTCAATACGGTACCATGCGCGCGGGCGCGTATTGCCGTGAAGGCGTAGAGGGGACGCTGAACTGCTACCCCGAGAGCCTCGATCCCACCTTCGATTCCGAGCTTCAGGGCTATGCCTTCCGCTTCGGCGAACTGCAAAAGCCGCTGCTCGTCTCCGAGACCAACCGCGATCACTTCCTGCTGCGGCGGGAACTCTCGTGCGGCGCAAAGCTGCTCGGGGCCTACAACCAGGTCGCGGGGAACAACTTCGATCATTTTCAGGCGATCAACAACTGGGGGACGCCCGATTCCTTTATCGCTACGGTCTACGACTTCGAGTCGATGATCGACGCCGCGGGTAGCTACCGCGGGGAAGCGGCGGAGGCCCTGCTCTTTTCGGCCTTTCTGAAGGTGGCGGGGCAGGCGCTTGCGGGAGCGACGCCCGCCCATGGAACGGTCTTCCCCGACCGCTGTGCCTTCCGTACGGCCGAGGGCGGCCTCAAGGTGCTCTCCCTCTGCGGCGGCGGAAGCGCCGTCTGCGTTCCCGCATTTTCCGAGGGCGGGGAGATCGAATTCACCTATGAGGGGCGGCATGTTTCCGGTTACGTCCCCGCACAGCACGCGCCCTTCTTCCTCTTCGGGATGAAGCTCGCTTGCGGCATCCCCGCCGTGCTCACCGAAGCCAACTGCGAGCCCATCTTTGCAGATCCCAAGACGCTCGTCTTCTATGCGGAGCACGCGCCCCGCATCGGGCTCGACTTCGGCGACGGCGAAATTTTCCTGCAAAGCGATACGACGACGCACGGCGTCACCGTCCGTTTCCTCGGGCGGGAAGCGGCCGTCCGCTTCCTCTTCGGCGGGGACCTTCCCATCCCCGCGTATGAAGCAAAGCCCTTCGGCGGTTTTTGCACGGCGACGCTCCCCGCATTTCGCGAAGTTTCCGCGAAAAACGGCACCCATTTCGCAAGTTTGGGCATCCGCGAGGGGATGGCGGAGTATGAAGTCCACGCCGCGGGGCAGCTCTTCATCGAGCATCCCTGCGATATGATCCGCATTGCGCGGGACGGCGACCACGGGGAGACCCGCTTCGCCGACGGGAGAGATCTTCTCCTTCCCGCCTACGAGGGCGACTTCGTCGTCGCGATCGAGAAGTGGGGGCACTGCAACTTCGACGACCCCCAGTCCCCCGCCCTTCGCACGGCGAGCAAGAAGGGGGCCTTGAGCTTCGGTTCTGCCGAAGTCGAGACGGTCGGCCGCTGCGATTTCCGCCTTCTCGATACCTTCGGGGAAGAGGTGCTCCCGCCCGCGGAAGGGTTGCCCGTCCGCATCGGCATCAACAAATGGAATTCCACGCGCAAGCCCGTCATCTGCGCGTATACGACGCCCGTCACCCGCCGTTGCGCGCGCCTCATCGTGAAGACGACCGAGGCGGTGGACGTCGCCCTGTATCTCGACGATAAGCTCCTCGGCTATGCCGATTTCGGCACCTTTGAGCTCACGGACTACCTCGGAAGGGGGGAGACGCGCATGCTCACGGCTGTCTACCGCAAACGGGTGTGGACGCAGGACTGCGGGAGCCTCCGCTTCCTGCATATCGACCCCGCACAGGTCAAGCGCATCCGCGTGCGCACGGCAGAGGAACTCGCCACGATGCGTGCGGAGACGTGGCAGGCAGCGCTTCCGCTCTCCGTCGAGCGGGAAGTCGCGCTCTCTCTTGATCTCGATTTCGCGGAGGAGGGGTACCTCAAATTCACGGGGAAGAACATCAAGGTGACTTGCGTCGTCCAAGGCAGAGTGGTGGGAAGGCTACTTCCCGATTGGCGGAACGCCCCCTCGCTGCAGGGCGGAGACGCCGATCTTCTCTATATCTGCCCCGCGTGGAAGGGGAAGGCGTACTTTTTGGTGGAAGCGCTCGGAGAGGGCGCAAAGCTCGAACGCGTAGAGCGGCTTGCCCCGCGCGTAAAATAAATAGGTAACCTCGGGGAGACCCGGAAAAAATAAGTAAAAAAATCAAGGAGGAAGGTTATGAAAAAGACAAGACTTGCAGCCCTTGCGGCTGCGACGGTGATGGCAGCTACGGCTGCGGGAGCCCTTGCGGGCTGCGGCGGAGATTCTGCCCACACGATTTCGGTAATGTTGCTCTGCAATTCCCGCGAGAACAAAGCTTACACAGATTATTTCAAAGATCTGGAAAAAGAGCTGGCAGACGAAGGGCTGAATTACAGCATCAATTTCGTCTACCAAAAATCTGCCGATTATTACGGCGCTCTCGATGCCGCGATCAACCGCAACAATATCCCCGATATCTTCTACGTCCGTCCCAATGAGCTTATCAAATACAAGGATCACATCGTCTCCTTGCAGAGCTTTGCGGATGAGCAAGATTTTGTTGATCTTTCCGGGATCCAGAAGGCTGCTCTCGATATGTATCGTTACAACCCTACAACGGGCGAACTCGGCAACGAAGCGGACGACCTGTATGCGTTCCCGAAGGATCTCTCCACTCAGCAGCTCGGCTACAACAAGACGTTCCTTGAAAGATACAGAGCTGAATTTGCTGCAGCGAAGATCGATCTTCCTTGGGAAGGCAGATTTGCTCCCGATGCAGAAGAAAAAGGTACTTATACCTGGGACGAATTTATTCAGATCTGCCAAATGATCCACGATTCGAAGGAAACGTCGCAGATACAATATGCGACAGACGTTCCCGCGATCGAAGTCATTGTCAAATCCTTCGGCGGTGAGTTGATCGATCTTTCCAACGGAAAGGAGAACGGCACGATCCCCGATCTCAAGACGGGAGCTTTGAAGCAAGCGATCGATGTCGAAGCCAAGCTGATTGCCGCCGGTGCTTATCACGGTGAAGATGGTTACGCGGCGTTTACCGGCAACAAGATGGGCTTCTATTCCCTTGTCGGTTCCTGGGAAATCGCAGAGCACAACGATTATGCAAAACAGCAGAACTATGAATGGGGCGTAATGCCTTGGCCCACCAAGGACGGTAGCTTGAATTGGCAGGGCGCTATCACCTCCGCAGGATTCGTTGTCTCCAAGAATTGCGTTGAAGATACGGCCAACCCCGAGAAGGCGGAAATCGCAAAGCGTATCGCGATCAACGGGCTTACTTCTAAATCGCAAAACTATTTTGTAAGGACTGCGCAGATCTCCCTTCCTCTTGAGACCGCCAAGGAAGCCGATTATCGCGATCCTGCTAACGACAACATCTATTCGCCTTCGACCCGCGGTGTTTTCCTTGATGTTGTGACGGGTGCCAACGGGTTCAGACCTGCGAAATACAACACCTACAACGATCTTTGGTTGCAGGAACTTGAGTCTGAGCTTACCTTAATGTGGAACTCCAAGACCCCTACGACTTATTTCAACGATGCATCGCTTGATACACTTCGTGAAAAAATGCAGAAACAATACGACGAATATAAGAACCGTTAAATTTCTGTAATTGGTTTGTGAAGGAGTAAAAATATGCAGACAATCGACATTGAAGCTAACACCATGGAAGCGGCGACATCAATGGACGATATGCAAGTTGCGCCCGAGAAAAAAGGGCGCAAGCCGAACCATTCATTGAGCCATACGCTTCAAAGGAAAGAAACACTCATCGGGTGGTTGTATATTTCCCCGATGGTCATCGGGCTTCTCGTTTTCACTGCGATCCCGTTTATCATGTCGCTTATTGCGATGTTCTATGATTGGGATGGGATCCACGGGTTGTTCGAATCCGCATTTGTCGGCGGGAAATGGTTCCAATCGATCTTCGACACCCATGGCATGAATTCCGAAATGTATTGGAAAGCAATGGGCAATACGCTCATCTTTGCAATACAGCTTCCGATTTGTTTGGTCATTGGATTTTTCCTTGCCATAGCCATGAACCGCGATATGAAGGGCGTTCAGGTCTTCCGCGTCATCTACTACATCCCGGGCGTCATGAGCGTCGTCGCCGTCTCCATCGTGTGGAGAAATATCTTCAAAGAAGACGGTACGATCAATCAATTACTCTTTAATATGGGCGTAAAAGAGGGCATTGGGTGGCTTACCGAAAATGCGGGCGTGGCGTTCACCGTCAACCTGCTTCTCGTGTGGAAGGGCGTCGGCTATTCCACCCTGATGTTCATCGCAGGCCTGCAATCGGTTTCGCCCGATCAGATCGAAGCGGCCAAGATCGACGGCGCAAACAGCTGGGTCATCCTCATGAAGATCACCTTGCCCGCACTTTACCCCACGATCTTCTATCTGTTCGTGACGGGCCTTATCGGGGCGCTGCAGATGTTCAATGAGCCATATATCTTATTGGGGGGGTACGGCACAGGAAACAACGGTATGACGGCAGTCTCGTTTGTATATCGTTGCAAAGACGCCGGAAACTACGGCCTTGCCTCGGTCGGCGCATGGGTCCTTGCGTTCTTCATCTTTATCGTTACGGCGATCCAGATGTACTTCGACCGTAAGAGGGAGGATTGATCATGGAAAATCAAGAATATATGAATGAGCAAGCCTCCGCGCAGGCCCAAAAGAACAAAAAGAAACTCTTCGACTACGTGTTGGTCCGCTCGCTCTACATCGCGATCACGGTCCTCCTTGCGATCTTCTCGATCGTCACCGCGATCTGCATCTTCGCGCTCATCCCTTCGGCATGGTGGATGGGGCTCGCCCTCCTCGTCGTGGCCATCGCGGCGGTGGGGCTCATCTTCCCCGTCTACAGCTACATCAAAGAGCGCATCGCAAGAGAGGGGACAAAGAAGCGCGGCAACCCGCAGCTCGTCGGCAACGTCATCGTTACGATCGTGCTCGCCCTCGGCTCCGTGCTCATGCTCTTCCCCTTCCTTTGGATGGTGCTTGCAACATTGAAGCCGCACACCGAAGTGTTCACGACATTTTTCCCGCATAAATGGACGCTTGAAGCTTATAAAGTTATGTGGGAGAGTGCCAATTACCTCATGAAGGGTGGTATGGTCCGCGGCTTTGCGAACAGCCTTCTCACGACGGTCCCCGTCGTCGTCGTCCAGATCGTCGTCTCCGCATTTGCGGCGTATGCCTTCGCGAAGTTGCGTTTCATAGGGAAGAACGTCATTTTCCTGATCCTTCTCGCTACGATGATGATCCCGTTCGCAGTTATCATGCTTCCTCAGGCGTGGTTATATGGGCAGATGCACCTCACGCAGGGGCCCCTTGCCGTCATCATCCCCAAGTTTTTCGGTTCGATCGGCACGGTGTTCTTCCTGCGGCAGTTCTTCTACAGTATCCCCGATAGTATCACCGAGGCGGCACGTCTCGACGGCGCAGGCTACACAAGGACATTCTTGTCCGTTCTGTTCCCGCTCGTGATGCCCGCGATCGCGACGCAGGCCATCCTCTCGTTCATCGGCAACTGGAACGACTTCCTTGGCCCGCTCCTCTTCATCGATAATAAGAATTGGTACACACTTCCGCTTCTCGTCAATTCGCTTGGCGGTGACGCGGGAACGACGGAAATTCCTTCCGTCTTGGCGGCATCGTTGATATCGCTCGTTCCCATCATCATCGTGTTCGCGATCTTCCAGAAGAAGATCATCGGCTCCATCGTGTTCTCGGCAGTCAAAGGTTGATGGGGAATCAACAAATCAAGAGGTGAAAAATTATGAGAAAGAATCGTTGGAAAAGGACTACAGCGCTTGTCTCATGCTCGATGCTGCTTGTCGCTACGGCGGCAGGCGGCCTCGCAGCCATTCCCGCAGGCGCCGCATCTCTGAATACCTACACCGTCGATCTCGAAAAGAAATTCCAGGAGTTCGACGGCTGGGGGCTCTCCCTCTCGTGGTGGGCGACGGAGATCGGCGATTGGACGAGAAAGGGCTCCTCGGGCAAAGAGAAGCGCGAAGAGATCGCCGAAGCTCTCTACGGTAAGAGCGGTCTCGATCTCAATATCGCCCGTTACAACGTCGGCGGCGGTGACGATCCCACGCACACGCATATGTCCGACGACCGCAACACGCCCGGTTGGCGCGGCGCCACGCAGACGACCCAAAAGGACCCTGCGGGGTACGACTACACCGAGACGACCCTCGGCGATTACTACTGGGTCGGCGAGAACGGTGAAGTGATCCCGTGGACCGAGCTTCAGAACGTCGACGCCCGTACCGACTACCGTCAGCTCTGGGTGCTCGATTGGATCCAAAACAACTACATGAACCGCTCCGAAGAGGAGAAGGACGACTACATCACCGAGTTCTACTCCAACTCGCCTCCCTATTGGATGACGATGACGGGCTGCACCTCGGGCGGCGTCGGCGCAGGGCAGAACCTCGATGCGAAGTACAACCGGGACTTCGTGGATTACTTCCTCGACGTCTATGAGTACCTCACGGGGCAGGGCTTCATCCTTCAGAACCTTCAGCCCTTCAACGAATCGGGCTCCAACTTCTGGGGCGAGAACGGCGACCAGGAAGGCTGCTACTTCTCCCCGCAGCAGAAGGTGCAGGTGCTCTCCCTCCTTCAGCAGGAGATGGCGGAGCGCGGGCTCGACGTCCCCTACAACTGGGGCGACGAGACGAATACCAATGTTGCCTACGAACAGTATACGCAAGCGCTCGCCTATGCGACGACCGACGGCGAGGGCAACCGCGTCGCGGGGTCGGATATCGTAAAGGGCGCAGACCGCTATACGTACCACATCTATTGGTACAATGTAGACGGTGCACAGCGCTTCTACCGCGCCGCAAAATCCGATCAGAAGCAGCTGTTCATGTCTGAGATCTGCTGGTCGGATCCCGCCGACAGCGGGGAAGCCGAGTACGATCCCGACAGCGTGACGACGGGCTTCCACTACACGCAGTCCATCATCGATACCGTGAAGCACGGCGGCGTGGACGGCTACGTCTTCTGGCAGGGCATGGAAGATATGGTCGGCCAGATGAAGGGCGGCACCAACTACGGCCTCATTCAGGGCGTGTACTACACGCAGGAAGAAGCCGAAGCGCAGGGCGTCGACCTCGCCTCCATGGGCCTCACCTATCAGGACTTCGTCCTCTCCAAGGCTTACTACATGAGTGGACAATACACCAAGTACATCCGCCCCGGGTATACCCTTGTCGACGTCAACGAGAACAACACCCTCGCCGCGGTCAGCCCCGACGGGGAGACGCTCGTCGTCGTCAAACAGAACAATTCGGGCAATGCCGAGAACTTCGCCCTCGACCTCGATGGGTTCGCGGCACAGTCCGTCGAAAAAGTGTACACGGATAAACAGAACAGCTGGGCGCACACCCGCCTTTCCACGAACGGCGCCACGGTGACCGATACCGCTACGCCTTACTCCGTGAGCACCTACATCATCCACGGCAAGAGCGAGAAGGGAGCCGGGTACTTCGTCGACGAGAGCGCGATGCAGTCCAAGGCCGACCTCGCCGCCATTCAGACGGCCCTCGAAGAAGAGCCCAAGACGGCACAGTTCTATCAGACGGGCTTCTCCGCAAACGGCGGCAACGGCAAATATTTCGGCCAGACCTCCTATGCACAGAACGGCTACCTCGCCTACCGCTTCTACGGCACGGGTATCGCGCTTGCCTTCCTTTCGAAGAGCGATTCGGGCGCGATCGAGATCTACATCGACGGCGATCCCGCAGAAGACGCGGCGACGGATACCGTAGACCTCTATTCGGGCACGACGACCCCCGGCAAGATCGTCTACCGCAACAACACCCTCGAAGAGGGCTGGCACACGATCTATATCAAGACGGTAGCGGGTTCGCGCGGCAGTTGGTCCAATCTCGACGGTGCGATCATCTACACCTCGCATGATACCGATCCGAGCGAACAGTCCCTTGTGATCACGAGCGCGAACGGCTTCAACCGCCAAGTGAAGTTCACCTATGAGGCAGAGGGCCTCGAGGACTTCGAGATCGCGGCACAGATCTACAAGAAGGGCGCTTGGCAGGATGCCGACGCCATGGTCGAAGAGGGCAGCGGCGTCTTCAATGCCGAGGATGCGAGCGTGCGGATGCGCCTTGTCGCGACGAACGGCTCGGATAGCATCACCTCGGCGGAGAGCATCGTCGAGCTCAGGTCGATCGCGGCCGAAGAGGGCGTGCTCTACTTCGTCGATTGCGGCACGCTCGATCCCAACACGGTCGCCAAAGGCGCCGTCCGCGGGAGGTTGCAGAGCACGACCGATCAGGCCCTCGGCGCAGATCTCTTCACCGAAGCCCTTTGGGGCTATAAGGGGAGCTTCACCGAAGCCTACTATGCACCCGATGAAGCGATGAGCTCCATGTGGCCCCTCGAAAAACTTTCGGGCAACGGGCAGAACACCGCCATCGAATATGTCTTCACCATCCCCGAAGCGGGCAGCTATAAAGTTGCGCTCGGCTTCTTCGGCGGGGAAGACGGTTGGGGCACCCGCAGCGTGAAGGCTACGGTCGGCACGGAAAACAAGAATGCCACCCTCAACGAAAACGAATACACGGGCCTCTTCTTCGACCTCACCACGGCGGAAGAGGACGAGGCGATCACGGTCAAGGTCGAGCACGTGAGCGGCGACAGCGCCCTGCTCTCCCTCATCGCGATCACCGAGCCCGATGCAAAGCTTCCGCTCTACACGGAAGGCGGCGCCTCCGAGCTCAACCAATATGCGAACGTCCGTGAGGATATCTTCATCGGTGAGGATATCTACGCCAAGCTCGGCGAGAAGAAATTCATCCTTCACTATTCCGACGGCAGCGAAAAGGCGCTCGAAGACGCGAAAGTTACGGTCGGGCTCACGACCCTCTCCATCAACCAGTTGGCACAGGCGACGCTCGCCTTCGAGGAGATCGAGTGCTACCAGACCTACCGCTGGATGCAGGAAGGCGTCTCGCAGCTCTATTACAACATCGACTGCGGCTACACGGGCAGCGGCACGCCTCCCGATGATGCGACCGAACTCGGTTCCAAGCAGTCCACCACGCACGACCGTCAGTTCGGCGAAGACTCGCTTGCGGGCACGAGCTGGGGCTACGTTGGAACTCACTACAACGACGGCGTCAATTGGTCCGATAACAGCTACAATAAGTGGTCCATCCGCGAAGGCAAGGATGGTACGCTCCGCAATAGGAAAGGCGATCAAACGGGCGGTGAGTTGACCTATAAGATGACCGGTTTCAAGCCCAATGAGCTTTTGAAGATCGAAACGGGCGGACATTGTCACAATTGGGGCGCGCGCAGTTACAGCGTATACCTGAACGGCGATAAAGATCCCGCGGGCATCGTAGCTCTTCGCGGAGGCGACGGCGTATTTGACTTTGTCACGCTCGAAGGCGAGAATATTAAAGCCGACGGCGAAGGTAATCTTGAAGTCAAATGCACAGTAAAGGACTTTGAAGGAGCGTATGACTTCCCTCAGGTTGCGTATATCAAAGTCTCCTCGGTGGCGCCCGCTCTCGACCCCGATACGCAGATCACCGCCGACAAGACGGAGATCGCGCGGGATGACACCGTCACCCTCTCGGGGCTTAACACGAATGCGACCGTCTACGTCTATGACGAGAACGACGTGATGACGGGTTCCTTTAAGCCCGAAGCGGAGACGCAGCAGCTCAAAGTTGCGGAGTACCTTCTCGAAACTTCCTATGAACTTCACCTCACGCAGGCCGAAGCCAACGGCGAAGAGGGGACCAATCCTTCTCCCGAGCTCATTCTCTCGACGGGCGCACCCATGAACTTCGATGTGGAGATCGCCGTGGGTACGGAGATGGTCAAGGATGGCGACGCAGCCGTCGTCACCTTCACTCCCGACGTCCCCGAGGGCGCGGGCATCACTTCGCTCACCCTCACGACGCCCGATGGCGTCAACTACAACCTCATCGAGGAGGGCTTCTTCTTCCGTGCCAAGAGCAACGGCACCTACAAAGTCACCCTCGTTTCGGGGCTTACGAAATTCACGAAGGAGTTCGTCGTCGGCACGATCGATGAAGTGAAATTCAACGAAACGTATTCCGAAGAGTCTTGGACGAAGGAAGCCGTCACGCTCACCTTCGCTCCCGAGGCCGTGAGCGGGATCGTCTCCGTCGAGATCGACGGCGTGCTCAAGACCGCGGATGCGAACGGCAAGTATTCGGTCGTCGCGGCGGAGAACGGCGAACACACCGTGAAAGTCACCACGGAGGCGGGCTTCACCTACGAGCGCACCTTCAGCGTGACCAACATCGATAAGGAAGCGCCCGCACTCGATCTTTCGGTGGGCTTCGGCGCAGACGGGCTCACGATCGACTTCGAGGCCGTGGCGGCTTCGGGCGGCACGCTCTTTGCCGACTTCAACGGCGAGAAGCGCGAGATCACCGAGATGGAAAACTTCGCCCTCACCGAAGCGGGCAAGTATGAGATCTACTTCGTCAACGGGCTCGGCGAGAGCACCGAGAAGACGGTCTACTACGTCACCTACGGCGCGGAGAACGCACAGCTTGCGGAAGTTACCGTGGGCGCCGACGGGCTCGTGAATGTTGCGGCCAAGACGCGTGCGGCGAATGCCAAGCTCTACCGCGCAGGCGAAGAGGCACCCATCGAATCGATGAAGGCCGAAAAGTCGGGCAAGTATTACCTCGAGATCGAAAACAACGGGGAATACGAGCTCCTTACCCTCTACGTCCGCGCTGAAGCGCAAGGCGGAGGCACGGGTTCGAGCGACCTCATCGGCGGCGCGGCGGGCGGCGGCAACGGCGGCATGATCGCGGGCATCGTCATCGGATGCGTTGCGGTCGTCGCGGCGGCAGTCGCATGCACCCTGATCATTGTGAAGAGGAGGAAGAACGCATGAACGGCAAGACCAAAAAAGAAGTGATCGCGCTCCTTTCGGGCGCGGCGGCGCTCTGCCTCGGCGGCGTGCTCGTTTGCGGGACGTCTGCCACGAAGGCTTCGGCGGCGGTCGCCTATGAGGCGTTCGTCAACGTCGGCGCGACGGAGACGGCATCCGCAACGGATACCCTCCTCGGGCTCACCGAGAAGAATGCGGCGGCCACGGCGGCGGGGACCGTAACGGGGGGCAACACCCTCTTCGGGTCCTACAGCACGGGCGCAGAGTACAAGATGACCGTCTCGGCAGTGGGGACCTATCAGATCTCCGTGGCGCTCAAGGCGGAAGAGGGCAAGACGCTCACCGTCGCGGGAGAAAATGTCTCCCTCGCGGAGAAGAGCGGCAACTGCGTCATTACGCTCGAGAAACAGCTCGCGGGGACCGAAGTCTCCGTCGGCTACGACGGCGCCCTCTGCGGCGTACTCGTCTCGGCGGCGGGCGCGAAGACGCTCATGACGGCCGATTACACGCCCGGGCAGGTCGTCTCCTACGGCGCTCTGCTCGCCGATCAGCTCGAGGACGCCACGGCGTATTATTCCGACGGCACGACGGCCGAGCTTCCCATCGCCTATGGGGATATCAATGCGGGCACGGGCGTCAACGTCAACTTCACGACGATCGACGTCGAGGGCACGATCGACGCGGCGGGGGTAAGCATTCCCGTCACGCGGTACATCATCACCATGCCCGATGACCTCGTCTACTTCATCAACTGCGGTTCTTCCACCGAACCCGAACCCACCATCAAGCGGGATGACTTCAATACGGAAGCCGAATATCAGGCAGAACGGCAGAAGACCATCGATAGCTTTTATAGCTACAACCAGACCGTATTTGATTACTACGGAAAGAGCCTTCTCAACTACGGAACGCCCAACCGCACGACGCAGCAAGGAGGGGATTGGGGATACTACACGCAGGCCAAGCACTTTGCTCCCGGCGACGCGACCTTCCCCTACAACTCCGCACTCTGGACGGGCGGCGGCAACGGCACCACGGATATGGGCTACATGCTCTCCGGGCTCGATGCCGCGGAAAGCTACCGCATTTGGTTCGGTACGCTCTCTCACTGGCACGGCCGTACTTCCAACATCACCTTCAACGGCGAAGTCGCGGATAATCAGCCCACGATCTCGATCGGCTCGAGCAAGGGCTTCACGATCTTCAAGAATGTCAAGCCCGATGCGAACGGCAAGCTGAACATCCACCTCACGCAGGTCGGTTCCCAAAACGAGCCCACGCTCTGCTTCATCGCCGTGCAGAAGATGTCGACCGAGCTTCCCGCCGCGCCCGCAGCGCCGCAGGGGCCCACGATCGTCGGCATGGAAGATACGTCCATCAAGCTCACGAGCGTTGCCGAAGGGGCCAAGATCCAGCTGTACAACGCCGAGAAGCCCAACCAGCTCATCTATGAAGAGATGGTCGACGGCTCCAAGATCGGCGCCGACGGCAGCTATGAGCTCACTTGGGGCGAAGTGCTCGACCTCACGCAGTTCCGTATCGTTCAGCTCAATGCGGGCGGCGTGAGCAGTGCGCTCCTCGTCTCCATCACGGATATCAAGGACTTCAAGGCCTACTACGGCTTCGAAGGCTACACGACGGGCAATGCCACCGTGTGCGTCGAAGCGGTCGCCGATAGCGGCATCGCGAGCTGGTCGTATCGCCTCGGCGAATACGGCGCCGTGACGACCGTGGAGCTCAACCGCCCCTATAAGCTCGAAGGCAGCTTCGAGGCGGCAGAGAACGGCACCTATTATATCGTCATCACCTCGGGCCTCGGCGTCACCTATTCGGAGACCTTCACGGTCGACCGCATCGATGCCTCGGCTCCCGCGATCACGCTCACGCCCTCCAAGGACGGTTGGCAGAAGGGCGCCTACAACGTGACCCTTGCGGTGAGCTCCGTGGCCCCCGTCACCGAGTATAAGCTCCTGCGCGACGGCAAGGTCGAAGCCTCGGCCACAGAGGCTCCCGCGAGCATCTGCTTCAAGGAGACGGGCGAGTATACCGTCTTCGTGAAGACGGCTTCGGGGCAGTCTTCGGTGCAGAGCCTCCGTGTGAGCGAGAGGCCCGTCACGGTGGTCGTCAACAAGAAATATGAGCGCCGCCAGCTCAGCTACGTCTTCGGCGACAGCACGGATTACACCGTGCGCACGGTCACCGCGTATCAGCTTCAGGATGGCGCCATCGTCAAGATGACGATCTCCGACGGCAACGCGATGGACGTCTACGACCAGGGCACCTACATCGTGACGGCGACCGCCAAAGACGGCTCCGTCGAGATGTTTGCGCTCAGCGTCGCCAAGGCGGACTTCAGCGCCGAGAACACGGGCGTCGTCTCCTTCGGCGGAAACGGCGGCGGCACGGCGCTCGGCGTAGGGCTCGGCGTGGGGATCGGCGGCGTCGCACTTGCGGCGGTGGCCGTCGTGCTCACCCTCGTCCTGACCAAGAAGAAGAGATCGTAAACCGATCTTCGGACCCGCACGGTACGGACTTCGCGTCCGTACCGTGATGCGGGGAAAGGAGGGGGAATGTTACATCTCGATCTCAAGGGCGGCGTGCTCGCGGAAGAAGATCTTTCGGTCCGCATCCAAAGGGTGGGGCAAGAGCACTGCGACCCCAAGAAAAAACATGAAATGCGCAAATGGGATATGTATTCCTCGCTGCACTTCGTGCTCTACGGCAGCGGCGTCCTTCTCGAAAACGGCAAGAAGACGACGCTCGCGAAGGGCGATGTGTTCCTGCTCTACGCGGGGAGCGAATACGAATATTATCCCAACCCGCATGACCCGTGGTCGTATATCTGGGTCGATCTTCGCTGCAGCGACGTCGATACCCTCTTCTCGGAGTGCGGGTTCACGCGGGAGCGGCCCTATATTCACGTGGGCGACCCCAACGTGTTCATGGATACCCTCAAGGCGCTCTATGAATCGTATGATGCAAGCGATGTGCAACAGCTCAAATGCTCGGCATATTTCCTGCTTCTTTTGGGCGAACTCATTGCCCGCTCGGGGCATAAGCGGCTCGAAAGAGGGGATCCCTCCGTCAAGCAGCGGCGCCTCCGCGATATCATCACCTACATGAACAACAATTACCGTCTGCAGCTGACGGTGCAGGAGATCGCGACGAACAACCATGTCTCCGTCGGAAGGATGATGACGATCTTTTCCGAACTCGTCGGGATGTCCCCGCTCGTCTATCTCAACCGGTTCCGCGTCTCGGCGGCATGCGAAATGCTCAAGAAGACGAACATCGCGATCGGGGAGATCGCCAATGCGGTCGGTGTGGAGGACAGATTGTACTTTTCACGTCTCTTCAAAAAATACAAGGGCGTGAGCCCGCGGCAATACCGCGCGAGCACGACAGAGGAAGATCCGTATGCGTGGCTGAAAGAGCACAACGTGGACTTCTGATCAAACCGAAACCAAATAGGAGGAATATTTATGAAAAAATTGGCAGGAGTGGCGGTAAGCTCGCTGCTCGTCGCGTCGATGGTCCTCGGATCGGGCGTCATCGGCTACGGGAAAACGCCAATGGGGCAGACCGATGCATTGGGGGAGACGGATACGGCGATCCCTGCGGCGACGATGCCCGCAGCGGCGCCCGAAGCGCAGTCCGAAGCGCAGCCTGCGGCAGAGGATCCCAATGCCTACACGGGGTATCTCTTCGTTCACTTCATCGATACGGAGGAAAATCCCGATAAGGAACAGATCTACTACTCCGTCTCCAAAAACGGCACCGATTGGACGACGCTGAACGACGGCAAGCCCGTCCTGCGGAGCGAAGTCGGGGAAGAGGGCGTCCGCGATCCGCACATCATCCGCACACCGGACAACAAGTTTGCGATCGTCGCGACCGACCTCTCCATCGCAAACCGTAAGGGCGCTTGGGGCGCCGCGCAGACAGGCGGCAGCCGCAATATCATCGTCTGGAAGGGCGATACGCTCACGAGCATGGGCGAGGGCAAGGCGTATGCCGTCGGCACCGAGGATTCGCTCGACGTCTGGGCGCCCGAATCCATTTGGGATGTCGATAAAGAGCAATACATGGTGACGTGGGCCTCCATCGTCGGCGACCGCGAAACCCAAACGTGCTACGATTGGCACTACCGCATCTACCGCAGCTACACCACCGATTTCGAGAGCTTCTCGGAGCCCGAAGTCTACATGGAGCGGGAAGGCAATATCATCGATACGACCTTCTATTATAACGAAGCGAACAAGATGTATTACCGCTTCACGAAGGATGAGCACAACAAGTGGGTCTTCATGGAACAGGGTGCACACCTCGACGGCGACTTCGAGATGGTCGCGACGTATTCCATCGACGGCAAACATTATTCCATGACGACGGGCGTCGAAGGCCCCACCGTCTACAAGAGCAACACCGAAGAGAAGTGGTTCCTGCTCCTCGACAACTGGACGTATAAGCCCTACGAGACCGAGGATATCACGAAGGGCGTCTTCACGACGGCGGGCGAGTTCACCTTCAACGGCCCCCGTTTCCGTCACGGCTCGGTGATCCCGATCACGACGGCCGAGTACGATGCCCTTTTGGAGGCCTATCCCAACCCCGCTCCCGCCGAACCCGACAAGACGGAAGGGGAGCTCATCTACGATCTCGACTTCGACGGCGGGAACTTGACGGCTACGGTCGGTGCACAGTATGTTGCGACCGCAAGCGCAGACTTCACTTTTGTCGACGGTCAGAAGACGGGCAAGAAAGCGGCGGAATTCAAGGACAATAAGTTCATCACGCTTCCCGGCGCGTTGCTTGCAGGAAAAGACAATCTGACGCTTTCCTTCGATATAAAAATCATGGGCAGCGGAACTTCTTGGCTCTTCTTTGCGGCGCAGAATGCAAATCAAATGAACGATCCTCGCACTTACTTCGGTACGCTCTATAAAGAGGGCGAGGGCGTATACTCTGCGGAACGTTATCTGAACCAAGGTTGGAGCGACCAGCTCGATGCTTGGGACAATACGAGAGCGGGCGCAGATTGGGCGAACGTGACGATCGTATACTACAAGAATTCTACCAAGATGTTCATCAACGGGAAGGCTGCGACCGGCAAACCGATGGTAGCGAACTCGTTCAGCATCGCGGAGATCCTCGGTGCCGATCCGACGATTTATCTCGGCAAGGCAACTTGGGGGGCGAACGGCGAATATTCCAATATGTTGCTCGATAGATTCCGCGTATACGACTATGCGATGCCCGATGCACAGGTCGCCGAGCTCTATGCGGCAGACACGGCGAATTGACCAAAGGAGGAACAGAGATGAAACATATCAAGAAAATTTTGGCGGTCGTCTCGATCGCGGCTGCTACGGCAATGACCTTTGCCGCTTGCGGTCCCAACGCAAACGCCAATGTTCCGCCCGAACACACGCATGAGTTCGCACAGGAATGGACGTATGATGCCACCAACCATTGGCATGCGGCGACCTGCGAGCACGATTGGGTCCGCGGCGATGAAGCAAAGCACGTCTTCACCGAGACGACGGAAGGCACGGCGACTTGCACCGAAGGCGCGACCGTCACCCGTACCTGCGCCTGCGGCTACAGCTACACCTATACCTCCGATCCGCTCGGCCATAAGTGGGTAGAGCAAGAGGGCAAGGCGGCCGATTGCAAGGGCCCCGGCTACACCGCACACTACAAGTGCTCCGAATGCGGCGCTCTCCTCAACTATCAGGAGATCCGTCAGACCGAGCACAACTATCACTATGAGATCGTCACGGAAGACGAAGAGGGGAACCCCGTCGCAAAGCACCAAGAAGTCTGCGGCTTCTGCGGTGAAGTGCGCCCCGGCTCGCTTCAGGATCACCGCTTCGGCGCTTATCTCCACGATGCCACCAACCATTGGCAGGCATGCGTCTGCGGAGAGGAGACCGAAAAGGCGGCCCACACCTTCGAGCAGGAGAAATTCGCCTACAACGACGAACAGCATTGGTACATCTGCGATACCTGCGGCGAAGCCAATCCCACCAAGACGGATCACGAATTCGATCCCGTCACGGGGACTTGCGCTTGCGGCGCTCAGGCCGAGATCAAGAACTACTTCACCTACACGGAAAGCGGCAACAACCTCACCGTAACGGGTATGGTCGCCGAGCTCGACGGTAAGACGGAGTTTGCGATCCCCGCAACGTTCGAGGGCAAGGCCGTCACCGCGATCGCACAGGGCGCCTTCGCCGGTAACACGACGATCACCCGCCTCGTGCTCCCCGCCTCGATCAAGACGATCGGCGACTTCGCCTTCCAGGGCTGCACCGCGCTCAAGGCGATCGAACTCCCCGGCGTCACCACGCTCGGCACCTTCGATTACCAGGTCTTCAACGGCTGCACCGCGCTTCAGGCGATCACCCTTCCCGCGGGCATCACCTCGATCGGGCAGAACATGTTCAAGAACTGCAAGGCTCTCGCCACCGTGACCCTTCAGGGCGACGTGACCTTCATCGATACGCAGGCCTTCTACGGCTGCGAAAAGCTCGAGGGCATCACGCTCGGAGCTGCGCTTTCCTACATCGGCCAGAAGGCCTTTGCGGAGAGCGGCCTCAAGACGTTTGAAGTCACCATGGCTGCGGGCGGCCGTATCGCACAGGGCGCCTTTGAGAACTGCGAAGCGCTCACCGAGCTCTCCATCACGGGCGGCATCAACTACTTCGCAAGCCCCTTCCTTGCGGGCTGCAGCAAGCTCGAAACGCTCACCCTGCCCTTCATCGGCAACTACGATGACGCCGCGAAGGCGACGGATACCCACTTCGGCTACATCTTCGGCAAAGCGAAAGGCGCCTACGCCATTCCCGCGACGCTCAAGACCCTCAACATCAAGGGCGGTTCGGTGCAGCTCTGTGCGTTTGCGAACTGCGGAAACCTCACGATCAACGCGGATGCCGAAGTCGAAGTCCTCACCAAGACCTTCACGGGCTACACGGGTACCTTCAATTGGGAAGGCACGCTGCCCGGGCCGACGATCACGGCAAACGTCGATAAGGCGGAAGTCTTCGTCGGCGACGAAGTCACGCTCACCTACAAGGCAGGTCCCGAGTATGCGGAACCCAACACGCCGACGGTCAGCGTCACCGTAAAGAAGGGCGATGCCGCGGCAGAAGCAAACACCGATTACACCGTCGAGGGCATGGTCTACACCTTCCTCAAGCAGGGCGAATATACCATCGTCGTCACCGCTTCCTACAACGGCATCGAGAAGAGCAAGGAAGTGAAAGTCACCGTAGACGTTCACGGCCCCAACCTCTCCGAGATCACCGCAAGCGGCGAGACCTATAATGGCGGCCTCTGCGAAGTCGACAAGGCGATCACCCTTTCCTTCACCTACGACGGCGACACCGAGACCAAGATCTCCTACGCCGTGAAGAAGGGCGATGCTGCCGCAACGCAAGCGGATTACACGCTCGACGAAGCGAACAAGACCATCACCTTCAAGACCTTCGGCGCCTACACCGTGGAAGTGACGGCCGTCCGCAACGGCAAGACCGAGACCAAGTCCATCGAGATCGTTGCGACGAGCGCGGATGCGACTCCCCTCGAAGGCGTTACGATCACCGCGAATACGGACGATCTCACCGAGGGCGGCGAGGCCTTCACCTTCACCGTTGCTGCGACGTATGCGGAGGGCGATTCCAACTTCGGCACCTACTACAGCGTCTACCTGAAGGAAGGCGGCAACACCTACAGCAACGCTGATAAGAGCTACTATGTGATCGACGGCACAGCGAAGACCTTCAAGGCGCTCGTTGCGGGCGACTACAAGATCACCGCGACCGTGATCTCCAAGAACGGCGCTTCGGGTTCGGCAGATCTTACGTTCACCGTCAAGCCCGTCGAGCTCAACCTCGAGCTTACCTCTAACCTCACGAACGGTTGGGTCCGTGCCAAAGTCGGGGAGACGTCCGTAACCTATACGACGGGCGCGACCTATCTCGACGGCTATACGATGAGCTTCGAGAAGGATATCGAGGCCGCGAACATCGCCGCAGGCAATGCGGGCACGCTCAACCTCTCCCTCAGCGAGGCGAACACGGTCAACTACAAGCTCGTCTTCACCCACAAGACGGTTGAAGGTAAGGTATTCACCCTGAAGATCCCCGTGAGCTTTGTCACCGATGTCGATAAGGCTCCCGTCCTCGGCGCCGATCCCTTCGGCGGCACGTATGGCGAACTGCTTACGGCGACCGGCCTTCAGCTCTATTGGGATGTGACCGACAAGGCGACGGAAGGCACACAGCTTGCGCTTGCCGATGTCTCGTTTGCCGTGGTCGATGGCAGCAACACGACGGGCGTGACGGTTTCCACACCGCACATTGCAGATAACAAAGATCTTCCTTGGTACGTCCTCGTCGAAGATTGGCAAGCGGGCAACGCCACCGGCCAAGTTGCCGTGAAGCTCACCGCGACGAAAGACGGCGCGACCGCCGCAGCGACCAAGCTCTTCACGGTAAAATCGCTTGCGAATCCCGATAGCGCAACCGGTATGAACGACTATGCTGCGAAAGTCATGGGTGAAAAGAGCAAGGATATCGATTTCGACTGCATTATGTTGAGAGGCAACCGTGAGAACGCTGTTCTTTCGAAAGACGGCATCGTCGAGCATCGCTCGGGTGCGGATTGGCAGCCTTCCGATAACGCGCTCTGCGTCCGTCCCAACGGCATGAATAATTTCAAGCTCGAATTCGATTGGACGATTCTGAAGCGTACGACCAACGACAACAAGACTTCCTTCACTGTGCACTATCGTGCAGGTAGCAGGTTTGAAGATTGGGTCGGATACAAGAATTCCTTCTACACGGAAGGCGAAATCCTAAAAGCAGGCTGCTGGGAGGGCGATACGATCGAAGGCGTCAAGTGGGGCGAAAAGTGTCCTCCTGCAACGATCGGCCAACCGGTCCATGTGCGTCTGACGCACACGCTCAGCAACAACATCGTGGAGTTCAACTGGGAGTGGTCGACGGACGGCACGACCTACACGCCTTGGCTGTCTTGGAAGAACAATGCCTCCTCGTCGGGTATCGGTTCGCCCGTGTATGCACTTCAGTTTGCGCATGAGTGCGGTGCGTTCAGTTGGACGAACTTCAAGCTCACCAACCTCGACGCATAATGCGCACGAAAAACAACAAAAACACAAGCAGGGCGAAAGTCCTGCTTGTGTTTGGTTTGCTCCCCCGAAGCGACAAAAATCGCACATGGGGGCGAAAAACAGAACAGGTAGCATCATGAAAATTCTTACGCTCGGCGAAGTTTTGCTTCGCCTCACCCCGCCCGCGGGCACCCGACTTGCGGATGCGGAGAGCCTCTCCGTCCGCTTCGGCGGAAGTGAATCCAATGTTGCCGCGGCGCTTTCGGGCTTCGGCGATCGGGCGGTGCATCTCACCGCGCTTCCCCAAGGCGAGATCGGCCAAGCGGCCGAAAACAGTTTGCGCCGCTACGGCGTGGATACCCGCTTCATCCTGAAAAGAGAGGGGAGGATGGGGGCATATTTCTATGAACCCGGGGCGTCGCTTCGGGCGGGAAGGGTCATCTACGACCGTGCCCGTTCGGTCTTTGCCGAGACGCCCGCCTCCGCCTATGCGCTTTCCGAGGCGCTCGAAGATGTAGCACACGTCCATGTTTCGGGCATCACGCCCGCCCTCGGTCCCCATGCGGCCGAGCTCACGCAGCGCGTTCTCATGGCCGCAAAGGCGCAGGGGTGTACCACCTCCTTCGACCTCAACTACCGTGCCGACCTCTGGACGCGTACGGCGGCGCGGGAGGCCTTCGAGGCCCTCTTCCCTTACGTCGACCTCTGCATCGCAAGTTCCGACGGGCTCGATCTTCTCGGCATTCAAAACGGGGGGAGCGACCTTGCCGCCTGCAGGAATGGCGCGGAGGAGCTCAAGGCGCGCTACGGCTTCCGATGGGCGGCGCTCACCGTCCGCGAGAGCATTTCGGCTTCCGAAAACCGCCTCTCGGGGGTACTCCTCGGCGAAACATTTACAACATCCCCCGCCTTTTCGGTGGAGATCCTCGACCGCGTGGGCGGCGGGGACGCCTTCGCCGCGGGGCTCATCCATGCGCTTTTGCACGGCTTCGGGGAGGCGATCTCCTTCGCGGCCGCCTGTAACGCCCTAAAACACACCCTCTACGGCGACTGCATGTGCGTCCCCGAAGAGGAGGTTTTCGCCGTGCTGCGCGGCGATACGCGGCTGAGGAGATAGTATGAAAAAGGTCATCCCTGTCGTCGTTCTTTCGGGAGAAGCCGAGGCAAACAGGGCGCTCGCTTCCCTCATCGAAGGGGGGCTCCCCATCGCCGAGATCACCCTGCGCACCCCCTATGCGGAGGAGGCGATCGCGCTCGCCGCGAAGAAATTCTCCGATCTTTCGCTCGGGGCGGGTTCCGTGCTCTGCGCAGAGCAGGCACGGCGGGTCATCGGGCTCGGGGCGAAGTTCGTCGTCTCGCCCGGGCTCTCCGAGGAGATCGCGGCCGTATGCGCTGCGGAAAAGATCCCGTATCTTCCCGGGGCCGTCACGCCGACCGAGCTCATGCGGGCGCGTGCGCTCGGGTTCTCTACGGTGAAGTTCTTCCCCGCGGAAGTCTTCGGCGGCCTTGCGGCGGTGAAGGCGCTCTCTGCGCCCTTCCCCGAAATGCGCTTTGTCCCGACGGGGGGCGTAACCCTCCGAAATCTCAAAGAATTCCTCGCATGCGATGCGGTCGCCGCGGTGGGCGGCAGCTTCATGATGCGGGGGGATGTAGTGGATAATTGCAAAAAAATCGGCGAAATTTGCCGTGAGGTGGCGCATGTGGGCTGAACTTCTTGCGCGCATCTATGAAAAGGAGCTGCACGTCGCCGCGCGGAGCGAAGATAAGATCCCGTATACGGCAAAGGACGGCGTCTTCGACGACCATACCTTCGAGATCGATTGGTGGACCAACGGCTTCTATGCGGGGCTCCTGTGGCAGCTCTACGGCTTCCGCCCCGATCCGCTTCTTTCTTCCCTCGCTTCGGCGATCGAACAAAAGCTCGATGCGGGCTTCTTGCATGCGGCGGGCATGGACCACGACAGCGGCTTCAAATGGCTGCTCACTGCCAATGCGAGCCGCATCCTCACGGGCGCTTCGGCCTCCCAAAACCGCCTTCTGCTCGCGGCAAACGACCTTGCGGGGCGCTTCAACCTTGCGGGCGGCTTTCTTCGCGCGTGGAACGACGGGGGAGACGGCTCCAAGGCGGGGGTCGCCATCATCGATTGTATGATGAATTTGCCCCTTTTGTACCTTGCGAGCACGCTCACGCGCGATCCGCGCTACCGCGAGATCGCCGTGCGCCATGCGACGACCGCCGCAAAGCATTTTGTGCGGGAAGACGGTTCCTGCCGCCATATCGCCGTATTCGATCCCGCAACGGGAGAATTTCTGCGCGAAGAAGGCGGGCAAGGCATGGGGGTAGGCTCTGCGTGGACACGCGGCCAAGGCTGGGCGATCTACGGCTTCACCCTCTCCTATCTGCACACGGGGCGGGAGGAATTTTTGGCCGCGGCCGAGCGTGTTGCATCGTTTTTCTTGACCCATATTCCCAAAACGGGCCTATTGCCCGTAGATTTTCTGCAGCCCTACGGCTGCGATTGGGAAGACGATTCGGCGGCTGCGATCGCCGCCTGCGGCCTCTTGGAACTCAAGCGCGCGACGGGAAACAAGCGCTACGCAGACGCGGCGGAGGAACTTCTCGCCGTGCTCGCAAAGGAGCGCTGCGACCTCGCCTCTTCCCGCGATCCGCTGCTCACGCACTGCTCGGCGGCCTATCACGACGGGCAGCATAACTTCGCCCTCATCTACGGCGACTATTTCTTTGTGGAAGCCATCTTAAAATTATTGCATAAGGAGACATTTCTATGGTGAAAAGCAGAAAAGATTGGCTGGAGCTCATGTGCAGGATCGCCGATCCCGTGCTCTCCGCATTGGGGGAGGGACGCCTGCATGCCGAGCTTCCCGTCGAGAAGCCTTCCCGCGAGATGTATGCCCACCTCGAGGCCTTCGCGCGGACGCTCTCGGGCATGGCGCCGTGGCTCGAACTCGAGGGACTCACGGGGGAGGAGGGGGACCTGCAGCGAAAATACCGCAAGCTCGCCCTTCGCGGCATCGATCTTGCGACCGATCCCGCCTCGCCCGATTTCATGAATTTCACGGAGGGCTACGGGCAATCCCTCGTCGATGCGGCCTACCTCGCCTATGCGCTTCTGCGTGCGCCGCATGCCCTGCTCGACCCGCTCGACGCCCGTGTGCGGCGGAACCTCGCCGCGCGTCTCATCGAGACGAGAAAATTCACCCCGTTCCCCATCAACTGGCTGTTCTTCTCGGCGATCGTCGAGGCGGCGCTCTGCCTCATGGGGGAGGAATGGATCCTTCCGCCCGTGGCGCGTGCCGTCGATTCCTTCGAGAAGTGGTACGTGGGCGACGGGATGTACGGCGACGGCGAATTTTTCCATATGGACTACTACAACAGCTACGCGATCCACCCCATGTATGTGGATCTGTTGCGGACGTTTGCGCCCCATGTACCCGCGTACGCGGAACTTCTTCCCAAAGTTTTGAAGCGTGCCTCGCGCTATGCGGCCATTGAGGAGCGGCTCATCTCCCCCGAGGGGACCTATCCCATGACGGGCAGATCGCTCACCTACCGCTTCGGCGCGTTTCAGGCGCTTGCCCACGCCGCCCTGCAGGAAAATCTTCCCGAAGGGCTCTCGTATGCGCAGGTGCGCTGCGGCATCTCCGCCGTCATGGAGCGTACGGTCGCGGGGGGCATGTTCGATGAAAAGGGCTTCTTGAAGGTGGGCGTCATCGGATCCCAACCTTCGCTCGGAGAACACTATATCTGCGTCGGGAGCGTGTATATGTGCATGCAGGCATTCTTGCCGCTCGGGCTCGCACCCGCGCATCCCTTCTGGTCTGCGCCCGATGAAGCGTGGACGAACAAAAAGATCTGGGAGGGCATCGACCTTCCCTGTGATGAGGCGGTAGACGAATGAACGAAGACATGTTTTCTTTGAAAGGCAAAGTGGCACTCGTGACGGGTGCGGCATACGGCATCGGGTTTGCGATCGCCGAGGCGCTTGCGGGAGCGGGGGCGAAGATCGCCTTCAACTGCAGGAGCCGCGAACATCTTTCCGCCGCGCTCGATGCGTATAACGCGGGCGGGATCGATGCAAGCGGGTATCTTGCGGACGTCACCAAGGAGGAGGAAGTCACCGCGATGGTCGCAAGCATACGCGAGGACCTCGGGAAGATCGATATCGTCGTCAACAATGCGGGCATCATAAAGCGCGTTCCCATGCACGAGATGGGCGCAGAGAGCTTCCGTGAAGTCGTGGAGACCGACCTCGTCGCCCCCTTCCTCGTTACGAAGGCCGTCCTGCCCGAGATGATGAAGCGGAAGGCGGGGAAGATCATCAATATCTGCTCGATGATGAGCGAACTCGGCAGGGAGACGGTCTCGGCCTATGCCGCCGCGAAGGGCGGGCTCAAGATGCTCACCCGCAATATCGCTTCGGAATACGGGAAATACAACATCCAGTGCAACGGCATCGGGCCGGGGTATATCGCGACCCCGCAGACGGCGCCGCTCCGTACGCCGGGACCCGACGGCAGCATGCACCCCTTCGACGCCTTCATCCGCGCCAAGACGCCCGCAGCCCGCTGGGGCACACCCGAGGATCTCAAAGGGGCGGCGGTCTTCCTCGCCTCCAAGGCTTCGGATTTTGTCAACGGGCACATCCTCTACGTCGACGGCGGCATCCTCGCCTATATCGGAAAACAGCCCGAATGAAGACATGGGGTAAGAAAATAAGGAGAAATCATGAAAATCGCATTGATCAATGAAAACAGCCAAGCGGCGAAAAATCCCATCATCGAACAGACGCTCAGGCGGGTCGTCGAACCGATGGGGCACGAGGTCATCAATTTCGGCATGTATTCCGCTGAGGATGAAGATCAGCTCACGTACGTCCAGATCGGCATCTTGGCGGCGGTGCTGCTCGGGGGCGGCGTCGTCGACTACGTGATCACGGGCTGCGGCACGGGAGAGGGGGCCATGCTCGCCTGCAATTCCTTTCCGGGCGTCATCTGCGGCCACGCCGAAGACGCGCTCGACGCCTATACCTTCGCCCAGATCAACGACGGCAACGCGCTCGCCATCCCCTTCGCCAAGGGGTACGGTTGGGGCGGGGACCTCAACCTCGGGTACATCTTCGAAAAGCTCTTCTGTGAACCGAGCGGGCAGGGCTATCCCAAGGAACGCGCGGTGCCCGAACAGCGCAACAAGCGCATCCTCGACGAAGTCCGCAAGAAGACTTACCGTCCGCTCGCCGAGATCTTGCCCGAGCTCGACCGCGACCTCGTGCGGGGGGCGCTCGCGGGGGCGAAATTCAAGGAAATCTTTGCGGGATGCCGCGATGCGGCCCTGAAGAAGGCCGTGGAGAGCATCCTTTCCTGACCGCTTTGCGGCGAAAATTTGCGATCGACGGGGGACCGAAAGGGGATCCCGCCGATTTTTTTGTCACACTTTTTTGCGGGATCTGCTATGATGGAAAAGGGCGAATTTTCGCCTCGCAAGCTCCGTATGCGGAGCGAGGAGGAACGATTATGATGATCTATCAATGCTGCCCGCAGACTTGCGGCGGGGGCTGCGGATATACGAATTGCGGCTGCGGAAGTATTTATGTAGGACGCGGCTCCACCGGTCCCACCGGTCCCCAGGGGCCTGCAGGTCCCATCGGTCCCACGGGTCCCCAGGGGCCTGCAGGTCCCATCGGTCCCACGGGTCTCCAGGGAGAAATTGGACCTACGGGTCCCACGGGTCCGCAGGGAGAGATCGGTCCCACGGGTCCGCAGGGAGAGGCGGCGACGCTGCCCGTGGGTGCGGCGGTCACGCCCATCGCCGATCCCGCAAACACCGATCTTACGACGGTCGCCACGACGCTCAACGCGCTCCTTACCAGTCTTCGCGATGCAAACCTGATCGCATCGACTTAAAAAACGCCGCCCGCAGGTCTCCTGCGGGCGGTCATTTTGCCGCTTTGTTTTTCGCAAAATGCGTACATGGGGCGAGATTCAGCCCAATTTTTCGATGTAATAGACGCATTCGAGCACAGAGAGCGCTTCGATGATATCGCTGTGGCTCTTTTTGCGCAATTCCTTTTTGGCGACGGTGAGGCGCACGGTATACACGCTCAGCCCCGAGTTCGCGTAGGCGGGATTGAGTTCGAGGTTATCGATCTTGAGCCCGAATTCCCGTGCCGTCGTGATGAATTCCTGCAGGCTGTTCCTCGATTTCAGCTCGAGGTGGATCTCGAAGTGGTTGGACTTATTTTTGATATACGTCTCCATCTTGGAGAAGGCGAGAAGCCCGATCATGAGGGCGATAAAGCCGATGAGGGAAGCCGTGTAGAGCCCGATGCCGAGCAGCGCCGAGACGACCGCCATCGTCCAAGCGCCGATGGACGTCGTCAGTCCCATGATCTGGTTTTTGGAGGAATATACGATGGTATTGGCGATGATGATGGAGATCCCGATGATGACGGCCGCCGAGCAGAAGGCGAATTTGACGCCCAGCGCATCGATGAAGTAGACGTCGGCGATCCCCGCAAACATGGAGCCGATCGAGAGGACGATGAGCGTGCGAAGCCCCGCCGCGTGGCGGTTGCGCGAGCGTTCACAGCCCAAGATGACGGCCATGATGACGACGAGCACCGTCTTGAGCGCCGTAGAGGCGATGTTGATCTCTTTCGACCAATCTCCGAGCAGTTCTACGATATAATCGGTTGGCATAAGTTACCTCTTATTGATGAATTTTCTTCGGTTATATTCGGCGCCGACCGAGGAATCCGTATCGGGCGGATCTTCGGGCGGGTCCGCATGTGGATCTTCGGGCGGATCGGAGGGAGGAGGGGGCTGCGGCATGTCGTCGGTCGCCTCCAAGAAGGCCTCCTCCTCGGGGGAACGGGCGTATTCCTTCCTCGAGAGCTGGCGTTCGATCGCGACGAGCTGCTCCTTGAGGGCGGCGAGCTCCTCCGCACGGGTCGGCGGTTTTGCCGCGGGCTCCGCTTCGCTTGCCGCTTCTTCCGCGGGCTTCCCATAAGAATGGGAAAGATAGAGGGAGAGCTTCGCGAGGGCAGGCCCCACGAGCTCATAGAGGATGCTCGAGGAGAGGACGATCGTCTCGAGGATAGGCCCCATCTCGTCGCCGAGAATGCGTGCCCCGAGCGCGGCGAGGCCGATCGCGACCCCCGCCTGCGGGGCAAGCGCCATGCCGAGATAGTTGCGCACCTTCTTCTCTTTTTTGGTGACGGCGCACCCGAGGAATGCGCCCGCGTATTTTCCGATGAGCCGCACGAAGAAGTAGAGCACGCCGACGACAAGGAGGGGGACTCCTATCGATAAACTCGCCGAACTCACGAGGGAATCGAGCTGGAAGCCGATGCCCGACTTCACGAAGAATAAGAGCAGGATGGGGGGCGAAAAGTAGTTAAGCTGTTTGAAGAGCTTATCGTCGCCCGAGACGTTGATGTATACCGTGCCCATCGCCATGCACCCGAGAAGGGGGGAGACATCGACGGCGGCGCCGATCCCGCAGAGGGCAAAGAGGAAGGCCACCGAGACGATGAGGCGGTTGTCCGTCGAGCGCTTCGCCATGAGGAACTTTAAGAGGAACCCGAAGGCGATGCCGATCGCGATGAGCATCACGTTCCATGCGATGGGAAGCAGGACGTCCCCCGCCTTGACCGCACCTCCGAGCGCGGAGAGGGCAACGGAGACGGCGACGCTATACGCGATGAGGCTCACGACGTCGTCGAGCGCTACGACGGAAAAGAGGGTATCCACGAAATCGCCCTTGGCGCCCGTCTGGCGGATGGTCATCATCGTGGAGGCGGGGGCCGTCGCCGAAGCGAGGGCGGCTAGGATGATGGAGAAGGCAAGCCCTAACCGCAAGATGAAGAAGGTGAGGATGAAGACGAGCACCGAGGCGAGCAGGGCCTCGAAGAGGGTGATGACGACCACCTTCTTTCCGTTCTTCTTGAGCGTGGAGAGGCGGAAGTATTCGCCCACGCTGAAGGCGATGAAGGCGAGCGCGACATCCGAGATGAAGTCCATGCCCTGCACGACGCGTGCGGGGACGAGGTTGAGGCAATACGGCCCCAAGAGGATCCCCGCGAGGATGTAGGCGGTGACGTTGGGAAGCTTCAGAAGCTTCGTGATGCGCGTCAGCAAAAATCCCGCAAGCAACATGATCGCCACCGAGATGATGACGACGGGCACGTAGGAATTTTGGCCGATGTATTCATAGAAACGATCAAGCATGATAGAAGGTCCGTTTGGATAGGGAATTGTATTATAACAGACCCGCGCGCAAAATTCAAGCCCATTTTGCAAAAAAATACGGAAAAAATTCAAAAGTTTTCGGAAACATGAAAGGAATTTTCAGCCCCGCTCCGTGAAATTTCCGTTCGCTCCGCATTTTGCCGCAAAAACTGTTTCCTTTCCCGGGAAGCTGTGGTATAATATTTCCAACGACCTTTGCAAAGGGGTAACTATGGAACAGGAAACTATCGAAACGCGCAGGGTCTGGCATGCCCAAAGTCCCGAAGAGACGCTCTCGGCGCTCTCGGCGACGCCCGAGGGCCTGACGGGCGAAGAGGCCGCAAGGCGGAGGGAACGCTACGGCAAAAACGTGCTCCGCGAGCGCAAGCCCAAGAGCATCTGGCGGCTCATCTGGGAGCAGATCCGCGATGTGATGGTCATCATCTTGCTCATCGCGGCAGTCGTTTCCCTCGTCTTCCGCGACTACACGGAGGCGGTCGTCATCTTCGTCATCATCGTCATCAACGCGGTCATCGGCGTCGTACAGGAGAAGAAGGCGGCGGATGCGCTCGCCGCACTCTCGACGCTCACCGCCCCGACGGCACGGGTACTGCGCGACGGCGCCGAATGTATCCTTCCTGCCGAAGAGCTCGTCCCGGGGGATATCGTCATCTTGGCAGACGGCTGTGTCGTGCCCGCAGATCTTCGTCTTCTCGAGGAAGCCAACCTCGCCGTACAGGAATCCGCGCTCACGGGGGAGAGCGTCCCCGCGGAAAAGGACGCCCCCACCGTACTCAAGGAGGACGCCCCCTTGGGGGACCGCGTCAACATGGCGTACTCCTCCTGCGTCTGCACCGCGGGCACGGGCACGGGCGTCGTCGTTGCAACGGGCATGCACACCGAAGTGGGCTCCATCGCGGGCATGCTCGATGCGACCGACGAACTCGAGACGCCCATCAAGAAAAAGCTGAATGGGGTCGGAAAAACGCTCTCCGTGGCGGGGATCGTCATCGCGCTCATCGTGCTCGCGATCAGCTTTTTGCGCGTCTCGGATTGGTCGGTCCAAGAAAATTGGACGAGGCCGCTTCTTACGGCGATCGCGCTCGCGATCTCGGTCATCCCCGAAGGCCTTCCCGCGACGGCGACCGTCGTCATGGCGCTCGGCGTGCGGCGCATGGCCAAACAGCAGGCCTTGGTGCGTAGCCTTCCCGCCGTGGAAACTTTGGGCAGTGCGACCGTCGTCTGCTGCGATAAGACGGGGACCCTCACCTTAAATCGCATGACGGTCACGAGGTTTGCGACGGCCTCGGATATCCTCCGCGGGCAGACCGTGCCCGTCGAAGGGGAGCTTACCAAAGAGCGCAGCGCACTCGTCTACGCCGCCGCCCTGTGCAACGATTCCGCCCGCGTCCCCGGCAAGGAAGGGGAGTACCTCGGCGACCCGACGGAGGGGGCCCTCATCGATTTTTCGGAAAAATTCGGCATGCAGCCCGAGGAATTGAAGAAGGCGCAGCCCCGCGTCTTCGAACAGCCCTTCGACAGCGACCGCAAGCGCATGTCCGTCGTGACGGCGGAAGGCACAAGGCGGATCGTCTACACCAAGGGCGCCATCGATGAACTTCTGCCCCATTGTACCCGTATCTTCACCGAAGAGGGCGTGCGGCCCATCACGCAGGAAGAAAAAGAGGCCGCGCTCTCCCTCGCGGAGCAGATGAGCAGGGCCGCGCTACGCGTGCTCGGCTATGCCGTCCGCAGCATCGGCTATGTGCCCAAGGAGGGGGACGACGTCGAAGACGACCTCATCTTCTGCGGCCTCACCTGCATGATCGACCCCCCGCGCAAGGAGGTCATCGGCGCCATCGCATCCTGCCATTCGGCGGGCATCCGCGTCGTCATGATCACGGGGGACCACAAGACGACCGCCGTCGCGATCGCAGAGGAGCTCGGCATCTTCCGTGCGGGAGATACCGTCGTGACGGGCGCCGAGCTCGCCGCCATGAGCGATGAAGCGCTCGACGGCGTCGTGGGGACGACTTCGGTCTACGCACGCGTCTCGCCCTCGGATAAGCTGCGCATCGTGCGTTCCCTGCAGCGCATGGGGGAAGTCGCCTCGATGACGGGGGACGGCGTCAACGATTCTCCCGCCCTGAAGGCGGCGGATATCGGCGTTGCGATGGGGGCGGGGACGGACGTCGCCAAAGACGCCTCGGATATCATCTTGCTCGACAACAACTTCACGACGATCGAGAGCGCCGTGCGGGAGGGGAGGCGGGTCTACGCCAACATCCGCAAGGTCATCCAATTCCTGCTTGCGGGCAACATCGCGGAGGTGCTCGTCATCTTCCTTGCGACGGTCTTATCGACGTTTGCTCCTTTCCCTACGCCCCTTCTCGCCGTGCATGTGCTCATCATCAACCTCGTGACGGACACCCTTCCCGCGCTAGGGCTTGGCGTCGATCCCGCCGCCAAAGATATCATGTGTCATCCGCCCGTAAAGTCGGGGACGCTGTGGGAAAAGGGGTTTGTCATCCGCATCGTGACGCACGGCCTCATGCTCGCCGCGCTCTCCCTCGGCGCCTACTTCTTGGGGTACTACGTCTTCGCAAATGGCGCAAAAGATGCAGATGAGGTCGAAAAGATCGTCATGACGATGACGTTTATGACGATCGCATTCTCCCAGCTCTTCCATTGCCTCAACCAACGTTCGGACTACGAATCGGCCTTCGCGCGGGGGAACGGGCACAACTTCGTGCTGCTCGGCGCAGTCCTCGTATCGGCTGCGATCACGGCGTTCGTGCTCTTCGTGCCGGGCGTGCAGAAGCTCTTCGGCTTTACCTACCTCCCGTGGCAGGCCTATCTCACCGCGGCAGGGCTTGCGATCGCGCCCGTGCCCATCGTCGAGCTCTCCAAGTGCTTCATGCGGCTTGCACAGAAAAAGTAATTGCCGATCTATGGATTCTCGGCCGCGGCACAGCGCTTCGGCCGAGAATTTTTCTTATGGGGAAAAACAGCAAAAACTCTTTACACCGCGCGCAAATTGTTATATAATAGGAGAAGATACGAAGGAGCTCATATGCGCGATTTCTTCGGAAGTTGGAAGTACATCTTCAAGAATCTTTGGTTTGTGTTGCCGTTTGCGCTCGTGCCTGCGGTCTTTTTGGCGTTGTCGCTCGACTATTCCGCCATTCACGACGTGACGCACGCCTTCTTCACGGGAGCGGTGCAAGCGGATTTCGGCTTGTTCTTCCGCTGTTTCTCCTTCGTCCGCATCGATTCCCTGCTCGGCGGTCTCTACAGCATCTTCGCCGTCGTCGGCATTATTTTCTTTACGGCGCTCATGCTCTCCTTTGTGGAGAAGCACATGCGGATCGGAAAGCGGACCTTCAGCGGCACCATGCATGCGTTTTTGAACGCCCTGCTCCCCGCGACGCTCGTGACGCTCGTCTACGTCGCCCTCTATGAGCTCTGGGCGCTCATCGTCTCCGCGCTCTTCTTCCTCTTCGCCTCGGTTGCGGCGAAGGCGCTCTTCTACGTCCTCTCCGTCGTCGCCTTCCTCTTCTTCGGCTACGCCCTGCTCTATATCGCGACGACCTTTTATCTCTACCTGCCCTGCCGCCTCATGACGGGCTTCGGCCTCTACAACGCCTTCCTCTATTCCTATCAGCTCATGGTGGGGGTACGTTGGAAGCTGCTGCTCTCCTACCTCATCTCCTACGCCGCTGCGGTCATCATCGTCTGCGGCTTTGCGTTTTTGCCCGAATTCGTCTTCCGTATCGTCTCCGTCGTCGTGTTCATCCTGCTCTATCTGAACTTTACGATCCGCATGGAGGTCGTCTACTTCGAGACGGATAAGCTCGATCGGGAAGATATTCTCCATAGCTTTAGGGGGTATTGACATGCGGTTCAAGCGTTCGGTTTCCATCACGGAGAGAGAGTTTTCCCGCGTATTTCAGCTGCTCCTCTGCCGCCTCATCGTGGGCGCGGTGTTCTTCAGCCTCACCTTCCTCATCCTGCACCTCGGGCTTGGGTTCATCCTCGAGAGCGCAGAGCTCAAGGCCATCCGCGACCTCGTGCCCGAATTCTTCCGCCAGCTCGCCTTCTCCCTCATGGAGGGGGACTCGGCGGTCCTCACCGACTTTCAGGCGACCGCCCACGAGGCCTTCCTCGGCTTCATGGGCCTTTTGGGGACGCACCTCGGCAACATCGTGGGAAGCGTCATCGGCGTCTTCCTCATGTACCTTATCCAGCGCTTCGTGAACGGACTCGCGCAGTTTGCGGTGGCAGCGGCCGTCAACGACCGCATGGCGAGCTTCTCGCGGACCCGCTTCTCCGCGGCCTTCTTCAAAAATCTCGGCAAAGCCGCGCTCTATGAGCTCGTCTATGTGCCGCTTGCCTTCCTCTACGATACGCTCGCGCTGCTTGCGAGCTGGTTCCTCTTCTTCTTCCTTCCCTCGCTCTTTTCGACGTGGGGGATCTTCGCTGCGGTCGTCTCCGTCTCGCTCACGATGACGGCGCTCATCCTGCTGCAGGCGCTCAAACTCACCCTCATTTCGGCATGGATGCCCGCGATCATCGCAGGGGGGAAGGGGGTCTTCGCCGCATTTGCGGAGAGCATCAAGGGCGGAAAGGATTTCCTTCGCCGCTTCGGCAGTTTCCTCATCGCTTGCTATCTGATCGTCTTCGTCAACGTGGGCGTCGCGATCTGTACGCTCGGCAGCGGGATCCTCATCACCGTCCCGCTGAGCTTCGTCTTCCTCATCGTGCTGCAGTTCGTCAATTACTACGAGACGGCGGGCAAGAAGTATTTCTTATCGCGTGACGTCATCGCCGAAAACGATGCGCTCGCCCTCGACAGCCCGAAGAACGACGACGCGCAATAACGCATTCAAAAGGGAGGGGTATGGTATGGATAATTTCAAGGAGCTCTACGAGAGCTGGAAAAACGATCCCCGTCTTTCCGAAGAGGACAGGGCCGAACTTCTTTCGCTCGAAGGCAACGAAAAGGAGCAGGAATACCGCTTCGGCGGCGAGCTCGAATTCGGCACCGCGGGCATGCGCGGGATCATCGGATGCGGCATCAACATGATGAACGTCTACACCGTCCGCCGTGCGACGCAGGGCCTTGCCGAGTACCTCAAGACGGAGGGCGCCGAAGAGAAAGGCGTCGTCATCTCCTACGATACGAGAAAGAATTCCCGCCGCTTCGCCGTCTCCGCCGCGGGCGTGCTCGCCAAGAACGGCGTGAAGGTCTACCTCTTCTCCCGCGTGCACCCCGTCCCCATGCTCTCCTATGCCGTGCGCAAGCTGCAGGCGGCGGCGGGGATCATGATCACCGCTTCCCACAATCCCAAGGAGTACAACGGCTATAAGGTCTACGGCGAAGACGGGGCGCAGATGTCTCCCGAGGCGACGGCGGTCGTCGTCGGCTTCATCGCAAAGATCCGCGACTATCTCTCGGTGACGGGGGAAGAGGACAGCCCGCTCATCACAGCCGTCCCCGAACGCCTCGACGACGACTATCTCGATGCGCTCGAAAAGCTCACGCTCTCGCCCGCCGCCGTGCAAAAGTGCGGCAAGGATCTTCGCCTCGTCTACACCCCCGTGCACGGTTCGGGGTACATCCCCGTCACCCGCATCCTCGCAAGGCTCGGCATCAATACGACGGTCGTCGAGGCGCAGACGGCGGAGGATCCCGCCTTCTCTACGGTCGCCGTACCCAATCCCGAGTTCAAAGAGACGCTCTCGATGGGCATCGCCCTCGCCGATGAGATCTGTGCGGACGTCGTCTTCGGCACCGATCCCGACAGCGACCGTTTGGGTGTCGCCGTAAAGGACGAAGCGGGGGAGTTCCATGCGCTTTCGGGCAACCAGGTGGGCATTCTTCTGCTCGATTACATCCTCACCCGCCTCAAGGAGGAGGGGACGCTTCCGAAGAACGCCGCCGTCGTGAAGTCCTTCGTCTCGACGGGCATGGCAAAGCTCATCTGCGCCGAGTTCGGCGTCGCCCTCTTCGAGACGCCCGTGGGCTTCAAATTCATCGGCGAAAAGATCAAGGAATGGGAGCAAAGCGGGGAGCATACCTTTGTTTTCGGCTTCGAAGAGAGCTGTGGGTATCTCCGTGGGACGCACGCACGGGATAAGGACGCCGTCGTCGCCTCCATGCTCTGCGCCGAGATGGTCTGCTACGATAAGAGCATCGGCAAAACGGTGTGGATGCGCCTCAACGAGATCTACAAGAAGTATGGGTATGTCCTCGATCAAAACGTCTCCGTGCAGTATTCGGGGCTGAATGCGATGAAGGAGATGAATGCCGTCGTCGATGCGCTCAAGACGGCCGAAGTCGCCTCTTTCGGCAAGTTTTCGGTGGAGGCCGTGCGCGATTATTCCAAGGATCTCCGCCGCGACAAGGCGGGGAATTGCACCCGCCTCGGCATCCTCAAGTGCAACTGCGTCTACTACGAACTCTCGGGCGGGAGCTTCGTCTGCGTCCGTCCGAGCGGCACCGAGCCCAAGCTCAAGATCTACTACTCGGTGAAGGGCGAAGATGAAGCCGCGGCCAAGGAAGCCCTTCGGCTTGCCAAGGCAGACGTCGAGGCCCTGCTCGCCCGTGTCCGCTGAGCTGCAAAGAGTTCTCGGAAAATTTTCCGCGTACGGGCGCAAAAGCGTTTGACAAGCGCGGCGGCGTCTGCTATAATAGACAGGAAATAAGTGCTTCGGCGAAGGAGGGTTGAATATGTCCACGATCAAGGTCGGTGAAAACGAGAGCCTCGAATCCGCACTCCGCAGATTCAAGAGAAAGTGCTCGCGCGACGGCATCATCGGCGATCTCCGCAAGAAGGAGTTCTACGAGAAGCCCTCCGTCAAGAAGAGAAAAAAGTCGGAAGCGGCGAGAAAGAGAAGCAGAAACTAAACGATGGATCCGTAACTTCGGTTACGGATCTTTTTTGCGAAAAAACACGAAATTCCGCAAAAGGAGGCGGTTTATGGAACGGTCGCTCAAGATGCTCGCACGAGAGGCAAAACGCAGGATGAAGCGCGGATTCTGGCAGGAATGCGATAAAAAACTCGAGGATGAACGCACATATGCGAAGGAGCAGGGCCTCAACGAGAGCAAGCTCGAGCGCTATTTTCAGGAGCGGGTGGAGGCGCAGATCAAGGGCGAGGAGCCCGATGACTTCTACCTTCGGGTGAAGGCCCTTCTGCTCGAGGAGGGGGAAGTCTCGGATGCGATCGGAAGGCTCACCGATCGGGCGTATTACGATACGCTCTCCTATGCCGAAAAGCAGCGCTACACCCTCGAGCTCTCCGAAAAATACCTGCGTGCCCTCGAGCGCTTCAAGCGGGAATACGAATTCGAGATCCGCGGCAGGAAGTAGGCAGGATTTGGGGCGCAAGTCCTTGCTTTTTCGCCCCGCCTGTGCTATAATGTACGCGTATGGGACTTACACTCAACGAAGAACAGCAAAAGCCCGTTTTGGATACCGAGGGGGCGGTTTTGGTCCTCGCGGGGGCGGGCAGCGGAAAGACGCGCGTCCTCACTTCGCGCATCGAGCATCTCATCAAGGATAAGGATGTTTCCCCGGGGAACATCCTCGCGATCACGTTCACGAATAAGGCGGCGGGGGAGATGCGCGACCGCCTTGCCGCAGCCTGCGAAATTGCGGGCATGTGGGTATGCACCATCCATTCCATGTGTGTGAAGATCTTGCGGATGTACGCCGAGCGGCGGGGCCTCCGCGAGAATTTTTCCATATACTCCGAACAGGAGCGGACGGCCGTCGTAAAGCAGGCCTACAAGGAATGCGGGTATGAGGAAGAATCTCTCCTCAAGTCCGTAAAATACCACATCTCCAACGCCAAGATGCTCGGCCTCAACGCCGAGGCCTATAGGAAGAAG
Organism: uncultured Clostridia bacterium; assembly: GCA_947595585.1. Taxonomy (GTDB): domain Bacteria; phylum Bacillota; class Clostridia; order Christensenellales; family Borkfalkiaceae; genus Gallimonas. The sequence goes on from CANQET010000002.1 coordinate 51,122, forward strand.
TATTCCTATGAGCGGGGCATCGAGGAGGCGATGCGCGTCTACGTGCGCTACTGCGCCCACCTGCACGCCAACAACGCCCTCGATTTCGACGACCTGCTCATCGAAGCGCGTGCCCTCCTCGCCGAAGACGCCGAGGCACGGGAGTACCTCTCGGGGCGCTTCCGCTATATCCATGTCGACGAATTTCAGGATACCAACGCCGTGCAGTTCGATATCATCCGCATGCTCGCCTCGGTGCACGGCAACCTCTTCGTCGTCGGCGACGACGACCAGTCCATCTACGGCTGGCGGGGGGCGGAGATCGAGAACATTTTGCACTTCGAAAGAAGTTTTCCCAATGCGAAAGTCTATAAGCTGCAGCAGAATTATCGCTCTACGGGGGCCATCCTCGCCCTTGCGAACGCCTCCATCGCGCACAACTCCCACCGCAAACTGAAGCGGCTCTGGACGGAGGGCGCGGCGGGGGAGAAGCCCATCTACTACGAGGCGGACGAGGAATCGGGCGAGGCGCTCTACTGCGCCCGCATCATCCACGAGCTCATCCTGCAGGGCTATAAGCGCTCGGATTTCGCCGTCCTCATGCGCATCAACGCGCTCACCCGCGCATATGAGCAAGAGTTCACCAAATACGGCATCTCCTACAAGGTATTCGGGGGCTTCAAGTTCTTCGAACGCAAGGAGATCAAGGATATCCTCGCCTATCTTCGCCTCATCTCCAACCCCTTCGACAGCGAAGCCTGCCTGCGCGTCATCAACGTGCCGCGGCGGGGGATCGGCGAGAAGACGCTTTCCGTCCTCAACGATTACGCCGAGCGCGAACAGCTCTCGGTGTTCGATGCCATCCTCGCCGCAGAGGAGCTTCCCGTCACGGCGAATGCCCGCGAGAAGCTCCGCGCATTTGCGGCGTATCTCCGCGAGCTCGTCGTCCTCTCCCAGACGGAATCCGTCTCCGCCCTCGTAAAGCACATCCTCGAGAGCTCGGGCATGCTCGAACAGTATGCGGATAATTCCGATGAATGCCTCACAAAGCGCGCCAACCTCGCCGAATTCCAGAACTCGGTGGATGAGTACGTCCGCATGAACGGCGAGGCGACGCTCTCCGAATATCTCCAACAGATCTCCCTCTATTCGGATACCGACGAGATGGAAGAGGGGGACTACGTGACCATCGCCACCATCCACGCCGTGAAGGGGCTCGAGTTCCGCTGCGTGTTCCTCGTCGGGCTCGAAGAAAACATCCTGCCCATCTCCCGTGCCCTCGATGAGCCGGGCGGCCTCGAGGAAGAACGGCGGCTCATGTACGTCGCCATCACCCGTGCAAAGGAACGGCTGTACCTCACCCGCTCCCGTTCGCGCTATCTCTATGGGCGGCGGGAGGCCACCGTACGCTCGCAGTTCGTCGAAGAGATCCGCGCCCAGCTCTCCGATCGCTCGGCCCCCGCAGAGCGCACCTTCGACCGCGGCGAACGCTTCGGCGGTTACGGCGGAAGGGGGTACGGAAGGGGCTACGGCGCCTCGGGCGGCGGAAATTACAGCAGCAGCTATGGCGCTTCGGGCGGCGGAAATTACAGCAGCAGCTATGGCGGAAGTTACAACGGCGGCTACGCTTCGCAGCAAAAAGAGGAGCCTGCCGTAACGTTTGGGGGGGGACGTATGTCGATAAAACCCCAATCGCCCGTCCGCCCTGCGGCGATCCCGCAAAAGCCCGCCCCGCCCCGAGCGGATACGGGAGCGTTCTCCGTGGGCGCCCGCGTCCGCCACGCCCGCTTCGGCGAGGGGACCGTCATCGCCATGCGGGGGGCAGACCGCAATCTCATCATCACCGTCCACTTCCCTTCGGTCGGCAACAAGGACCTCTCCGCCGCCCTTGCGCCGCTCGAGATCCTTTCCTGAGGAGGCATTATGAACGAACAGCTTCGCATGCGGGAGCTCTGCGAGATCCTGAACAAATGGGCATATGAGTACTATGTCCTCGATGCGCCGACGGTCTCCGACCGCGAATACGACCGCCTCTACGATGAGCTCCGCGCCCTCGAACGGGATACGGGGCTGGTGCTCGCCGAATCGCCGACTCGCCGCGTGGGCGGGGAGCCCGTGAAGGGCTTTTCGCGGCACACCCATATCTCCCGCCTCTACAGCCTCGATAAGGCCGTCTCTTCGGATGAGCTCGAGGCCTTCTTCACCCGCGTACAGAAGGCGGGGGATGCGACGTATACCGTCGAATATAAATACGACGGCCTCACCGTCTGCCTCACCTACGAGGGCGGCGCCTTCGTCCGTGCGACGACGCGGGGCAACGGCATCGAGGGGGAAGACGTCACTGCGCAGGTGCTCACCGTGCGGAGCTTCCCCATGCACATCTCCTATATGGGTACGCTCGAAGTGCGGGGGGAGGCGATCATCCGCCTTTCCGCCCTCGAAAAATACAATGCGGCCCACCCCGAAGAGCCCCTGAAGAACGCCCGAAACGCCGCGGCGGGGGCCATCCGCAACCTCGATCCCAAGGTCACGAAGACCCGTGCACCCGAGATCCTTTTCTACGATATTAACTACATGAGTGAAGATTTTCTCGCCACGCAGCTTGCAGCGCATGAATTTTTGCGGCGGGAAGGCTTCAAAGTGTTTCCCTATCTTCGCGCCTGCAAGACGCCCGAGGAAGTGCGGGCGGCCATCGATGAGATCGACGTCGAACGCCGTACGCTCGATGTACTGACCGACGGCGCCGTCGTCAAAGTCAACGAGGAGAATATCCGTGCGGAGATGGGGGCGACCGATAAATTCCCCCGCTGGGCCATCGCCTATAAATTCGAGGCGGAGGAGGCCGAGGCGACGGTGGAGAAGGTGCTCTGGCAGGTCGGGAGGACGGGAAAGCTCACCCCGCTCGCCGAGATCTCGCCCGTGGAGCTTGCGGGGGCGACCGTCCGCCGCGCCACGCTCAACAACTTCGGCGACCTCACCAAGAAGGATGTGAAAGTGCATTCACGGGTGCTCGTCCGCCGTTCCAACGAAGTCATCCCCGAAATTTTGGGGGCGGTCTCCCATGTCGAAGGCAGTGTGCCCGTCGAAAAACCTACGCGCTGCCCCGCATGCGGCGCTCCCGTGCGCGAAGCGGGCGCCAACCTCTTCTGCACCAACGAACTCTGCCCGCCCCGCATCGTGCAAAAACTCACCCATTATTGCAGCAAGAACGCGGCGGATATCGAGGGTATGTCCGAGGCGACGCTCACCCTTCTTCTCGAAAAACGGGGGGTAAGCAATTTCTCCGATCTCTACGCCCTCACCGCGGAAGATTTCGAGAAGGAGGACGGGACGTTTCTCGACGGCTTCGGCGAAAAGAAGATCTCCAATCTCCTCACCGCGATCGAAAAAAGCAAGCACATCCCCCTCGATCGCTATCTCTATGCCATCGGCATCGAGGGCGTCGGGCGGGTCGCGGCCCGCGATCTTGCCGACTTCGGGAGCGTGGAAAAAGTCGCCGCGCTTACCTTGGAGGAGCTCCTCGCGATGGAGGATATCGGGGAGATCACAGCCCGCTCGATCCTCTCCTATTTTGCCGACGAAAAGAACCGAAGCGAGCTTGCGCGGCTCGAGGCGCTCGGCGTGCGTCCCTTCGTGAAAGAGAAGGCGGTAGGGGGCATCTTTGCGGGGGAGGCCGTTGTCTTGACGGGTACGCTCGCCGCGATGTCCCGCCCCGAGGCGCAAAAGCGCATCGAAGCCCTCGGCGGCGTCTGCCAGAGCTCGGTCTCCCAAAAGACGACTCTCGTCGTCGCGGGGGAGAAGGCGGGCAGCAAGCTCGAGAAGGCCCAAAAGCTCGGTGTGAAGATCATCGGCGAAGAAGAATTTCTCACGATGCTCCAAGGGAGCTGAAAATTTCCGTAAAAGAGCTTGACCTCGCGCGCGGGCGTGTGGTATAATACACGGCAAGGAGAGTGTTCCATGTACAGCATGACGGGTTACGGCAAGGGAGAATACAGCGAAGGCGGGCTGGTGCTCACCGCGGAAGTGCGTTCGGTGAACAACCGCTATCTCGATATCGCCGTGAAGAGCCCCCGCATCCTTCTGCCCCTCGAAGAGCGCATCCGCGGGATCGTGCGCAAATACATCACGCGCGGGCATGTCGATGTGTTCATCGGCCTTTCCGATCGGCGGGAGCGCCCCAAGGCGTTTTCGCTCGATGTGCCCCTCGTCCGCTCATATACGGAAGCCGCAAAGGCCATCGAGGCGGAGACGGGGCTTGCAAGCGATCTCTCGGTCTCCTTCCTGCTGCGCGTGCCCGACGTCGTCCGCATCGAAGATACTGCCGAGGAGGACGCCTCGCTCGAACCCGCCCTCACGACGGCCCTCACCGCCGCCCTCGAGGCACACCGCACGATGCGCCGCGCGGAGGGGGAACGCCTGCACGCCGACCTCTCTTCCCGCATGGATACGATCGCCGCCCTTCGCGACGGTATCGCCGCACGTGCGCCCCTCGTCGCCGAAGAATACCGCAAAAAACTCACTTGCCGCATGCAGGAGCTGCTCGCGGACAAGGTGGACGAAGCGCGTATCCTCACCGAGGCGGCCGTCTTCACCGATAAGTGCAACATCGATGAAGAGCTCACCCGCCTCTCCTCCCACATCGCCGAATTCCGCAAGATCGAAACGCTCTCGGAAGTCGGCCGCAAGCTGGATTTCCTCCTTCAGGAATTCAACCGCGAATGCAACACGATCTGTAGCAAATCCAACGATACCGAAGTCACGCGGCTTGCGCTCGATATGAAGAACGAGATCGAGAAAGTCCGCGAACAGATCCAAAACCTCGAATAAGCTATGCGCGCATTACTCTTTTGCATTTCAGGTCCTTCGGGCGTCGGAAAGGGGACGCTCGTCCGTGAGCTTCTCAAGATCGAGCCCGAGCTCGCGCTCTCGATCTCCTGCACCACCCGTGCTCCCCGCCCGGGGGAGAGAGAGGGCGTCGAATATTTCTTCACGACGCGGGAGGCCTTCGAAAAGGGCATCGCCGCGGGGGAATTCATCGAGTACGACGACCACTTCGGCAACTACTACGGGACCCCGAAGAAGTACGTGTTCGACGAAATGGCAAAGGGGAGGAGCGTCATCCTCGAGATCGACGTCGTGGGCGCCCTCATCGTCAAGCGGGACTACGGCGAAAAAGTCATCAACATCCTCATCGTCCCGCCCTCGGAAGAGGCGCTCGATGCGCGGCTGAAGGGGCGCGGCTCGGAGAGCGCGGAGCAGATCGCCCTGCGCAAGAAGCGGGTGGAATACGAACTCTCCAAGGCAAAGGAATACGACTACGTCGTCGTCAACGACGACCTCATGCGCGCGACCTACGAGCTGCGCGATATCTTCAGGAAAGAAATCAATCTATAGGAGTGACGATATATGATCAACGAACCCTCGGTGGATTCTCTCGTGCGCAAACTCGGTACGGAGTCTGAGCCGATCTCGCGCTACGAACTCTGCGTGGTCATCGCAAAGCGGACGCGGCAGATCATCGAACAGATGCAGACTGCGGGCGTCACGGAGCTTCCCGGCAAGCAAAAGGAGATCGTCCTCGCCTGCCAAGAGGTCATGAACGGCAAGTTTAAGAGCTCGAGAGATTAACGAAGAAACGCCCCGCTCCACGGGGCAGTTTTTTCATGGACGGAACTATGTACGCGGAAGTCATCGTGGATATCGCGCACAGCGATGTCGATAAGATCTTCGATTACGCCTGCGGGGAAGAGATCTCGGCGGGGATGCGCGTCGCCGTGCCCTTCGGAAGAGGGGTGACGACGGGTTTTGTCATGCGGACAAAAGAAAAGACCGACGTCCCCACCGAAAAGCTCAAATCCGTCCTCCGCGCCGACGAGACGCCCGCCCTCACCGAGGAAGCGCTTCAGCTCGCCGACCGCATCGCCCTGCGCTACCGCGTCCCCATGGCGCTCGTGCTGCGCCTCTTCCTCCCCGCGGAGATGCGCACGGGCAAAGTCTCCGAAAAGACGCATACCGTCTACGTTTTGGGCGACGACTACACCCCCGCCCCCCGCGCACAAAAGCAGTGGCAGATCTTAAGCTTTCTCAAGGAAAACGGGGAAACGGCGGGGACTGTGCTCAAGGAAATGTTCGGCGCCGCGGCCCTCAAGGCCCTCGAGGCGGCGGGTGCCGTGAAGGCGGAAGCGCGGCGGATCTTCCGCGATCCCTACCGCGGCATCGGAAAATTACAGCCGCCCAAGATCCTCACCCCCGCCCAAAGGGCCGCCCTCGACGCCATCGAGGGCACCGAGAAGACGGTGACCCTCCTGCACGGGGTGACGGGCAGCGGCAAGACGGAGATCTACCTCGACCTCATCGCCGACCGCCTCGCAAAGGGACAGACGGCGATCTTCCTCGTCCCCGAGATCTCCCTCACTCCCCAGATGCTCTCCCAGCTCCGTGCCCGCTTCGGGGAGCGCGCCGCCATTCTGCACAGCGGCCTCTCGGCGGGGGAGCGCTTCGATGAGTGGGAACGTCTGCGTGTGGGGGGCGCCCGCATCGCGATCGGCGCCCGCTCGGCCGTCTTTGCCCCCGTCTCGGATGTGGGCATCATCGTCATCGATGAAGAACACGACGGCAGTTATTCCTCCGAGAGCGCCCCGCGCTACAATACCTTCGATATCGCCTACCTTCGTGCCCGTTACCACAAGTGCAAGCTCGTCTTGGGCAGCGCGACGCCCTCCGTCGAGACCTACCGCCGCGCAAAGGACGGGGAATTCGCCCTCGTCGAGCTCCCCGACCGCATCAACGCCCGCCCCATGCCCAAGGTCTGCATCGCGGATATGCGCCGCGAAGTGCGAAGGGGCAATGCGACGGCCTTTTCCTCCATGCTCCGCGAGAAGCTCGCTTCCTGCCTTGCGGAGGGCAATCAGGCGATCCTCTTTCTCAACCGCAGGGGGTTTGCGCAGACGGCCATCTGCCGTGATTGCGGGTACGTCGCAAAGTGCAAGAATTGCGACGTCGCCCTCACCTACCACAGCGATGAAAACAGGCTCAAATGCCATTACTGCGAGGCGCGTTACAAGATGCCCTCCGCCTGCCCCGAATGCGGAGGACACCGCTTCGGCTATGTGGGTATGGGCACCCAGCGCATCGTGCATGACCTGCAAAAACTCTACCCATCTGCAAGAATTCTGCGCATGGACGTCGATACGACCCGCGGAAAAGAGGGGCACCTGCGTATCTTAAAACAGTTCTCCGAACACAACGCGGATATCCTCGTCGGGACGCAGATGGTCGCCAAGGGCCATGATTTTCCGAGCGTCACCCTCGTCGGCATCCTCGATGCGGACATGGGGCTGCACATCCCCGATTACCGCAGCGGGGAACGCACCTTCCAGCTCGTCACGCAGGTCGCGGGCAGGAGCGGACGCGCGCAAGCGCCGGGGGAAGTCGTCCTCCAGACCTATTCGCCCGAAAACTACATCCTCCGCTTTGCGGCGTCCTACGACTATGCGGGCTTCTACGCCCATGAGATCGCGATGCGCGAGGCCATGATGTTCCCGCCCTTTTCCAAGATCGTCCGCGTCCTCGCGACGGGGGACGACGAAAAGGAGACCCTTGCCGCCCTCAAGGAGACCTTCGAAGAATTGCAGAAGATCTACGTGAAGGCGCCCGAGAAATTCCTCTTTTTCAACAAGATGCATGCGCCCATCAAGCGCATCCGCAACAAATTTCGCTATCAGGTGCTGATGCGGCTCAAGGATCCCTCCGTCCTGAAGGAGATCTACGCCGCCGTCGCCGCCGTAAAACAGAGAGACGTCCTCGTCTATATCGAGGAAAATCCCGAATCCCTGAGCTGAAGGAGACCAAATGATCAAAGAAATCGTACAGGTGGGCGACCCCGTCCTCCGCGGAAAATGTAGGCCCGTCGAGAAATTCGACGAGGCGCTTTCCCGTCTTCTCGACGACATGCGCGATACCTTGCTCGACGCCGAGGGCGCCGGGCTCGCCGCACCGCAGATCGGGGTGCCGCTCCGCGTTGTCTCGGTGAACGTCGAAGAGGGGTACTTCGAATTCGTCAACCCCGTGTTCGTATGGCAGAAGGGGGAGCAATACGGCACCGAGGGGTGCCTCTCCGTCCGCGGCAAGGCGGGAGAGGTGCTCCGTCCTTCCAAGGTGAAGATCTTGTTCTCCGACCGCAAGGGAGACCGCTATTCGCTCGTCGCCCGCGGCTTCTTCGCCCGTGCCGTCTGCCACGAGCTCGACCACCTCGACGGCATCCTCTACACCGATAAGGCCGACCGCATCCGCAGCGAGGAGGACTGAATGAAGATCGTATTCGCGGGGACGCCCATGTTCGCCGTGGAGCCGCTGCTGCGCCTTCATGCGGCCTACAAGGTCGCCGCCGTCGTCACCCAGCCCGATAAGCCGCAGGGCAGAAAGGGCATCCTTACGCCTTCGCCCGTGAAAGTTGCGGCGGAGGAGCGCGGCATTCCCGTCTTTCAGCCCGAAAAGATAAGGAGCGATACGGCCATGCTCGAAGCGCTGCATGCCGACCTCATGGTGACTTGCGCCTACGGGCAGATCTTAACGCAGGAGGTGCTCGATCTCTTCCCCCGCGGGGTGTGGAATATCCACGCCTCGCTGCTTCCCGCCTACCGCGGCGCCGCTCCCATCGCGCGTGCCCTCATCGACGGATGCCGTGAGACGGGCGTCACCATCATGAAGACCGAGCTGGGGCTGGATACGGGGGACATCCTGCTCTCTAAGGCCTGCCCCATCTACGATAGCGATACCTGCGGCACCCTCGAAGATCGGCTCTCCCGCCTCGGCAGCGAGCTCATCATAGATGCCATGGATAAGATCGCGCGCGGCGAGCTTTCCCTGCAACGGCAGGGGGAGGGCTTCACCTGCAAGAAGGTCGGCCGCACGGAGGTGGATTTTTCAAAGTCCGCACGCGAAGTGAGCTGCCTCGTGCGCGGCCTCTCGCCTGCGCCCTTCGCCTTTGCTTCGATCGGGGGCCTCACCCTGAATTTTTGGTACGCGGAAGAGGTCCCCTGTACCGCGGAAGCTCCCGCGGGCACCGTACTTTCGGCGTCGCCCAAGGAGGGGCTCATCGTGAAGTGCGGCGAGGGGGCAGTAAACATCCTCGAGCTGCAGCCTGCGGGCGGGCGGCGGATGACGGCACGCGACTTTCTGAACGGAAGAAAAATAGAGGCAGGGCAGCGTTTTGAACGGATTTTCTGAACCCTACCGCGTCTTGATGAAGGTGTATGCCGAGGGGGCGCATCTCAAGATCGCCCTCGCCTCCGCCTCCGAAAAAGAACGTGCCCGCACGGTAAAGATCGCATACGGGGTCCTCGAAAACGACGCCTATCTCTCCCTCTGCATCGGGACGTTTGCGCCGCGGAGCCCCAAGCTGCCCGTGCGCATCGTGCTCAAGATCGCCCTCTATGCCCTGCTCTATCTCGGGCATCCCCGCTATGCCGTGACCGATCTCGCCGTGGATCTTCTCAAGGAGATCGGAAAGGGCGGCGCGGCGGGCTTCGTGAACGCCGTTCTGCGCAATTTCGACGCCGAAAAAGTGCATCTGCCCGCGGGAGACGAGGGGCTTGCCGTAAAATACAACTTTCCGCTCTTTGGCGTGAAGCGGATGAAGGCGCAATACGGCGCCCGTGCCGAGGCCATCCTTGCGGCGCGTTCCCACGGCGTTTCGGTGCGATTCGAGCGGGGCCTCGATCGATATTCGGGCTTGGAGCACGAGGATACGCCCTTCGAGGATCTCAAAATTTTCAAGAATTTCGTCCGCGATGAAGGCTTCTTCGCGGGAGATTATACCTTCCAATCGGTGGGGAGCGTGGGCGTCGCGGCGGCCGTGGAGCCCTGTGCGCACCTGCTCGACGCCTGCGCCGCCCCGGGCGGGAAGAGTGTGCTGCTCGCAAAGAAGTGCAACACTGTGACCGCCTGCGAACTCCATGCCCACCGCGTGGGGCTCATCGAGAGTTATATTGCACGGATGGGGGCGGAAAACGTCACCGCGATGCAGAAGGATAGCACCGTCTTCGACCCCGCATGGGAGGAAAAATTCGACGGCGTCCTCGTCGATGCGCCCTGTTCGGGGCTTGGGACGGTCGCCGAAAACCCCGATCTTGTCCTTCGCAAGCGGGAGGAGGATCTTCCCGCGCTCTGTGCCCTGCAACTCGACATTTTGCGCAACTGCGCCCGCTATGTAAAGCGCGGCGGCATGTTGTATTACGCGACCTGTTCGATCCTCGAAGAGGAAAACGACGGGGTCCTGTGTCGATTTTTGCAGGAAGCGCCCTTTGTCCCCGAAGCGGTGCAAAGTCCGCTTCCGCATGAAAAAACGGCATATGGGGTACAGTTTTTGCCCGATACCGCCTATGGTGCAGGGTTTTTCGTCGCCAAAATGAGGAAATTATGAAACGCATCTTGCAAGATCTCTCCCAAAATGAGCTTGAGGCGCTCATCCTTTCCCTCGGCGAAAAGAAGTTCCGCGCGGGGCAGATCTTCCTCGGACTCATGCAGGGGAAGCGGATTTCCGAGCTGAATATCCCGCCCCTGCTCCGCGAAACGCTCCTGAAGAGCTACGAAGATGAACCCGTGCGCATCGCCGAGACTTTGGTCTCGAGAGAGGACGGCACCAAGAAATATCTCTTCCGTCTTTCCGACGGCAACCTCATCGAGGGCGTGCTCATGCACTATAAATACGGCAACACGCAGTGCGTTTCCACGCAGGTCGGCTGCCGCATGGGGTGCAAATTCTGCGCTTCTACGCTCGGCGGCAGGGTCCGCGACCTCACCGCGGGAGAAATTCTGTGTGAGATCCTCGCCGTCAACCGCAGCGAGGGGGGAACGCTCAAGGCGCGTGCGGTCACCAACGTCGTCCTCATGGGCAGCGGGGAGCCCTTCGATAACTACGAGAACGTCGTAAAATTTTTGCGCAATCTCACGGCGGAGGAGGGGCTCAACATGAGCGCAAGGAACATCAGTCTCTCCACCTGCGGTCTCGTCCCCGAGATGAAGAAGTTCATCTCCGAGGGCATCCCGCTCAATCTTACGGTCTCGCTGCACGCCGTGACCGATGCGGAACGCGCCCGCACGATGCCCATCGCGAAGAAGTACACGATCTCCGAGATCTTGGGGGCCTGCAGCGATTATTTCGAGAAGACGGGGCGGCGGTATATCTTCGAATACACCCTCATTTCGGGGGAAAATTCGGATACGGCGCACGCCCTCGCCCTCGCAAAACTTCTGAAGGGCAGGCCCTGCCACGTCAACCTCATCCGCCTCAACGCGGTGAAGGAGCGAAATCTTTTGGCCGCCGAAGAGCAGGAGGCCCGCAAGTTTTTGGAGACGCTCGAGGCACAGGGGATCTCCGCGACCCTCCGCCGAAGCATGGGCTCGGATATCGGCGGCGCCTGCGGTCAGCTTCGCGCAAGATATATGGAACAGGGCGCCGACGATATAGAATAGGGCTCCCGAAAAAAGGCGCAGTATTTTTTGGGGAAGAGGAGCGGCAACGGAGCAAAAGGGAGCTTTGCGGCAGCAAAGCGAAGAAAGGCGGAGTAAGCCGCGACGAGGCGGCGCCTGCGGTCAGCTTCGTGCAAGATATATGGAACAGGGCGCCGACGATATAGAATAGGGCTCCCGAAAAAAGGCGCAGTATTTTTTGGGGAAGAGGAGCGGCAACGGAGCAAAAGGGAGCTTTGCGGCAGCAAAGCGAAGAAAGGCGGAGTATGCCGCGACGAGGCGGCGCCTGCGGTCAGCTTCGCGCAAGCCGCCTTGCCCCGAACGAAGAATAAGGAGGTACCTATGCAGATCAAAATTGCGCCGAGCATTCTCGCAAGCGATTTTTCCAAAGTCGGGGAAGAGGTCGCCCGCCTCGAAGCATGCGGCGCCGATCTCATCCACTGCGACGTCATGGACGGCAATTTCGTTCCGCCCATCACCTTCGGGGCGCAGATGGTGAAGGCCATCCGTCCGCATACGCGCCTCCCCCTCGATTGTCACCTCATGGTGCTGCATCCCGAAACGCACGTCGAGGACTTCGCCCGCGCCGGGGCCGATCTCATCTCCGTGCATGCCGAAGTCTGCGATATTTCCGCGCTCTTTGCCCAAATTGCACACATGGGGGTGAAAAAATGCGCCGTCATCAACCCCGAGACGGCCGCAGAATCCCTCTTTCCCGCCGTGGATGCGGGGGCGGATATGCTGCTTCTTATGAGCGTCCACCCCGGTTGGGGCGGGCAGAAGTTCCTTCCCGATACGCTGAAAAAGCTCGAGATCTTGCGCAATTATTGCATCCGATGCGGGCGGCCCGACCTCGATATCGAGGTGGATGGCGGCATCACCGAGGCCAATGTGAAGGAAGTCATCGCGGCGGGGGCGAACGTCATCGTCGCGGGGAGCACGATATTCCGTGCGGCGGATATGGCGGCGACCATTCGGAGGCTCCGCGGATGACGGGTCCTGTCGCAAAGGCCGTCATCCTCCTCAACGGCGAGCCCTACCGCGGCGAAATTTCTGCGGAGGCGTGCTACGTCATCTGCTGCGACGGCGCCTATGCTTGGGCGAAGGGCAGGGTGCGGATCGACGAAAATTTGGGGGATTTCGATTCCTTGGAGGAAGTCCCCGAGCCGCGACCTCTGCAAAAATTCCCCTCCGAGAAGGAGAAGACGGACGGCGAGCTTGCTGTAGACCGCGCTCTCGAGCTCGGCGCAAGCGAGATCATCTTTTACGGGGGCGGGGGCGGCCGTGAAGACCACTTCCTCGGCAATCTCCACCTCATCTATAAGGCGGTGCGCGCGGGCATGGCTTCGGCCGTATTGCAGCTGAACGGCGCCACGATCGCCCTCTGCGGCAAGGGCGGCCAAAAATTTTTCTGCAGGAAGGGGCAGACCGTCTCGCTGTTGCCTTTCGGCGGCGACGCGCATATCATAAGATTGCAAGGGGTGAAGTACGCGGCCGAAGATCTGCGGCTGTGCTACGGCTCCACGCGCGGCATCTCCAATCTCACGTTGAGCGAAGCGTTTTCGTTTCGGGTGAAGAAGGGGTATGTGCTCGTCGTCATCAATGAGGAGGTCGTATGATCGTCTGCATCAAGCTCCCGAGACTGCTCGGCTGCATTCTCAAACTGTTCTACAAGGGATGAAATACATCGACCTGCACTGCGACGCCCTCACAAAAGAGGGCGTCGCTGCCGTATCGAAAGAAAGTTTGTCCGCGGGCGGATGCGCCCTGCAATGCTTTGCCGCCTTCATCGACCCGCGCAAGCAGGAGGGCTTTGCCCGTGCTTTGGCGCTCGCGGATGCCTTCGATGCCATGTGCGAAAAAGCGGGGTTTTCGCGTTACGGCGCTCCTGCAGACCAAGCGCCCGCGGCCCTTCTCACGGTGGAGGGGGGAGAAGCCATCGAGGGGAGCCTCGAAAAGCTCGAAGCGCTCTATCGACGTGGCGTCCGCATGATGACCCTCACATGGAATTTCCCCAACGCGCTCGGCTTCCCGTGCGGCGATCCCGAAAAAACGATAGAGGGGGTGGGGCATTTCGGCGGACTCACGCCGTTCGGGCGGACGGCGGTGGAGAGAATGGCAGAGCTTGGGATGCTCGTCGACGTCTCCCACGGCAACGACCGCCTTGTAGGGGACGTCGCAGATGTGCTCGGCCATACGCCCTTCGTCGCCAGCCATTCGGGCGCCCGAAGCGCATATGCGCATCCGCGCAACCTGACGGATGCGGCCATTCGTCGGATCGCGGAGAGCGGCGGGGTCGTCGGGCTGTGCCTCGTGCCCGAATTCCTCGCCGGGGATACGACGTACGCAGGGCAGAAGCAGGCATTTTTCGCGCACGTGCGCAGGGTGCTGCAGGCGGGCGGGGAAGACGTCTTGGCCTTCGGGAGCGATTTCGACGGCGCACCGCAAAACCCCTATATCTCCACGCCCGCCGCGGTCCCCCGCCTCTTTGAGGACCTCACCGAGGAATTTTCCTTCCGCCTCGCCGAGAAACTTCTCTTCTCCAACCCCTCCCGCCTCCTCGCCGCCCCACCCCCTTGATCCCCCTCCCACGGAGGGGGTATTGCTTGGGATGAACACAGAGGGGGAGCGGGCGGATTTTGCCGATCGATGTTTCTTATTTTTTGCGGCTTTCTCGTTTGGTTTTTTGTATTCAAAAAGATTTTTTTGCCGAATGGCTTGACTTTTTCCCAAAGATTGGCTATACTGAAAATCGCCAAACAAACTTTATATTCCAAGAAGGAGGGCACGGTCTTTTTATGTAAATAATTAAGATATTGGGGGGAGTATATCCTGCCCAAATAGTGTTCATATTGAATTTGACAATTTGCAAATTCCAATATATGGACGCTATATTACCGTGCCGTATATAAAGTTTGTTTGGCGACAACCGGGGTTTGCATTTTGTGTGCGCTGACTTCGGTTGGCGCATTTTTATTTTTCAAGGAGAAATTATTATGAAAAAATGGCTCACAGCGATCTTGACGGTCGCATTTACGATCTGTCTCGGCCTCGGGGTTTCCGCATGCGGAAAGCATGCGAAGATCCCGCCGCACGAGCACACCTTTTCTTCGGCATGGACTTGGGATAAAGAATCCCATTGGCATGCGGCAACTTGCGAACATCAAAACGAGATCAGCGGAAAAGCGGCACATACATATGCAAACGGCACATGTACGGAATGCGGATATGCCCATGAAGATCATGTTTTCAAGGATGCAAAATGTACGATCTGCGGCTATGCGCTTGCGGCATCGGAATTGCGCTATGAGGAGATTTTCGCCGAGGACGGGCAGACGGTGACGGGATATACCGTTGTCGGTTGGGCAGAGGGCGTCACCGATAGATCGCAGCTGATCATTCCCGCAGAACATGAGGGGCACCCGGTTGCCGCGGTCGGCGAGAGCGCCTTCGACGTGGACGACGGCGATGGCGATGAGACGCTCACTTTTGTCTATCTGCCCGAAACGGTGAAAGACCTCGGCGAGTATGCCTTTTACGGCTGTTCGGGTCTCAAAACCATAAACCTCGAAAGCGTGGAAAATGTATACGACGGCGCTTTCTACAGTTGTACGGGGCTTGAGAAGGCAGAAATGGGGACCTTAAACACATTGGGGAAATATGCTTTTTACGACTGCGCATCGCTCGCATATGCAAAAGTCGAGGGAGTAGAGACGTTCGCCGACCAAGCTTTCCGCAAGTGTCCCGCGCTTGCGCGTGTGGATTTCGGCGACGGAGTGCAGACGATCCCGCAATTCACGTTTTACGAGTCGCCCGCCGTGCGTGAGATCACCCTCGGAAAGGAATTTTCACAAGCGGCCGAAGAGCTCGAGGACGTCTCCTTCCCCGATGGACTTGAAAAGATCGAGGTGAGCGCGGACAACGCAATGTACGCCACAGAGGGCGGGATCCTCTATAATAAAGCAAAAACGCAGATCATCTTTGTTCCGCTTTCGATCACGGGAAAGGTGACGATCGCCGACGGCGTGACAGAGATCAAGGCACGGGCATCGCATTTCAAGAATCATGCCCGCATGATCTCACTTACGATCCCCGCGAGTGTCTTGGATATCCAAAACGGGTGGGTGACCAAGACCTTTGCCGGCTGTTCCACGCTTGCGGAGATCTATAATCTTACCGAGATCGAGATCGCCGCTTACGACGATTTCGGATTGGATGAGGGAGTGATCATCCACAGTGTCGGCTCCGAAAAGAGCGTTGTGACCGATCCCGATGCGGACGGCTTTGTTTGGCGTACGGATAGCGATACGCTCCATGCCTATTTCGGACAGGAAAAGGAACTTGTATTGCCCGACGGACACGGCGGGAGATCCTATGCCGTCGCCGCGAACGCCTTCGCATCGAGCACGCTTACCAAGGTGACGATCCCCGCGAATGTGACTTCGCTCGGTGCGAACTGCTTCGCGTCAAGCTCGGTGGAAGAGGTTGTCATACAGGAAGGCCTCACGGAGATCGGTGCAGGCGCCTTCTATGAGTGTTTGGCCTTGACGAAGATCTCTATCCCGAAGAGCGTGAAGAAGATCGGCGCAGGTGCGTTTACGGCACTCGGCGGAACGAGCGCGCTCGAGCGCGTCGACTATGCGGGTAACGTCTCCGAATGGGCTTCGATCGTATTCAAAAACGAATATTCGAATATTTTCGTCGATGCGTCGAAAGAGAAGAAAGCAACTTTGTATTTGGGGGACGGAAAGCCGCTTCCCGAAAAGATCGTGATCGAGGGGATCGAGAGCATCGGAAGCTATGCTTTCTACGGTGCTCCCATACGTGAGCTTTCGATCGGACAAGGCGTCAAAAACATCGGGCAGGATGCCTTCTCCTACTGCGGCGCATTGGAGACGGTCGTGCTCGGCAAGGATGTGGAGTATTTCTACTACGCGTTTGCGCATCTGTCTGTTGCGACCGTCTATTATGAGGGGACGCAGGAGACATGGGGGACGCTCAACCGCGGAAACGGCGGAGGAAGGGTGTTCTCAGATGCACAGGTCTACTTCTTTGCGGCGAGCGCGCCCGAAAGCGGGGATGCTTGGCACTACGACGACAAAGGCGATCCCGTTGTTTGGTAAAACGGCAAAGGAAGAAAAGTGCTGCGTGAGAACGCAGCACTTTTCTTAGCTTCATTTTACAGGGCGCGGATGGAGTCGACGGGCTTCTTGCGGGCGGAGAGCCAGACGGGCAGGAAGGTCCCGAGGAAGGCGACGACGAGCGCCACGCCGAGCATGATCGCCACCGAGGGCAGGCCGAAGACGAATAGCGAGACGTCGAGCCCGATGCTCCGTCGCAGCATGGCGTTGAGCGAGGCGGCGGCGATGGCCGAGCCTACGATCGCAAGCAGGGTGCATGTTCCCACGATGATTCCGCTCTCCGCAAAGAAGATCTTGAACACGTCCGTCCCCCTTGCGCCGACGGCACGCAGGATCCCGATCTCCTTTCGTTTTCCCGTGATGCTCATCGAGATGAAGTTGAAGAGCAGCAGCGAGGCGAAGAGGGCGAGCACGATGCCGAGCACGAGGAAGACGATATGGAGTACGCCGACGATCTCGTTTGCAAGCGTCACGCTGCGCACGATCACGTTTCCGATCTCGTATTTTACGTCGTCTTCGCCGTACTCGCCCGTACGGCCGTAGAGCGCACGGAAGGCCGAAGCCGTACCCTTGCAGGGGACGAGCAGAACAGAGTATTCGGCGTCCTCGGGGAAGGAGTAGTTGGTGTTCGTGCGGATCCGCATATTGATGAGGCCTTGCGCGTCGAGCGAATCGTAGAGCTCCTGCGAACAACAAAAGCAGGTGCGAAGATACGATTCCCGGATGATGCCGACGATCTCAACATCGCCGAGCTCGGTTTGAAGATGTGCCGCCGTGCAGGGGTAGGGCGCTTGGAAGATCGTCCGAATGGTGCGCTCCGCCTCTTCGCGGTCGCCGTCGCGGCCTTGGATGACGTCGAGCGCATCGAGGATGGCGACTTCTTCTTCGGGACTGAACTTCTCCGCAAGCCTTTCGAGAAAGTACGCGGGGACGAGGATCTCATTGCCCGAAAGTTCGGTCTTGTCCTCGTCGAAGAAGAGGTGATCCCGCTTTTGGGGGTCGAAGACTTCCACGGCGCCCACTCTTCCGATCTCCTTATCGCCGTCCTCAAACCGCACTTCGCCCGCGAAGGCATCCGCATTTTCATCATAATGTATGGTGCGGAAGAGGAGTGCCTCATGATCGCGGCAGAAGTTCTCTCCCGTGAGGATGAGCGCGTGCAGTCCCTCGGTGATATATTGGCTGAACGTGAGATAGAGCAGGAGGTCCTCGGCGTTATCGAGGATATCTTCGTTGTCGGTGAGCTCGAGGTCGCCGAGCGTCTTGATGCGGCTGTACTTTTCGGGGATGGGACCGCTCTCGAAGATCCCCACGATCTTGAGGGGCGTTTTGCCGAAGAGCAGGGCCTGCCCGAGGACGTCTTCCGCGCGCTTGAGCGCCAAGGGCTCTGCCGCCATGCCGCCCTGCACGGCGGGAAAGTAATCGAGATGCAACATGCACTCGCAGAGATAGCGGCTGATGCAGATCTCATCGGAAGAGAGGGGGTATCGCCCCACAAGGCCCTTGCGGAGCACACTTCCCTTGGGGGCAAAGGCGGCGGTCCCGATCTCGGGGAGATAGTAGCTCATGCCCTCCGCCCGTTTGATGTTCGAGATGTCTGTGTTGAGTTCATAGGCGCCGATCGCGGGCGTCTCGGAAGAGAACTTCTCGACTTCTTCGGGGGTGAAGGCGGTGGAGAGGTTGGTTTCGTAGGAAGAGCTTCCCCCGCCTTGGAAGGTGGTCTCCACGGTGTAACGGTACTGCTTCTCGAGGCGGACGTATTCCATGCCGCTGTCGAGGAAGGAACGCACGAGCACGCTCTCGCCGTCGTAGAGCATCATGGTGGAAGAGAGCCCGAACATCAGAAAGGAGAAGAGGGAGAGCAGGATGGTGAAGAAGAGGCGGACGGGCTTCAGCTTGAGCCCCGAGGCGCCGATGCGGATGGCCTTGCGCGCAGGGAGCCTCGAGCGGATGAACTTGGTCTGCCCGTAGTCCTTCTTGGGCAGTGCGGCTTCATCGGTCGCAAGAAAGCGCTCTCTTCTGCCCTCGGCGTCGATGCGGTTTGCCTTGCGGAAGGCCGCGATCTCGGCCGCTCCCTTGGTGAGTACGACTTCGCCCGTTCCCTCCGCGAGGAAGGCACGGATGGCGCCGAAGGTCTCCTCCTCGGGGGCATCTGCCCGCAAGATGAGGGTATCTCCGACTTTTTTGATCGAATCGCCGATTTTCTCGCCGTCTTCCCGCACTTTGGTGACGTCGGAGACGATCTTCCCGTCTTTGAGTTCGACGATGCGGTCGCCGTATTCTTCGGCGAAATCCCGATCGTGCGAGACGACGAGGACGAGACGGGTCGAAGAGAGGCGCTTCAACGTCTCGAAGACTTGCTTGCCCGTCGAGG
Organism: uncultured Clostridia bacterium; assembly: GCA_947595585.1. Taxonomy (GTDB): domain Bacteria; phylum Bacillota; class Clostridia; order Christensenellales; family Borkfalkiaceae; genus Gallimonas. The sequence goes on from CANQET010000002.1 coordinate 70,088, forward strand.
AATCGAGGGCGCCCGTGGGTTCATCGGCGAGGATGATCTGCGGGTCCTTGACGAGGGCGCGGGCGATCGCCACGCGCTGCTTCTGCCCACCCGAGAGGGTGTTGGGCTTGCGCTTCGCGAAGGCGGTGAGCTCGACTTCCTCGAGGATCGCACGCACCTTCTCTCTTTCGCGGGTCTTGCCCTGCAGCTCGAGGGCGAGGGAGACGTTGTCTTCCACGTTGAATTCGTCGAGCACGTTGTATTCCTGAAAGACGAACCCGACGAAGGTATTGCGGTAGGAATCGAAATCCCCGCCCGTAAAGTTTTTGGAGGAGCGGCCCATGACGACGATCTCACCCGCGCTCGGCGCATCCAATCCGCCGATGAGGTTGAGGAGGGTGCTCTTGCCGCTGCCCGATTTTCCGAGCAGGAACACGAGCCCCGTCTCCCCGAAGGAGATGGAGACGCCGTCGAGGGCTCTTACTTCTTCGCCCCGTGTTTTATAGATCTTGGTAAGGTTTTTGATCTCAAGCATATTCTACCTTGTTTGACTTCGTATTTGCGAACTGCGGATAAGCTACGCATAACATTGTACGGCGCGCTACGCGCTTGTGCCGCCGAATTAAGCAAATCGATTTCATGTTGCTTATTCTCGGCGTTCGAACTGCGCTTTCCTCGGTCGTGTACGCCCAAGTACACTCCCGTCGGGAAACCGCGCGCTCCTCGTTCTGCTTGCTTCTCCGCAGTTTAACGGTACCCGTTGTCGCTCGTGATGTGCGCCAACTCCTCCATTGGAGAACAGAATGCATACCCCCTCCCGCGGAGGGGGGTAGGGGGGTGGGCAGGAGACGACGAAGCTCATCCCGTGCGACCCTTGGCTCCCCTTGTAGGGGAGCTGTCGCGGCGTAGCCGTGACTGAGGGGTTTCGAAACCCCTTCCCCTGCTACGCAGGTACTTCCCCTAAAAGGGGCAGCAAGGGGGAGGACTGCGTAGGAGCCTATCAATACGTCATTCCGACGACCATAGGGAGGAGGAATCTCGTTCTAAATTACGTCATTCTGAGCTTGCCGAAGAATCGCCTTAGTCTTATTCTTATTTTGAGATTTCTCTACTTCGTAACTTCGCCTACGGCTCGTGCCGACCTTAGTAGAACAAATAGAAGCTGCGGTCGGGGCGAAATGACGTGCTCCACTCCATTCCCTTTGTCGCCCCACCCCCTTGGTCCCCCTCCCACGGAGGGGGTAGGCGCTCTGTTCGTCGATCCCGCAGAGAGGGTGGGGCTTGCGGACTTCGGATCGCCCGAGAAAAAAGTATGAAAAAAGGACTGCATGAAGCAGCCCTTCCGGTTCAAACTCTTTCGACCTTGTCGCTCTTGAGGCAGCGCGCGCAGACGTAATCCGTCGTCACCTTGCCGTCCTTCTTGTAGGTGACTTTCTGCACGTTCGCCGCGAAGGTCCGCTTTGTCTTGCGGTTGGAATGGCTGACGTTGTTGCCCGCCGTTTGGCCCTTTCCGCAGATACTGCATACTCTCGACATATCTCCACCTCCGTCTCGGGAAAATTCAAAAATTTTACGCGCGCGGACGCATCATTTCCGCACAGCATCCTTATGATATCATTTTGGGGCGAAAAAATCAATTAAAATCGAGGCAAATCGCATAAAAAAATTCGGTGAATCGGGATTTTTTTCCGAATATCGCTTGCAAATTCTTCCATGATAGGGTAAAATATGTACTGAGGAAAAAAGCAACATGTCTGTAAGCACGAGCAACGCATACGGAAAAATTTCGATTTCCGATTTGGCGATCGCAAGAGTCGCCTCTCAAGCCGCGGTGGAAAGTTATGGCATCGTGGATACCGTTTCGCGCCGTTTTACAGATACGCTTGCCGAGCTCCTCAAGAAGGATGCAGGCGGAAAGGGCGTCAAGGTGACGACCCAAGGAAACCGCATTTTTATCGACGTCTCCGTGCTCATCAAGTACGGCGTCTCCATCGAGGCTGTCGCCGAATCGCTCAAGGAAGCGATCAAATATAAGGTGGAGAAGTTCACGGGCATGATCGTGGATACCGTGAACGTCAACGTCATCGGTCTCAAACTCTGACTTTAGGTCCGCTGCATTCCGAATCTATTCGGAGAATTTCGTATGCAAAAAACGATAAATTGTGCGCTGTTCCGCAAGATGGTCTTTGCGGGCGCGAAAACGCTTGATAACAATCGGGCGAAGGTAGACGCGCTCAACGTCTTCCCCGTGCCCGACGGTGATACCGGTACGAATATGTCGCTCACGATGCAATCTGCGGTGAAGGAACTCTCTTCCTCTGCCTCCAACAGCTTTGCCGAAGTGTGCGACCTCGTCTCGAAAGGGGCGCTGAAGGGCGCGCGAGGGAACTCGGGCGTCATTTTGTCGCAAATTTTCCGCGGGCTCTGCTCCGTGCTTCGTGCGCAGAAGTCCGAGGTCGATACCAAAGTCTTCGCCAAGGCGCTCGAGGCGGGCACCAAGGTCGCCTACAACGCCGTCTCCATCCCCAAGGAAGGCACGATCCTCACCGTCGTGCGCATGATGAGCGAATTTGCCGTGAAAAATGCGGGAAAATACCGCGATTTCGAGGCATTTTTGCCCGCGATCATCGAGGAAGGGGATCGGGCGCTCGCCAAGACTCCCGAACTTCTGCCCGTTTTGAAGAAGGCGGGCGTCGTCGATTCGGGCGGCGTCGGGCTCATGACGATCATGCGGGGCTTCCTCTCGGCGCTCATGGGCGAGGAGATCGCCTCGGAAGTGCCGACGGACGCCTCCCAGGCCTCGATGGATGCGGATTTCGGCGATAATTCCGAGATCATCAACATGGACCTCGGGGATATCCAATTCGCCTACTGCACCGAATTCTTCGTGATCAACCTCAAGAAGAGCACGACGCTTGCGGATATCGATAAGCTGCGCGAGAGCCTCATGAACATCGGCGACAGCGTCATCTGCATCGGCGATCTCGAGATGATCAAAGTGCATGTGCATACGAACAGCCCGGGCGTCGCCCTCACCTACGCCCTCGAGCTCGGCGAACTCGACCGCCCCAAGATCGAAAACATGCTCGAGCAGAACCGCCGTCTCAAGGAAAAGATCGCGGCGGAGAAAAAAGAGCAGGGCATGCTCGCCATCTGTGCGGGAAGCGGTCTCGCGGAGATCTTCAAGGATCTCTTCGTCGATAAAGTCATCGAGGGCGGCCAGACGATGAACCCTTCCGCCTCGGATATCGCGACGGCGGTGCAGAAGATCAACGCGGACAACGTGTTCGTCTTCCCCAACAATAAGAATATCATCCTCGCCGCGGAGCAGGCCAAGGCGCTCGTGGAGAACAGGACGATCCACGTCATCCCCACGAAGAACATCCCGCAGGGCTTTGCGGCCGCGCTCGCCTTCTCGCCCGACGTCTCCGCCGAAGAGAACAAGACGAATATGATCCACGCGCTCGACAACGTGCGTGCGGGGCAGGTCACCCACGCCGTCCGTACGACGAGCGTCAACGGATTCAAGATCAAAGAGGGGGATATCATCGGGCTCGACGATAAGAAGATCCTCTCCAAGAGCGATAATATCGACGACGCCGTGCTTACCCTCCTCGATAAGCTCAAAGACGATTCGCATGAAGTCATCACCCTCTACTACGGCGAGGGGGTGCAGGAGGAAGAGGCCGCGGCGCTCGCAGCCAAGGTGCAGGAGGCCTTCCCCGACTGCGATGTCGACTTCCACAGCGGCGGACAGCCCGTCTACTACTACCTGCTGTCCCTCGAATAAGCACAAAAAGAGCGGCTTCGCTCTTTTTTGTTTCTTCACATCATATTGAAATAAAATTCAACGGATCTCAAAATTATGAAACTAACTCAGATCTCGGGGATCAGCGAAAAGCGGGCGAAGGAATTCGCCCGTCTCGGCATTACGACGACGGAGGAGCTCGTCCGCTATTTTCCGCGCAATTATCTCGATATGACAAACCGCGTCTCCATCCGCGAGGTCTACCACAACGATATGGCGCTCGTCGCCTGTACGGTTGTCTCGGTGGAGGAAAATTATCGCAGCGGCAAGCGGAAGATGGTCCGTGCCCTCCTCGAACAGGGGGCGGATAACTTCACCGCCGTCTGGTTCAATCAGCCGTGGGTCGCAAAGAAGCTTGCCCCGGGCGAGTACCTCTTCTACGGGCGGGTGCGCAATTATTACGACCGCATCTCCCTCGTCAATCCCACCTTCGAACGCCTCGCCGCGCAGGGGAAGATGAAGGGGCTCGTGCCCGTCTACCCCTTAAAGGGCGGGGTGGCGCAGTGGCTGGTGCGGGACGCCGTCCGCCGTGCGCTTCCCATGGAGCAATTCGAATCCGTCATCCCCGCCGAACTTCGGCAAAAATATGCGCTCATGCCCCTTGCCAACGCCTATTTCGGGGTGCATATGCCCAATTCTTCGGCCGAAATGCAGCGCAGCGCCGAGCGGATCGCGATCGAGGAATACTTCACGCTGATCTCCGCCTTCCGCCTCATCAAGGGGGATAAGGGGGAAGCGCGGCTGCGGGACTACGCGGTCACCGAGCGGGAAGTCGCAAATTTCGAGAAGCGCTTTCCCTTTATCTTTACCCGCGGACAGCAGGGGGCGGTGCGGGCGATCTACGATGATCTCCACGGCCCTTATCGCATGAATCGGCTGTTGCAGGGCGACGTCGGAAGCGGCAAGACGGCGGTCGCGCTCACGGGCATCTTCATGGCGGTGAAGAGCGGCTATCAGGCCGTCTACCTCTCCCCGACCGAAGTGCTCGCCGCGCAGAACTTCGCACTCCTGAAGAAGATCTTCCCCGAGTGCCGCGTGGGGTACCTTTCGGGGGCGCTCACCGCAAAGGAGAAGCGGGAGCTCAAATCCGAGCTCGAGGAAGGAAAGATCGATATCTTATGCGGCACGCACGCCGTCTTGCAGGGGGACGTCCGCTTCCGCGATCTCGCCTTCTGCGTCTGCGACGAACAGCACCGTTTCGGCGTCGCACAACGTAATATTTTGAGTGAAAAAGGCGAGGAGGTCGACGTACTCGTCATGTCTGCAACGCCCATTCCGCGCACGCTCTCGCTCATCTTCTACGGCGACCTCGATATCACGACGATCCCCGATAAACCCAAGGACCGCCAAGAGATCTCGACGGCCGTCATCCCCGAACGGAAGTACGAAGATATGCTCGCATGGATCCGCAGCGAGATCGGGCGGGGCAGACAGGCGTATTTCGTCTGTCCCAAGATCTCCGACGACGACCCCGAGGGCGAGGTGACTTCGGTCGAGGAGCTCTTCGAACGCCTGCGCGGGTCGTTGCCCGAAGTGCGGCTCGGCCTCCTGCACGGGCGCATGAAGGACCGCGAAAAAGAGGAGATCATGGCGCGCTTCAAGCGGGGAGAGGATCAGGCGCTCGTCTCCACGACGGTCATCGAGGTGGGCGTCGACGTCCCCAATGCGACGGTCATGGTCATCTACAACGCCGAACGCTTCGGGCTTTCCCAACTCCACCAGCTGCGCGGACGCGTGGGGCGGGGCAGCGAAAAGAGTTACTGCTTCTTGCTCCTCGGGAGCGAATCCGAGACGGCGATCGAGCGGCTGAACATCCTGCGGACGACGTCCGATGGCTTCAAACTCGCCGAAAAGGACCTCGAGATGCGGGGCGGCGGCGACTTTTTGGGCACCCGCCAGAGCGGCAAATTCCTCACCGAGATCAAGAACCTGCGCTATAGCGCGGGAAGCATATTTACGGCGAAAAAGCTCGTCGACGAGGCCTTCGAACGCCACCTGAACGCCGCGGAGATCCGCCGCGCCGCCATGGAAAAATACGAAAGCCTCAAGGATGTCGTCCTGAACTGACCTTTTGCCGAATTTTTGAAATAACTCATAGGAGAATAATATGAAAACACCGAACGAAGAAGAGTACATTTCCTCAATCGTAAAAGCAGCTGTTGTGGCATATGCAGAAGGGTTTGCATGCCGTCATATTTCCGAAGTCGATAACCCCGAGGGCACGATAAATATGAAGATACATAATGTCTTCATTGAAGCCTTGGGTCCCGAAATTCAATATTACACTGCCCTTTCCCGCTCTTTAGATAGTTCTTTGGGCAATATGCTCGAGAAATTGGCGATTACGCTTGCAGAACAGAATTATTCCGTAAAACGCTCCGTGGAAGGACCGCTCTATCATCATCAAACGCAATTGATCGCGAGCATCCTCGAGCAATATAAACGGCATAGCAAACAACCCGAGGTTACGGATTATAGCCTCACCATGCTTGAGGAGGTCAGCGGCGATGAAAGCCATGTGCGGCACGATTCGGATTATTATCTCTACGATAGCAAACAAGATATGCACTATTTGATCGAATTGAAAATCGGCGGAGATCTGGATAACAAAAAGGCAAGAGCCGAAAAGGAAGCAATTCTGGAGCAGTATGCAATATTGAGCAATCTGGTCGGCGATACTTCCAAAATAAAGATCTATTTTGCCACTGCCTATAATCGCTACGGCGAAGGAAAGGCGTGGACGCAACAGCGTGTTCTGCAGTTTTTCGGACATGACGAGCTGTTGATCGGAAAGGATTTTTGGAATTTTATTTGTAAGTCCGAGAACGGTTATCGCTTTGTCTTAAATAGCTATAAAGAGAATGCGCATTACATTAAAGATGCATTGGACCATATTAAAGCAACGTATTTGAAGTGAGCTATGCCGGAATATACACAAATCGGAGATGCGCGGCTCTATTTACAAGATAATCGGCGCATGATAAAAGAGGTCCCGGATCATTCGGTGGATTTGATATTTACAGATCCACCGTATAATATTGCAAAATATTCTACTGGGAATATCGATCTGCCAAACAGAACGCCGCTGAACAACGATATTGCACAATGGGATAATATAGAAGTCGATCCGCAAGAATATCTTGATGATTTCATGCGGGTCCTTGCGCCCAAAGGAAACATTTTTATCTTTACAACTTACAGCAGTATCGGGAAATGGCATGCTGTATTTGATTCGCATTTCGACACAACGCAATTTATGATCTGGCATAAAACGAACCCGACGCCAAATATCTTCAAGAAAGGATTTTTGAATAGCTGTGAAATGCTGATATGTTTTTGGAACAAAGGTCATCAATGGAATTTCTCCGACCAAAAACATATGCATAACTATATCGAAGCGCCGATCTGCATGGGGCCGGAGCGGTTGAAAGATCCCAAGCATCCCGCGCAAAAACCGATTGAAGTCTTAAAACATATTATTCGAATTGCATCCAACCCGGGCGATCTCGTGTTTGATCCGTTTATGGGGGTTGCGTCGACCGCAATCGCCGCGCTGAAGCTCCATAGAAAATTTTGCGGATGCGAAATCGACCCGCTCTATTATCGAGCGGGCGTCGAACGCGTAAAAGCATTTTATACTAATAATTTGTAATGATCAAATGGACGGCTTTTCTGTCGTTTCTTCCCTTCACGCAATAAGAATACAGATTGTCGAATTCATAGATTTGAAAGCCGTGATCGCGGTATAGTGCTTCAATTAAAGGTGTATTTTGGATGATCAATAGGAATTTTGCGGTTGTATTATAAAGCAGTGAGGCAAGTCTTCTTTGCTCCGCTTCGCGGAAGAGACACTTTTCGTAATCGGAAAAATCCGAATCGTAGGGTGGGTCCAAGAAAATAAAGTCATCGTCGTTCGCATTTTCGAGGATAGGTTGAAAGTCTCCGCAGCAGATCTGTGTGTTTGCAAAACATTTACGCGTCTCTTCCGAAAATAAACTGTCGATTTTTTTTCCGAAATCTTTGCTGTTGTATGCAATTCCGCCGTAGGGGATATTGAATTCACCGGCGGCATTATATCGGAACATGGCGCCGTAACAAAACTCGCGGATAAAATAATAGACTGCGATTTTATATTCAGTCGAAGCGTAGAGTGCTCTTCCGCTGTCCAAGTCGTTTAGCACGGAACGCAGATACATGTAGTAGCCGCTCATAAAACCGGTTACGATATTGTCTTTCAAGTCCTCATCGGCAAGGTCTATTTTTGATTTTAACTCATTTTTGCGCGTGCGAAACAGCTTATCGGCCACCATGCGCTCAATTTCACGGAGCAATGCTTGTCCGTTGCAGATAATGCAGGACGATTTCATAAGATCGGAGACGATTTTTTTGCAACAGCTTGAAGCAATTTCCCCCAAGTCAGATTTTTTTTCGGAGGAAATTCGATATTCGTGAAAGGCCGACAACAGTTCGCCGCACGCCTCTTCTGCCTGCAATTTCAATGCACGCCATTCCGAATCAATTGCATTGAGACATTGTTTGAAACGAATATTTTGCTCTTTGATATATTGATAAAAGAGCATAAGATTGGAGGAAATATCGTTGATGAGCGCGAGGTCGGGGCGCAGATTAAAGTATACGGCTCCACCTCCGAAAAAAGGCTCCACATATCTGCGATACTTCGGGATAAAATTTTTGATCACGGAGAATTCCGATGCTTTTCCGCCGGGCCACTTGATTAAAGGTTGCATACGATTGCATTATAGCATTATCAGGTAAAAAAATCAAGGCATTCGTGTGCCCTGCGGAAAGAATTCAAAAAGCTTGATCAAAAATGCGCCCGCGCACATTTTTGGGCACCCGCCAGAGCGGCAAATTCCTCACCGAGATCAAGAACCTGCGCTATAGCGCGGGAAGCATATTTACGGCGAAAAAGCTCGTCGACGAGGCCTTCGAACGCCAGCTGAACGCCGCGGAGATCCGCCGCGCCGCCATGGGAAAATACGAAAGCCTCAAGGATGTCGTCCTGAACTGACTTCGGCCGGAAGACAAACGGGGCCGCTCAGTACGTCATTCCGACGGGGCCTATTCAAAGCGATACCCCCTCCATCGGAGGGGGGTAGGGGGGTGGGCTTCTAATTATGTCATTCTGAGCGTAGTCGCCCCGCGCGCATTTCTAATTCTCTAAGCGCGGCACGAGCGCGTAGCGCGAAGTAAGAATCACCACAGTCTTAATCTTACTTGAGATTTCTCCTCCCTACGGTCGTCGAAATGACGTTCAGGCCCCTTGGCTCCCCTTGTAGGGGAGCTGGCACGGCGCGAGCCGTGACTGAGGGGTTTTTGGAAACCCTATCCCCTGCTGACGCAGGTACTTCCCCTAAAAGGGGAAGCAAGGTGACGGACTACGTATTTGCTTTTTCGCCGCCCCACCCCCTTGATCCCCCTCCCACGGAGGGGGTGTCGAACTGCGTATCTGCTCCCACGGAGGGGGCGTCGGACTGCGTACTTGCTCCCACGGAGGGGGTGTCGAACTTCGTACTTGCTTTGTCATTCTCATTTCTCAATTCTCTATTCCCCATTCATAATTCTCAATTCTTCATTCTCCATTCTCCATTCTCCATTCTCCATTCTCCATTCTCCATTTTTCCTATGCGTACCGATCCCAAGCACCGCATGCACAATGTATCAAACGCGGGAAGAAGGGCGATAATTGCGGCAAACGGGCGTGGGAAATTGCAAAAGCGTGGAGCATAGGCGTATTGCGGAAAATATTTCCAATTTTATGCACAACATTCGTTGTATGTCAAGATTTTCACAAAAATAGTAGTAAACTTTTTTCGTGGAAATTAAATTTTCGCAAAACTTGAATGTGTTTCGCAGGGAGCACGCTTTTTCGCAATCCAAACTTGCCGAGGCGGTCGGCGTCACGCAGCAGTGCGTGAGTAAGTGGGAGAGGGGAGAAGGCGAACCCACGCTTTCGTACCTTTGGAAGCTCGCGGATATCTTCGGCGTCTCGATCGACGTATTGTGCGGCAGAAAGGATTGGTAAGCCGTATTTTATTTGGGAAGCTGCCTCGGGCGGCGATTTTTCGGTACGGAAATAGTTGACTTTATTTGGCGCAAGGTATAATATAATGATGACGAACGTCGCGATCGGGCCTGTTACGGATTCGATTGCAGGCGGATCTCGTCGGACGCACGTCGGAGGCTCGGCTCCGTAAAAACGGAAAAATTTTAATTGCTGACGATAAGTCTGTAAGACGCGCTTCCGCGCGCAGAGCTACGGCTCGCCGCGTTGCGCTTGCGGCGTAAACGATTACGCCCCGTCCTGTCCCGAGTTCCTACGGTCGGGGTTTGGGCGTCATTTTGTAGGGAACGTTGTCTCGCGGCGGACCTCCCCCGCAAGGCGATGAATTTCGGAGGTATGACCCCAAAGGAGCTTGTCTGCGGGCTCCGCGGGGCCGAGAACGACCACAGACTAAGCGTGTAGTGTCCGCGTCTGAACCCTGTAAGACCGGAGTTCAACTCTCCGCAGGTCCACCATTCTGCCGCATATATGCGGCGCAATACGGTGTCAAACTGCGCTTGCCTCGGGTCATTTACGCCAAGTAGACTCCCCGTCGGCAATGCTCGTTTTCCTTGTCTTGCTTGTATCTCTGCGACAGAAAACGGGTGTGGATTTGACACCGAAAGTTCCAATATGAAAAAGGGATCGGCTTATTGCCGGTCCCTTTTGCGTTCTATTATTTTCTTGTCTTCACCTGCAGAATTCTTTTGACATATTTGTCGGCCAGCGTATTTGCCTTCGCTTGATTGCTTTCTCTTATATGGTAAATTTGCATTGTCGTGTTGCCGCAGTGGGGACATAAAATGGTATAATTATAACTGAATTTGATACTTCCCGTATCCTTACCTGTGCTATCGTATACGTTCTCCCGCTGCGCAAGTTCGATGGTGTAATGAACGGTCTCGTCCGTTTCTCCCATAAACTTCTGACAATTCGGGCAGATCGCATGCACTACGTCCTTGGCATTGCTGATGCCGATCGCAATGCTGAGGATCCCGCCGCCCAAAACGACGAGCCCGATCCAAAACAGGGCCGCTACAGACACTACGGCGCCTATGATCATGAGCGGCAAACCCAGGACAAGCAAAGCGCAGCCGATGATGACGGGCAATTTTGCAGCTTTCAGAATTTGCACAATCTGAAACTTAGTCATTTTTGTTCTCCTTCCGTGATAAAATCAAGTCTAATATGACTTGTCGACTACATTATATCAAGTCTGATAAGACTTGTCAAGTCTTTTTTTACTTATGCCGAATATAATTTAAGTATGAATTTTGCCCAACGATTAAAAGAATTAAGGACAGAAAAACAGCTGAGTCAAATGGATCTGGCGCGCGCAACGGGAATCAGTCAATCCGCCATCGCAAAGTGGGAGCTTTCAAAGACGGAGCCGACGGCCTCTTCGCTCATCATTCTCTCGGAATTTTTCGGAGAATCCGTGGACTATATTTTAGGATTGATCGATTGACTGTTTTCAGTCTTCACCGTCCCGCCGCAAGCGACCCGAATCGAACTGCTTTGTTCGGTTTGGGTTGTTTTATTTTGTTCGAAATTTTTCTTCGTGCTTGACATTTCCTTTTGCGCTGTGTTATACTGAATATGCAAGACAAATGAAAAAATCGAGGAGGAGTTTATGTTTCATAACATTGGCAAAAAAATCCAAATATTGGCAATTCTTTGTACGATCTTAGGTTGCCTGATCTCCGTTGCGGGAGCGATCGCCTGTTGGTACTTAAAATTGATTTGGGAGGGGTTCCTCGTCTTAATAGGCGGCTGTCTGCTTTCGTGGGTGGGTTCGTTTATTTTGTATGGTTTCGGCGAGTTGATCGTCCAAACGACGAATGCTGCAGAGGGCATTCAAAACTTACAGATGTCGTCAGACTCTCAAACGTCCGACACGCCGAACGATACGGGAAGGAATGGAATCAACGATGATACCTTTCGGGCAGATGAAGATTTGGATCCGATCAACATGCCGAACCGTGATGAGTGCCCCTCTTGTTTCAGTAAAATCGGTCCGAACGATGTGGAATGCCCCTATTGCGGATACAAATTAAAACCGCGTTGAGGGAAGGCCATAGACCTGTTCGAATGCAAGGAATAATTCCGAACAAAAAATCATCCGTCTGCGAGGCAGGCGGATGATTTTTTGATGAAGTTGTGCCGCAAAATGCCGCAAAGGTATACCACAAATTTGTACTATAACATACCGGCCATGCGGAGTCAGGGAGTGGGGGAGGCGAAGCGTTTGATTATGCAGAAATTTTTTCGAAACGGTTGACAAAAGTATCAGTCTACTGATATAATAGTATCGGCGGAAGGAGATAATGAAGGCATGAGCAGTAAAATCATACTCTATCACGGATCCAAAAGCATCATAGAAAGACCTGTTTTTCATGGCGGGAAAGAGACCAATGACTACGGCTATGGCTTTTACTGCACCGAAAATATCGAACTCGCGAACGAATGGGCGTGCCCCGACGACAACGACGGTTATACCAACGAATATGAACTCGATCTATCCGATCTGCACGTCTTGGATCTGACGAGTAAATCGTATAACATTTTGAACTGGGTAGCACTCTTATTGAAATACCGTATGCCGACGGGATTGACCCCCAACGATGAACAGGTGCGAAGCTATATTTTAGACCATTTCTTCGTGGATCTGAGCACCATCGACGTGATAAAAGGCTATCGTGCCGACGATTCGTATTTTTCTTTTGCGAGAGATTTCGTGCGGAATTCCATCACCGTTTCGCAGCTTTCCCGCGCAATGGAACTCGGCAAACTCGGCGTGCAGATCGTATTACACTCCGAGAGATCTTTTGAACATCTCAAATTTATCAAGAGCTGCGTTGTAGACGGCGAAAAATATTACACCAAGAGGGTCGCAAGGGATCGGTCTGCCCGAGAGGAATATTTCGCGGCGACGCGCAAGATCGAGGTGAGCCGCGATGACCTGTTCATCATGGATATCATTCGGCAGGAGGTGAAAAACGATGATCCGCGCATACAACGAACTCTACGTTGACGATGCGATGAATACCCTTGCCGAAACCTTTGACTTCGTGCGAGGCGGGCGGCAGGCGGATATGCTGTTCCATGACTTTATCGAAAGCGGAGCCGCGGAGCAATTCGGCCGCGGGAATCCGCGCTATGTCAATATGCCCCCGCAGGTCCTTTTCGAGGAAATAACGCGCGAGCGCCCGCCCCGAAAGCATGCACAACTTGAGAAGAGCCCCGAGTATTGGTGCGGTTTTGTGCTTGCGTACTATCAGTGGCTGACGGGGCTCGGATTCGAACAGATCGGGCGGCGGCTTCCTCCTTCGAGGATCCTTGCAATGTATCACCCTCTGCATGAGGCGGGGCTTGATAAATTCGTGGATGTCGCAAACGGGATCGTCTTTCATAAAGAGACGAATTTGGCAAGATACAGAAAAAACGCCAACCTTTCCCAAAGGGAGTTGGCGCGGCTATGCGGCGTGTCGCTGCGCTCTATCCAACTTTACGAGCAACGGCGCCTCGATATCAATATGGCGCCTGCCGTAAAACTTCTTCAGATATCGAGAGCTTTGGGCTGTGAAATAGAAGACCTGTTCGAATGCAAGGAATAATTTCCACACGAAAAAATCATCCGTCTGCGAGGCAGGCGGATGATTTTTTGATGAAGTTGTGCCGCAAAATGCCGCAAAGGTATACCACAAATTTGTGCTATAACATACCGGCCATGCGGGGTCAAGGGGTGGGGGAGGCGAAGCGCTTGATCATATCGAAGAGGGTGGTGCCATCGTAGAAGGTGAACTTCACCGCATTGCGGTCGGTGCGGAGGGCGCTGAATTTCTTGCGGATATCCGTCTCGGAATCGGTGTGGGCGTTGACCTTATCCTCGGCGGGGAGGGTAAGATTATAGACGCCCCAAGCGCTGCGGATGAAGACCTTGTAGGTCCACGTCGTCCAATGCCAGCCGCGTTCGTTCAGCATCCCGAGGGTATACGACCACTGCTCGGGGTTATCGTAGCAGCAGAATTCGCCCATGTAGAGGGGGACGCCGAAGTTCTTTGCCTCCACGTCGTCGAGGCGGTCGGTGAAGCTCGTCACGTGCTCCTGAAAGCGTTCGAGGCCCGTGCAGTTCGTGTAGTGGTGGAAGGAATACATGCAGTTCTCCCAGCCGTATTTGGCGGGGGAGGGGAGATTCTGTCCGCCCCAGCACGATTCGAAGATGACGATATGCTCGTCGTCCGCAGCGCGGATGGCGCGATAGAGGCGGTCGAAGACATCCCAGTGCCGTGCATACGTTTCACCTGCCTTCTCCCCGGGTTCGTTCAGAAGGTCGTAGCCCGCCACCGCGGGGTCGTCCTTATAGTGTTCGGCGACGGCCGTCCAAAGCCGCTCCGTGAGGGAGATGTAGGTCTCGTTGGTGTAGAAGTCCACGTCCTCGGCGGAATCGATGACCTCGCCGCTGTGGTCCTGCCCGTTTTGACTGCCGTAGGCGCCGTGAAGATCGAGAATGGTGTAGATGCCGTGCTGCGCGGCGCCGTCGACGAAGCTGTCGAGCAGAGTGAAGTCGTATTGCCCGGCGTGGTCGTAGCCCTGCGTGGCGCCGTAGTCCACGTTCATATAGGTGAAGGGCAGGCGCAGGACGTTGATGCCCATTCCGGCACAGTTCTCGAAATCCGTCTCGCTCCACCAACCCGCGTAGTAGTTTTCCCAGAGCGCCTTTCCGCCCTCGAAGCCGAAGCGTGAGGTGAACTCGAGACTCGTGGTGAGATGATCGCGGCAACGGATGCCGTCCTCTCCCGAAGAGCTGCGGAAGCCCGTCATCCACTGTTCGATGACGCCCAGCCCGCCCGCATTCACGCCGCGCAGCTGCACCTTTTCACCTTCTTCATTCTTTACGTCGCTCCCCACGGCCTTGAGGAAAGACATGTTTTCGTGCGATACGTTCGGCGTGGGGACGACGTCGTCTGCACATGCGCCGAGGGCAAACGCCGAGATTGCACAGCCCAAGCACATGGCAAGGGCCGCAAGCCGTTTGTAGTTCACGGGGACCTCCGTATCTCAAGGTTTCCGCCCCGCCCGAAGTTCCGAACGCGGGGGGACGTAGGTCGATTTTCGCGGAAGAAAGGCTCCCCCGCAGAAGCAGGGGAGCACAGCTCTTATTCTTCTGCGGAAGCAGGCGGATCGCCCGCATCATCGGAAGTCTGGGCGGAGGGCTTCTTCTTCAGGGTGAAGAAGATCCACACGGCACAGCCGCCGACCGCAAGCACATCGATCGCGACGAGCACGGGGATGTACCAACGGAAGTTGAGCTCGAGGGGCGCCGTATTGATGGAGACGCCGTCCAATTCGCCGTTTTCGATGCGCTGGTTGTAATCTGCCTGTGTCGCAAGCGCGTTCGCCCACATGTAGATGACGTGCTTTGCGGCGTCGCGGAGGGCGAGCTTGAAGGAATTGCTGCTCGTCTCCTGTGCGAAGGCGCCGTTGTTGTTCCAGCCGTCCATCCAGAGATCGCCGCCCGCGCGGAGCATCTGATCGCCGTTCATGAAGTTGTGGTGATCGGCGTAGTCGGTGAGGATGGCGCCTTTGAAGCCCCATTCCTCGCGGACGAGCTCGGTGAGGAGGGCGTAGCTGCCGCCCGTCCACACGGCGCCGATCCTTCCGTAGGAGGACATGATGCCCGTGCAGCCGCCGACGGTGCGCACAAGTTTGCCGCTCGTATCCTTCACCGAAAGTTCCTTCACGCTGAGCTCGAAGGGCTTGAGGTAGATCTCGCGGAGGGATTGCTCGGTGAGCCAGTTATACATGCCGTCTCGCCCGCTCTCGCTCTCATAGCAGCAGAGGTGCTTGAGGTAGCTGAAGACGCCCGCATTCTTGGCCGCCGCGACGGCATAGGCACTCATGAGACCGGAGAGGACGGGGTCCTCGGAATAGTACTCATAGTTTCTGCCGCCGAAGGGGGAACGGTGGACGTTGATGCCGGGGCCGTACCAACCGTTGATGCCGTTGGCCGCGGCCTCACGGCCGAGAGTGAGCGCCATGCTGTAGGAGAGCTCGAGGTTCCACGACTGCGCGAGGACGATCGAAGAGAAGCCCGTGAGCGCTTGGTTCGCGTAGGTATCCACGAAGCTGCCGATCTGGTTGGGACCGTCGAGATCGCTCGTCTTGGGCTTGCCGATGGAATCGACCGCCTCGGTGTGCACATAGCCGTGCAAGACGAGCTGCCTCATTTCGCTCTCGGTGAGCGCATCGAGGACGGGCTTCCAGATCTCGTCGTTCTCATAGTTGGCGGAATTGCCGACCTGCATCCCGAGCGCGGTGATGCTGCCGCCATCGTAGAGCTTTTGCTCGAGCGCAACGCCCTGTTGCGGCGCTTGATCGTTGGGATCAATCCACGCATCGGCCTGTTCCTTCTTATAGAGGTTGAGCTGACGGATTGCGCCTGCCATCTCGCGGTTGGCGGCACGCTCGTAGGGGAAGGTCCCCTCGAAGTTGTCGCGGGTGAGATAGGTGATCTCCGCCGTCCCGTCGCTGTTGCCGTCGATGGCGACGCCGTCTACCGCATTCTTGCCCGTGAAGAGGTTCTCGACGGGGTTGCCCGAAGCTTCGTCCTCATCATAGGTGATATCGCTGTCGACATGGTAGGTATAGGTCGCCTTGCCCTGTGCGATCATCTCGTCGGGCGCCACGGTGTGCGCATCGGTGCGAAGGGTGAGGATGTAGTTGCCGCTCTCGAGCTCATAGCCGCGATAGCCGTTGTCGTTCTTATCGTAGCAGTCGTAGGATTTCATATCCGAGACTTTGCACTCAAGGCGGATGGTCTGCACGTCACCGGGCTGCAACACCTGCGTCGTCTTGGCGAAGGCGGCGAGGTTGAGGGCCGATTTCTCGATCCCGCCCTCATGGTAGACGGGCTCGTAGTAGAGTTCGACGGTATCCTGTCCCGCATGGGTGCCTATGTTCTTCACGGTGACGGTGAACACGATGGAATCGTTCTTCCCGAGCGCGGCGCCGTCGTTCTTCTCGGGGACGACCGTCCACTCGAAGGTGGTGTAGGAGAGGCCGTAGCCGAAGGGGTATTGTACGACGTCTTCGTAGCCGTTCTCGATGCCCCACGTGCTCTTCGCCTTCTCCGAATCCCAGAAGCCCATCTTATCGGCCGTCTCATACCAGCGGTAGCCGAGATAGATGTTCTCGATGTAATCGGTGTAGGCAACGCCCGAATAGCTGACGTTGGTGCTGCCGTTGGTGTGCATCTCGGTCATGGGATAGAGACCCGTGCCGTTGGTGTAGAAGTTGGTCGTATCCTGCCCTTGGCCGTTTGTGCCCTTCACGCCCGAACCCACGTTGGCGTAGGTCGAAGAGGTCGTAAGGTCGTAGGCGAAGGTATCCGCCGTCTTGCCCGAAGGGCCGATGGGCTGATATTCGCGGGAGATCTCGTTGCCCTCTTCGTCGCGCTCGACGATCGCCTTCTCGCCGTAGAGGAGGGAAGGGATGGCATTGGCGCCCGCGCTGCCCGTCGTCGCCGTGATGAGGCAGGCGTCGAGCCCCGCGATCTTCTCGAGGAAGCCGAGCTCCATCACGTTGGTGGAGTTGATGAGCACGATCACGTTCTCGAAGTTCTGCCCCACATAGGTGAGGAGGGCCTCTTCCTCGGTGGAGATCTCGAGATAGGTGCGCGTCTCATCGACGGTCACCGAGCTCGAAGAGGAGGACGTCTGCTTATACTGCACCTTGGGGCAATCGTCGCTCTCGCCCGCCGTTCTGCCGAGCACGACGAGCGCGGTGTTCGAAAAGTCCTTGGCGCCGTCTTTGAGCGCCTCGGTGTAGTAGTTGGCGTCGTTGATGTTGGGCTCATAGAGGCGGCAGAACTCATAGCTGAAGGAGTGCAGCGCGCCCGTGGAGTTATTGTTGCCCGCGGAGAGGTCATCCGCCTTATATCTGCGGGAATTGAAGCGCTGATACATCGATCTTAAGTCTTGGTTATACTCGATGCCGTAGTTCGTGAGGGCCTCATAGAGGTCGACGAACAGCTTGTTCTTGCCGCTCGTCTGCCCGACGATCTTGCCCGAGCCCGAACCCGCATAGAGCCAATCCACCGAAGCCCAGCCAAAGACGTTGACTTTCGTCTGCACCTTGCGGTCGAGGGGGAGGGTGGCGTTTTCGTTGCGTACGAGCACGGTGCCTTCCTCTTGGATCTCTTCCACGAGCTCTGCGCCCGCGGCGCGTGTCGCCGCCGAGGATTCGCCCGTCTTATACTTTACGACCCACATATCGAGCACGTCTGAAAAGATCCCGATGGCAATGTTCAGTGCGAGGACGATCGCGAGGATCACGGCGCTCACGCTGAAGCATACGATCTTAGATTTTGATTTCATGGTGTCATCTCCTTATCGGGGTTGGGCGTGCCGCGCATTCCGCGCGGCACGCTTTATTTGACCGAACTATGGCGTTATTCCGCATTCGATACGAACAGGTTCGACATCCCCCAAGTACCGCCCTCCGCGGGATCGCCATCGACGCACTTGATCGAATAAGTCTTACCGTTCAAGGTAACGGATTTGCCGTTGGCGGAAGGATCCTTCACGTCCTGGCTTGCGGAGTACACAAAGATATGCGCATAGAGCATATCCTCGCTGACCGCTCTGTTCGTGATATCGAAGTAGAACGTATAAGTGTTCTCCTTCCCCTCTACCGCCGTGAACTTGGCAACCGCATACATATCGCTCGTCTTGCCGCTGTCGCCGAATTTTACGATCTCATCGAGCTTGGCGAGTTCATCCGCCGAGAAGCCCGTGAAGGTGACGACGACCGTGTAATAGACCTTATTTTCCTCTGTGACGAGATTCGCAGTGCCGATGGTGTAGCTCTTGCCGTTCATTCTCTCGTCTTTTGCCATCAACCCGACATTGCCCCAGAAATTATGGTCGGCATCATCATTTTCGGGCTTGTTGAAGATCGAGTATTCAACGCCGCCGACGGTAATGGTTTTGCCGTGTACGGCATGTTCGGTGCTGAGTTTAATATCGCCGCTCTCGGATTTGAAGTGCGGGGTCGCGGGCTGCATCAACGAAGAGATATCGAATTTGATCGTCCAACCGCTGTCCGTCGTCTCCACGATCCTCGGATAGCCGCTCACTCTGTTCCAACCGCTTGCACCCATGTTGGCGTTCGTCTCAAGGTCGAAATGCACGGCTTCAAGCACAGATTGGAGCTCTTCCTTGGTGCCGCCCGTGTAGGTGCCCTTCAAAACGAAGTAGGGCTTCCCGTTCTCTTCCACAAGATCGGCATCGGTAAGGGTGTATTCGATCGTGGAAGGCTCGGGAGTGGGCTCGGGCTCGGTGGTACCAAAGTTCTCTGGATCTGCCGATTCGGGGTTCACTTCGCCTTCCGTCGCCGCTACGGGCACGACGCAAGCGCCGCCATATTCCACCTTGATGGTGAACTTTCTGCCGCCTGCGATGGCATAGAGCTCTTCATCCGCACTCGTTCCGTTCCGAAGCTCAAACGTCTTCGTGTAGGTCTGCACGGCGCCTTCTTCCACAGCATCCTTCATGTAGAAGTTGGGCCAAAGCTGACCGCCCGTATATTCGGTGATATCGTACCAAACGCGATACACGCCGCCGCCGAGCGCTTCGATCTTCGCGCATTCATAGAGGTTTTCCGAGCTGCCGTCGATATTGCCGAACAGGAAGAGGGTCTTGATCTCTTCTTCGGTATAGGCCTTGGAAGCGCCGACCGCTCTCAGCTGGAATACGTAGTAGACCTTGGTGGGGTTCTCCATGTCGTCGACCTTGAGGGCGATGTGCACTTCGTTGACGAACTCGAGCGACTTGTTCTCGTTTCTGCCGTAGACGATGAAGCCACCCCACTTGCCTGCGCCGACGTAATAGACGGCGGTGTCGTCCGCATTGGCGATACGGAGGGTCGTGCCGCTCAGAAGGTACCCGTTGGAGCCGTCGTAGGCGAAATCACCGTTATCCGTAAGGTTGGTGTTCGTGTTCGCGACGTTGCCGAGGTTGTTGTCGCTGTTGGGCTTCCAACCGTCGCCCTTGCCGGCGGTTTCGGTTTCAACGATGTTGAAGTGCATGTAGCCGATGGTGTTGAGTTTGAAGTTCTCGGGGCCGAGCACGAAGGTGACCGTCCACTTGCCGCCCTCGATCTTGCCGTATTGCGCCGTGGCGACGCTCTCGATATCGACGCGGGCATACTGTCCTTCGAACTGTTCTGCCGCCGTGCCGTTCAGCGTGAGCGTGGGGTTGCCGTCTGCATCCACACCGCCTACAACTTCGAAGCTGTATTCGGAGGGCTTGAGGTTGAAGACTGCCTTGAGGTGGGAAGCCGTCGTGCCTGTGGGCGTGTACGTCGCAAAGGAATACACGAAGTCGCCGAACGCCAACGTCTGGTTCGTATCGACGAAATCCGCGGGATAGCGGGTGATATCGATATCCATCGCCTTGCTGATGACTGCCTCGGGCGTGACTTCGCCCGTATCCTCTTCGAGCGGGATGATCTTGATATCCATCCACTTGCCGCTGTAATCTTTGCCGTCGGGCGTCCGTGCCGACGAGAGCTTGGTCATATCGAATTTGTAGGTGAAAGCCTGGCCGCGGGTCCCTTCGAGCGCACCCGCCTCATCTTCGACGTAGACCACATCGTTTCCTTCATAGAGGAAGAGGAAGAACTTGTTCGCAAGCTGGAAGGTGCCTTCGAGCTCGAGATAGGGAACGCTTCCCTCAAGTTTATAATAGACCTTGCTGAGACGGACGAGGTTGGCGGCGAAGGAAGCCTTCAGCGCATAGCCGACCTGTTCGCCCACGGCGAGCTCTTTCATGCCGTTGGTCCAACCCGTGAAGTCGTAATCGCCGACGTTCACGCCCTTCTGCATATCGTTGCCCGTAGGAAGGGTGACCTTCTTGGTGAGGGGCTGTTCGAAGTAGAAGGAGACGACGCCGTTCTCATTCTTCACATCCTTGAGCTCGGTGTTCGCGGTGAGGGTCTCGAAATAGCTGTTCTTGAGGGTCGCACCGTCGAGATCGAGGGTGACTTTCGCCACGACCTTTTCATCGAGCTCTACGGGAGCCGATTCCTTGCCCTCATACGAGACTTTGAAGCTCGTATCGCCGAGCGCGAAGGCACCCGCATCGGTGTTGTAGACGACGCGGTAATCGGCAGATCCGAGGACCTTATTCGACCCGTCGCCGAAGGTGGCCTTGACTTCCATGCCGTCCTTTACGAGGGTCTCGCCCGCACCGTAGCTGTTCTTATCGGGCTTCTTGGTGACTTCGACGCTCGTCACGGAGAGTTTCGCGGTGACCTTGATCGTGATGTTATCTTCGCTGATCTTCACCTTGTACTTTCCGCTGCCGGTCGGCTCGACCGTCCTGTTGTTGCGCAGGACTTCGTCCACCACATACCCCGTAGACGGGGTGACCGTGAGCTCGAGCTCGGAGTTTTCGTCGACCTTGGAAGGCAGCGTATCGTAGCCTTCTGCGGTGACGGTCACGTGTTCATCGATTTGCCAATCGATCGCGAACTGCTTGGAACCGCAAGCCGCAAAAACGAGCATCATTGCGGCAAGGGTAAGCAAGGTAGCGACGATATAGCGGATCGCAGACTTACGTGTAGCCATAATTTTCCTCCTATCCTATTATTGTATCGCACGGCAGTTTGCCGTTAGATCCTTACAAAAGTGCTATATGAGTGCAGAAAATGCTAATTTGCGGGGAAATCTTCGATGAGGCTGCGGAAGCTGTTCGGCCCCACGCCCCCGCCCACATCATTGACGACATGGGAGATCGTCGCCCCGTAGCTCTGCGTAAAATCGCATACGACGAGATGATGCAGTTTTATGCCCTGCCCCGCGGGCGCTTCGATCGCAGAGGCGAGGTTGACCGTTCCGAAGTTGACGAGATAGATGCCGATGCCATAGGCGCGATGCAAGGCGACGCCGCCTTCTACACGGTAGCTTGCACAGCCGTTTTTGCCGTTTTCCGACATCCATTTCTCTTGCGCGGGGACCTCGTAAGGGGTCTCGGATTGATACATCACGGTGAGGCCGTCCTGCCCCCGCCAATCCGTCTGATAGCCTTCGCAGTGCTCCACCATCAGGCCGTAGAGGGAGACGTGATCGCCCTCGACGAGCACGCCCGTGCGCACGGGATTGCCAAAGAGCGTATGCGGGCCTTTTTCATCGGTGTAGGTGAGATCTTCCCACTGCACGCCCTCGGAATGATCTGCCCGCCACACCCAGAAGTTATCGCCGAGCACGTCGTCCGAATAGATCGCGAGCGCGGTATCTACCTCAGTATGGCGGTTTTCCGCGCCGCCGATGCGGAGGAAGAGATCGGAGAGAAGGGTAGGGTTTTTGCTGTGGTTGACGTGGCTGCCCGCCCTTCCGACTTCGACGAGCGTCCTTGTTGTATTCGCGTCGACAAGCACCGCGGCGAGGCGGATGCCGCCCACATCGGCAAGGCGGACGGCGCAATCGAGGTTTTCTTCCGTCGTCTTGAGGGTGGGATAGCCCATGCCGAGGACGACGGTATCCGAGAGCGTGACGGCAAGGGGAGCCTCGAGGGCATACTGCCCCGCGGGGAAGAGGAGATGTTCGCCCGAGAGAAGGGCCTCGTTGAGGGCAGACGCCGTATCTTCTTCCGCCGCGATGCGGAACTCGGAGAGGGGCAAAAACTTGCCCGTATTCTCCCAATCCACGCCCGAAGTATATTCCTTCACCGCGGGCACGACGACGCCGTATCCCCGCGATTTTTCATAGATGAGGTAGGGTTTTTCGGCCATGCGCTCGGTCTCGGTGAGGATGGTGACGCGGGTCGTGTTCTCCGTCCAGCCGTCTTGCGGCATCCCGCCCTTGCAGCCGCTGAAGACAAAGTTATGCGAATCGCCGCGGGTCCAGCGCGTCCATTCGTCGTTGCGGGAGAGCCACTGCTGCTGGGAACCGGGATCGACGCTCCCCGCGACACGGCTGTTGGCGAGGAACCCGCCCGAGGACCAGCCCGAATAGGAGAGCTTGAGGTCGCCGAGGAAGTTCATCCTGCGAAGCGAGGTCGCCTGCGAGACGGCCCACACGGCGTCTTCGCGGACGGTGATATTTTCGATGCTCCGCCAAAAAGTGCAGGTGGCGTTTTCATCCGAGAGGACCTCGTTGGAGACGTAGATGCGATCGACGGTGACGTCTTCGGGGGAAGCGCCCAGCCCGCAGACCGAGGTATAATACCCGACTTTTACGGTGAGGGGGTAGTCCCCGGGGAGGAGAAGGAGGGCGAAGCGTTCGGAGGAAAACTGCCCGTCGTAGCCATGTTCGAGGCGGGCATGCACGGCGTCGATATGCGCCTGCACGGCGGTCATATCATCGTTTGGGCCCACCACGAGCGTATGTTCGCCGAAGGCACACGCAAGGCCGACGGGAAGGGTTTTTCCGTCTTTTTGTGCGGTGACTTCGTAGTATGCAAAAGGATCCTCGGAAACATAGGTGCATTCCGAAGTTTGGGCTACGGTCTCGAATCGGCCGTAGCGGGTCATGGAGCGGCGCACGGTATACTCCGTTGCACCCTCCTGCGGCGCCCAGCGAAGATAGCCCGTGCCGCGTTCGACGGTGTAATAGATGGGGGAGCGGGAGAAGTCGTCGGAAAATTCCTTGCCTCCCGAAGTTGTACAGCCCGTAATAAGAAGTGATACAAGCAGCGAAAATACGAGTACGAGCGGAAAAAGAGTTCGTCTCATAGGGAAAGGGGGGCACACTGCGGCGGGGGAGACGCGCTCCCCCGCCGGGTCTGCCTGAAAAGTTATTCGTTCGAAGCCGTCTTCTTGTCCTTCGGAAGGAACATGAAGAGGACGCATACGCCGATGCCCGCGACGAGCACGATATCGACGATCGTCCACAGTGCGACGAACAGGGTCGAGTGCGGCGTGGTGCTCACGCCTGCGCCGAGGGTGATGCTGTACTTATCCTCGATCGTACCGTTGTCGATGCCCTTCTGATAGTTCATGGCCGTGACATAGGTATCGACGTAGGTGTACACGATGCCCTTGACGGAGAGCTTGGCGCCGTACTTCGCACCGACATCGTTGTAGTTGAGGCTTGCATCGGTATTGGCGTTGTTGAGCCAGAGGTCGTTGCCCGCCTTCACCGCCTTGTTGTAGTCATTCATGTAGCCTTGATCCCAGTCGGTGATGACGGAGCCCTTGAAGCCCCATTCCTTGCGGAGGACGTCGGTGAGGAGGGCGTGGTTGTAGCCGCACCACACGGCGCCGAGCTTGTTGAAGGCGCTCATCATGGCGTTTGCGCCGCCCTCTTTGACGGCGATCTCGAAGGGCTTCAGATACATCTCGCGGAGGGCCTGCTCGGTCGTCCACGTGTACCAATCGGTGGCGTTCTGGCCGGGTTCGCTCATCACGAAGTGCTTGAGATAGCAGTAGAGGTTCTTCTCCTTGGCGCCGCGGATGGTCTCCGCCGCGAGTTTGCCCGAGAGAAGCCCGTCCTCGCTGTAATACTCATAGTTACGGGAATTGTAGACGCTGCGGTGCAGGTTGACGCCGGGCGCATACCAACCGTAGGTATTCGTGCTGTTGCCGATCATGCCCTGCGCCTGCCCGAGGTTATACATGAGCCTCTGGCTCCAGCTGCAGCCCGAGAGGGTCTCGGCGGGGAAGACGGCCCAAGCCTCGGGCGCTTTCCCGGGGGAGATGACCGCGCTGTTGAATCCCGCAGGACCATCGGTATTCTGCTGACGGGGCTTGCCGATCGAGGCGATGGCTTCGGTACGGAAGCCGCCTCTTCCGATGAGGGCCTCGGCATCCGATTCGGAGAGCTGCCCGAGGAAGATATCCCACATCGGGCTGTCCCAATCGGAGAGCTGGATAAGGAGCGTCTCATTGACGGTAAGCTCCGCCTCGCTCGTTCCGTTGAGCTGTGCGGAGGTCGCCTTGTCGCCCGTCTCGAGCGTGACGAGGTACTGCCCCATCTCGGCGGCATTGCCGAAATTCGCAACTTCCGCCGCGATCCCTGCGTCGTTGTCGTAGCCCGTGTAGGTGTAGTTTGCGGCACTGCTTGCAGCGCTCGTGATGCCGCCCGCCTGCGCCGTCGCGAGGGTGCCCGCAAAGTCGGCGCGGGAGAGATAGGTCACGCCGCCCGTAATGCCCGTCGAACCGTCGATGGGCATGTTCGCATAGGCATTATCGCCCGTGAAGAGGTTTTCGACGACGGCATTCGTCGTGGGATCGTTCGCGATCTGAATGTTCTCGGAAGCGATCGTAACGGTGTTGGTGCCTTCGGAATTCTCTTCGGGCGTAGGGAAGAGCTCATGCGCATTGGCACGGAGGGTGATGGTGTAGGCGCCCTCGTCGAGCTCATAGCCCTTGAAGCCGTTTTTGTTCATGTCGTAGGCGTCGTAGGAAGCCATATCATAGGCCGTGAAGGTGAGCTTGACTTCCTGGATGCCCTCGGTTTCGCTGTTGGGCTGAAGGAGGGCCGTCTTATCGAAGGCAAGCAGGTTGATGGCCGATTTCTCGATGCCGCCCTTGGTGTAAGGCGCCGAGTAATAGAGCTGAACGACGTCTCTTCCCGCTTCGCTGCCGATGTTGGTCACGCGCACGACGACGGAGTACTCCTTGCCCGCTTCGAGCTTTTCGCCCTCTTTCCAAGAGGTCTCGACGATCTCCTGCTTGAACTTCGTGTAGGAGAGGCCGTAGCCGAAGGGGAACTGCACGACTTTATCGTAGGAAGTGCCCTGCGAGGTGAAGTAGCCCTCGGCGTCCGCCGTCTCATACCAGCGGTACCCGAAGTAGATGCCCTCCTGATAGACGATGCTCGAATTGGCGCTCGTCGTGTTCGCATAGGAGGGGTTGTAGGTCTGCCAATCGTAGGCATAGGTATCCGAAAGTCTGCCCGAAGGGGTCACTTCGCCCGTGATGATCTTGGGGATGGCGCGTGCGCCCGATTGGCCGGGGATCCCGACGTAGATGCACGCCTTGATGTTGTCGTATTCCTCGAGGAAGCCGAGCTCGATGGGGTTGGTCGTATTGAGAAGGACGGTCACATCGAAGCCGTATTGCTTGAGGTTCTCGAAGATCACCTTTTCATTGGCCGTGAGTTCGAGGAAGGCGCCGTTTTGGTAGCTCTTGATGTTCTTGAGCTCGCCGTTGCCGCCGTTCTCGCAGCCCCAACGCCCGAGGACGACGATGGCCGTCTTCGAATAGTTCTTCGCCGCCGTCATGAGGTCGTCCGTGTAGAAGGAAGCGGGCGGGTTGATCATCGTCTCCGTGGCATCCTTGCCCGTGGAGCCGCCGTCGCCCCAGAAGTCCGCGTCCTTGGAGCTGACTCTCGAATACGCCGCCGCGAGGTCGAGATTATACTCCATCTCCGCTTCGGTGAATGCTTCGAGCAGCGTGGTGTGATATTCGTTGCTCTCGTTGATGGGGGAAGCACCGCTGCCGCCGCCCACGACGAGGAAGCCCTGATCGGTGGAATTCCAACCGAAGAAGTTTATCTTGGTGCTCTTGGGAAGGGGAAGGTAGTTCTCATTCTTGAGAAGGACCATGCTCTCCTCGGCGATCTCGCCGATGAGGTCGTCCGCTTGACCTACGGCATTCTCCTGCATCTGCTTATCTCCGCCCGTCGCCAAACCGCCGAAATAGGGGTGAAGCAGAGGGGAGAAGTAGTTGAGGACGATGTTCCCCGCGATCAGTATGGCGACAAGGAGGAAGGCGACCGCGATGAGCACGATGCGCTTGACACCCTTTGCGCCTGCAAAGAAATTAGCCATTGTGTTCGCTCCTTATTCGTATTGATTTTTACGCAATTGAGGGGCGGCGGAAGCCCGTCGCCCCTGCGTTGTTGCGTTATGCCGTGTAGCTGAACGTCGCATGCGCGATGGCATTGCCTTCCGCATCATACCACACTACGGAATAGGTCTTGCCTTCGCCGTAATCTTCAGAAAGCTGGACCTGAAGCAAATTGCCGTCTACAAGGAAACCCTTGCCGTCGCCGAAGGCTTTCGTATCGGCGTCGTTGACTTTGCAGCTGGCCGCTTCCTTCACGAGCGCGAAGTCCTCATCGGACATGGAGAGCTTGACGTAGCCGTTGCCGTACCACTCGGTAGCGGTCACGGAGATCTCCTTGCCCCCTGCGGGCGTCTCGGGCTGCGTTCCGCTCGTGGTATCGCCTGCGGTCCACTCAACGTCCGAGATCTTCAGCGTGATCTTTTGGGTCTGCTTCGGGAATTGGAAATCGATTGCGCTTACGCCGTTTTGCTGTGCGCCTGCGGCATTGAGGGTGAAGACAACGGTGATGGTGTTATCGCCCGCATTGAGGGTCATTTCCTTCCCGTTGATGATCGCCTTCGTCTGCACGGAAGCATTGATCTTGCAAGTGAGGGTATAGATCTGCCCCGCAAGAAGTTGGCTGTTCTTATAGAAGACCTGCACGGAATAATCCTTTTCGCCGTCCTTATAGTTTACGACAAAGGCATTCCCATCGAAATCTGCGGAGAACTCGTTGACGACAGCGCCCTGCTCCCAAGAAGCGTCTGCAACATACCAGTAGACCCACGTATCGGGATTGTTATCCGTACCGACCTTATCCCACTCGCTCGTCATCTCGGCGCCCTGGATCTTCTTATCGTAACTCGGCTGATATTTCGTGCCGGGCGTCGGAGGCTCGGGCTGAGGCTGTTCGCTTTGACCTCCGGTGACTTCTTTCCAATACACATCGGAAATTTTGATCGTATGTGCTTCGGGCGAAGGGAACTGGATATCCACAGCGCTGATATCGCCTGCAAGCGTGAACTTAACGTTCACATCGTTATCGCCCTCTGTGAGAACGACGGGGACGCCATTGACGTTGATCGTATACGCCGCGTCAGAATTGATCTTCATGAACAGACGGTACGTCTTCCCTTGCGTAAGCTCGGTGTTGTTATAGAAGAGCTGAGTAGCCCAACTTGCGTCGCCGTCCGTGGGACCGCCCGAGAAGGAGAACGTAAGCACGTTATTCTCGATCTTATAATCGGGATTCATCGTGACAACGGGATCCCATTCGCGCCACCAGAGGATCCAAACGTTGGGGCTGACGTCTGCGCCGTCGGCATCGTCATTGCCTTTCTTTTCCGCACCGTGGCGGACTTCCGTAAACTTCGCGTTGATCGCCTCTCCGAGCGTTTCCGTACCGGGCTGAGGTTGTTCGCTTCCGCTTGTGATCTCAACTTCGGTGATCGTGAAGCGGCCGGCCGTGATCGCGCTCGCTGTGCCCGAGAAATCATCCGTTGCTTTACCGAACTGGACAGAGATCATGATGCCGGGTGTCTTGGTGGCAGTGATCGTCTTGGTCTCGCCTGCGGTAAAATCGTAGTATGCATCGCAGATACGGATCGTTCCCTCAACGCTCGAGGTGAACTTGAAGGTAACGGTGTAGATGCCCTGTGCCACAGACGCGTAATTGTAGAACAGCTGATGGCTGTACCAATTGCCTTGCGTACTGGTAAATTCGTAGGTGATGGTACCGTCGTCGTATTTCGCTTCCACAAGGCCGTACGCTTCTTCTTCGGTCTTTTCGCCGAGTTCATTATAATAGAACCAACCGTCGTACGTGATATTGACGTTATTGCCGCCCGAGTACGGAAGATCATAGACGACCGTCTCATGCGCAACGGTATAGGTGACGTCGGTCGCCGCAGACCAAGGGCTTGCCTGGTACTGACCCGTAGCGGGAAGCGCACGCGCCTTCACGATATAGGTGCCGTTGTTCCAAGCCGCGGAGTTGATCGTCGCTTCGCTCTCCGTAGCCTTTACGGTGTACTTGGGCGTCTCGGCGTCGGCAGTATCAAAGAAGCCGATCTCATAGCCGTTCACAAGTTCTGCTTCGTTTTCGGTATCGGTGACGGTCGCCTTATCGCCGCTCATCGCAACGGTAGGAGCCTTGAGCGCCGCAGGGGTGAATTCCTTCCACTGCAGCTTCTCGATCGTGAAGTCGATGGTGTCGCCCGATTCGCCGAGGTTGCCGAGGAGAAGGAACACGCCCGTGTAGTAGATATTGTCATAGTTTTTATCCGGATAGATCGTACCGTCGTCCGCATGCAGGAAGTACGAGGTGATCGTCGTCTTCTTGTTCGCCTCGAGGGTGAAATCGGTCCCGTTGAGGGTGATGTCTCCCGCGACGGAGCTTGTGACGTCTGCCGTCAGCGAATAGTAGGTGCCCGTCTTGAGGCTGCCGCCTTCGCCCGCAGAGCGGTAGACGACCTGCAGATCGGCGCCCGCGAGGGTGCCATGCGTCTCAACGGTGAAGTTGAAGGAAGCAATACCGGCCTGGCTGTCTGCCGAGTTCTGGTATTCGGCGAGGTTCATGTTGATCCTGCCGCCGCCTTCAAAACCTTGGTTCGCCCAACGTCCCCACGTGTTCTGGGGAACTTTGTTCTGCTCGAAGTGGTCGATCTCGTAGTAACCATCGGGCTTATTTGCCCAGTTGACGGTGACTTCGCACGATGCCGAAGCGGTGCCCGCCGACCTTCTCGCGGTGATCTTCACGGTGCCCTCGCGGATGCCCGTCACAGTGCCGCCCGAGACGGTCGCGATGCTCTCGTTCTCGGAAGACCATGTGTATTTATCACCGGAGTAGGGTTGGCCGTTCATCGTCGTCGAAGCGGTGAGCGTGAAGGGCTCCCCTTTCTCGACGGTTGCCGTCGTCTGCGAGAGGGTGACCACGAAGTCCGCGACCGTGACTTTGCAGGTTGCGGAACCGGCGCTCTTGCTCGTCGCCGTGATCGTCGCTTCGCCGACTTTCTTGGCCGTGATCATGCCGCTTAAGACAGTCGCGACCGTGTCGTCCGACGAAGACCAAACGACGTCGGAATTATCCTCCGTCGTTGCACGAAGTGTCTGGATGTCGCCAACGCCCATCGTCAATTCTGTCTGCGAGAGGGTGACGCCGGAATCCGACGTGCAGCCCACGACCGCAAAGACAAGCACGAACGAAAGGATGATCGCAACGATCGAACTCAGTGCTCTCTTTTTCATAACTACCTCCATAAAAATTTACCTTTATCCCTACGGGCACACGCCCGTTCGGTCCTCTATTCTTCCGCGAACACGCGGACGTAATCTATATGCATCTTGCCCTCGGTGAAGTCTTCGGGGGGTTCTCTTCCGCCGTCGAAATTCCCTCCCACCGCAAGATTTAGAAGAAGATAGAAGGGTTGATCGAAGGGGGCGGCGGCGTTTTCTTCCTTGGAGACGGCCTCCGTCCACCAATCGCTCTGCTTCAGGCGGAAGACTTCGATGCCGTCGATATACCACGCGATCGCATCGCTTTTCCATGAAAGCCCATAGGTATGCCATGCGGAAATGGGGGCAGAAAGGCGCGTCGCACGTGTGAGATAGGTGCTGCGGCCTTGGTCGCCGAAGTGCAGCGTCGTCGCCGCCTCATCGGGGACACGCCCCCGCGCTTCGAGGATATCGATCTCCCCGTTCGCCGCCCAGGAGCCGTAAGCCGTCTGCGTAGACTCCTCGGAGAGGGGCTGCGGCAGGGCCCAGAAGGCAGGCCATAGCCCCGTGATCGCATCGACGCGGATGCGCGCTTCGGCAAACCCGTAGGTGAAGGAGAAGCGGTCCCGTGTGGTGATGCGGGCGGAGGTGTAAGAAGTGTTCTCGGGGCCTTCTTGCCGCGTGGCGGTGATGGTCAGCACGCCGCCTTCCGTCTTGGCCGCGTCTTCGGTGTAGTACTGCCGCTCGTCGTTGCCCCAATAGCGCGGGCCGCGGGAGGCGCCGTAGACGTCGCGGACGCCGTTTTGGAATTCCCACACCGCGGGATCGAGCGGGGCGTCGAATTCATCGTGGAAGAGGAGGGTATAGCCGTGCATGGGGCCGTTTTCGCCCGTGGGGCCGCCTTCTTTCACCGTGATACGGCAGGCGTCCGAGTTGTTGCCCGCAGCCGCCGTTATGGTGCATTGCCCCGCCGAGAGGGCGGAGACGACGCCGTCTTCCACCGTGGCGACGGCTTCATCGGAGGAGCTCCAGACAAGGGGAGCGCCGTCCGTCGAAAGCGCCTTGAGAAGATAGCTGTCGCCCACGAAGATCTCCGCCTCGTGCGGCTCGACGATCACCCTCGTCTGCACGCCCGTGCAGGAGGCGAAAATGAGCGCCGCAAGGAGCAGGACGAGGAGCGGAGCGCATCGGTTGGCGGGAACACGATTTTTCATAACGAAGACCGCGGCCGTACGCAATTCTTGCGTACGCGAAAGGGCATGCCCTTTCGAAAAAACATTACCCGTGGGATGTGCCGCCATGGAGGCGGGGAGCATCGATTCGGGAGAAGTACTTTCCGAAATCATATTATATCACGCCTCGCGGAGGATTTCAAGAGTTTTAGAGAAAAAATTTCCCAATTTTTGTGAAATATTTTTATGTTGCGTACATGCGCCCGCATGCCCTCCCGAAAACGCGCATCGCGCACCCGCCCGTAAGGGGCAGAAACGGGGCGCAGGCGGCCGCGTAAAAAAATTCAAATTTTTTTCCAAACTCCCCTTGACACTTCCGAAAAAGTATAATAGAATAAAAAAGGCAGAGTTTGCACTTTTCGAGTATGTGCAAGTTTTCGGAGGCAATGCGTGAAGTACGATTATCTGATCGTGGGGAGCGGACTGTTCGGCGCCGTGTGCGCGCACGAGCTCACCGCCCGCGGCAAGAAGTGCCTCGTACTCGAAAAACGCGGCCACATCGGCGGAAATTGCTACACCGAGACCGTGGAGGGGATCGAAGTCCACCGCTACGGGGCGCATATTTTCCACACCTCGGAGGAAGAAGTTTGGGCGTATATGAACCGCTTCGCCCGCTTCAACAACTTCGTCAATGCGCCGATCGCCCGCTATAAAGATGAACTCTACAACCTGCCCTTCAACATGAATACGTTCACGCGCCTCTGGCCGGACGTCTTCACGCCCGAGGATGCGCGGCGGCGGATCGAGGAAGATCGGCGGGGGGCCTATATCGATAAACCGCAAAATCTCGAGGAGCAGGCGATAAACCTCGTCGGGCCGACGATCTACGAAAAACTCGTGAAGGGGTACACCGAAAAGCAGTGGGGCAGGCCGTGCAGCGCGCTTCCCGCCTTTATCATCCGCCGCCTTCCCGTGCGCTTCACCTTCGATAATAATTACTTCAACGATCGCTATCAGGGCATCCCCGAAGGCGGCTATACGCCTATCTTCACAAAGCTCCTCGAAGGGTCAAAAGTGATACTTGGGGTCGATTTTTTGCAAAATGCGGCCGAATTTTCGGCACAGGCGGAGCGCATTATCTACACAGGGCCCATCGACCGTTTCTACGGCTACCGCTTCGGCGCCCTCGAATACCGCGCCCTCCGCTTTGAGACGGAGGTGCTCGATCTTCCCGATTTTCAGGGGAATGCCGTCGTCAACTACACCGACGCCGCGGTGCCCTATACCCGCATCATCGAGCACAAACACTTTGCCTTCGGCACCCAGAAAAAGACGGTCATCACCCGTGAATATTCTGCCCCGTGGCAGGTAGGTGAGGAGCCCTTCTACCCCGTAAACGACGCAAAAAACGGGGACCTGTATGAAAAATATCGCACGCTTGCGGAAAAAGAACCGCGCGTGATCTTCGGCGGCAGGCTCGGCGAATATCGCTATATGGATATGCACGTTGCCGTAAAACGTGCGCTTGAGGCGGTCTCCCGTCTCGAAGGTTGAATCTGTTTCCCGTTTGCGACGGGATGGTATAGATAAGGGAGGTAATCATGAACAAAGAAGAGCTTGTGAAAAAGATGACGCTTCGTGAGAAAGCGGATTTTCTCACGGGCGGCGCATTTTTCAAATCGTGCGCGCTCCCGCAGCACGGGATCCGCGACATGTACCTCTCCGACGGGCCGCACGGTCTCCGCAAACAGGCGGAGGAAGCCGATCACCTCGGGCTGCATGCGAGCATTCCCTCGACATGCTTCCCCACGGCTTCCATCATGGCCTGCAGCTGGGATGAGGAGCTCGGAGAGAAGGTCGGCGCCGCGCTCGGCAGGGAATCGGCTTCGATCGACGTCGATATGCTGCTCGGCCCGGGCATGAACATCAAGCGCAGCCCGCTCTGCGGTCGGGATTTCGAGTATTTCTCCGAAGATCCCTTTCTTGCGGGCAAGATCGCCGCGGCCTACGTGCGTGGCATCCAATCCGAAAACGTCAATGCCTGCATCAAGCATTTTGCGGTGAACAACCGCGAATACCGCAGAATGACTTCGGATTCCATCGTCGATGAGCGCACCCTCCGCGAGATCTATCTCTCGGGCTTCGAGATCGCCGTAAAAGAGGGGAAGACGAACACCGTCATGACCTCTTACAATAAGCTCAACGGCACCTACACCAACGAAAATGAGCACCTGTTGCGCGAAATTCTGCGGAATGAGTGGGGATTCGACGGCGTCGTCGTCACCGACTGGGCAGGCTGCAACAGCCGCGTCGAGGGCCTCAAGTGCGGCAACGAACTCGAGATGCCGCCTTGCAAATACGGCGCAGACGACGTATATAAGGCAGTGAAGGCGGGCGAGATCCCCGAATCGCTGCTCGATGAAAGCATCCTCCGCATCCTCGAGCTCATTGAGTTCAGCGACGGGAAGCCTTCCTTCCCCAAGGACGAGGCGGGCAAGACGCGGCTCGACAGCCCCGAACGCCTCGCCCTCCTCGAGGAGAACCACAACCTTGCGCGGAAGAGTGCGGAGCGCTCGATCGTATTGCTCGAAAACGATGGCGTCCTCCCGCTTTCCAAGGAGACGAAGGTGGCCCTCATCGGCGATTTTGCCTTCCGTCCCCGCTATCAGGGTGCGGGTTCTTCGATCGTCAACCCCTCCAAGAGCATGGCAAACGGCGAGTTCCCCACGGCGGAAAGCGCGCTCAAAGATCTCGAGGCCAACGTCGTTGCGGCGGAGCGCGGCTTCGACCGCTTCGGCAAGAAGAACAAAAAACTCTACTTCGCCGCGATCGAGGGCGCTCTCAAGGCAGACGTCGTCCTCTTCTTCGCGGGGCTTGATGAATTCTCCGAGGCGGAAGGCCTCGACCGCGTCGGCCTCGATATGCCCGAAAACCAGAAAGACCTCTTCCGCGCCCTCAGGGCGACGGGCAAGAAGGTCGTCGTCGTGCTCTCGTGCGGCTCCGTCGTCGAGACCGATTGGATGAAGGGGGCCTCGGCTGTCGTCTACGCCGGTCTCTCGGGGCAGGCGGGGGCGCTCGCCATCGCCGATATCCTCTATGGCGCCGTGAACCCTTCGGGCAAGCTCGCCGAGACGTGGGTCAGCGACTACAGCGAGGAACCCACCGCCGATCCCAAGCTCTTCCCGGGCGGCAAGGACGCCGTGGAATACCGCGAGGGCCTGTTCGTGGGCTACCGCTATTTCACGACGGCGGGCATCCGGCCCAAGTATCCCTTCGGCTACGGCCTCTCCTATACGACGTTCGCGTACTCTGATCTTGCGGCGAGCAAGGAGGGCGTGAAGTTCACCGTCGAGAACACGGGGAGCGTCGCGGGAGACGAGATCGCACAGGTCTACGTCGCCCTGAAGGGCAGCAAGATCGTTCGTCCCGCGCGGGAGCTCAAGGGCTTTGCGCGCATCCACCTCGAGGCCGGTGAGAAGAAAGAAGTGGAGATAGCCTTCACCGACCGTACCTTCTCCTTCTTCGATACGAATTCGAACAGTTGGCAAATTGAGGGGGGGACCTATAGCGTTTATGTGGCTGCATCCTCCGAAGATCTCCGTCTTACGGCGGAAGTCGAACTCGAGGGGATCGCGCCCGAAGACGAGCGTGAGAAGTACCCCGCATACTTTGCCTGCGATGTGAAGAACATCCCCGACGAAGAATTCTATGCGCGGCTCGGCTATACCCCCGAAAAGGAGCCCGAGAAACCCAAAAAGCGGCAGCATGTACACGAAAACTTCACCGTGCAAGACTTAAAATATGCACGCGGATGGACAGGCCGCTTCTTCTCGTGGGCGATCTGCTCGGCGGCGATCGGCTGGTTCAAGATGACGGGCAACCGCGCCAAGCAGAATGAACTCGTGATGGGCATGGTCCACCAGCCCATCCGCGGCATGGCGAAGTTCGGCAAGTTCTCCCGCAATCAGATGGAAGGGCTTACCATGATGTTCGACGGGCACTTCTTCAAGGGCCTCGGAACGCTCCTTCGCAAAGAAAAGCTCGACGATGCGTCGGCGGAAACCAAAGGAGGGGAAAATCAATGACGCGCTATAGCGATCAACAGCTGCGTGCGCAGCTCAAACCCTACTCGGAAAATGCGTTCGTCGCATTCTTCCAGAGGATCTGGCGGGGCTGGCTCTCGATCTGGTACGGCTTCGCGGATAAACATCCCAAGCTCTCCAACCTCATCTACATGGTGTTCTTCTTCATCGTGTTCTCCGAGGGCGTTACGATCTGGCAGTTCATCGTCATGACGTTTTTGCCCTACGCCTTTGCGGGGCTGAACAACGGCCCTTGGGGTTGGCCCAACGTGCCCGTCTCTGTCGCGGGAGGACAGCCCTACATGGTCTTCGGCGACGTGCAGGGCCTCGGCTACTTCATCGCCTTTGAGCTCGCCGTCTTCACGGCGCAGTGCATCAACTTCCCGCTTCAGCGCAATATCACCTACCGCTCCCACGGCAATCCGTGGTATCAGGCGATGTGGTATTTCATCGGATGGGTGCTCGTTTCGGTGTTCGTCAACGCGATCTGGGGCATCTGCAACGTGTTCTTCGTGCATTGGGGCTGGCCCGACGTCGTGACGGGTCTCATCAAGACGGTGCTCACGGGCGGCGTCTCGATGGTGATCTTCTTCTTCATCTTCCTCGTCATCTTCCCCGACAACAACAAGGTGCTGAAGAAGGCGAAGGCGAAGTACGAAAAGCTGCTCGCGGCCAATGCGCCCGCAGAGAAGCTCGCCAAGGCCGAGAAGGCCTATCGGATCGCACAGGATAAGGCCGACCGCTCCAATTCCGAGAAGGACTACAGGCAGGCGCTCTCCCTCTGCAACGCGAAGATCCTCAAGTATTTCGCGGCCACCCGCGAGAAAGAGGACGCGATCGCGGAGCGCAAGCGCGCAGAGCGCATCCTGAAGGGGACGCTCGCGGCGAAGGAAGACCCCAAACTTCTCGAAGGGAAGACGCGGGTCACCAACCTCACCGCCGTCCTCGTGCTGTTCACGCTCTCCTCGGTCCTTCTGGCGCTCGCCTGCATCGGCGTGGCCGTCGCGATCTTCTGCGTCCTGCCCGAAGTCTGGTGGGCGGGGCTCGTGCTCTGTCTCGTGGCGCTCGGGACGCTCATCCTTCTCTTCCCCTTCCGCACGGCGATCGCGAAGCGGCGGGAAGCCGAACCCGCATGGCAGGGCCTTGCCGCCGATGCGGACGCATACGACCGTTTCCTCGCGAAGAAGGTCGATATCTTCGCCCGTGCCGAGAAGGCCGAGGAGATCGCCTGCACGCGCTGTGAAGAGGCCTTCGGCGCCGCTTGCGCTTCGATCGGCTTGCGCGACGAGAAGTATGCCGCCTATCACGCGGTGATGGATAGATTAGGACTTCCTACGAAATAAAATAGGACCCCCGCCGTTTTGGGCGAAGGACGGAGTGCAATGGCGCGATTGAGGTACAAAAAATTGTCCAATACCCGCGATCTCGGGGGGATGCGGACGGAGGACGGGAGGACGATCCGCCCGCACAAACTCATCCGCAGCGGAAAGCTCACCAAGCTTCCGCAGCGCACGCTGCATGCCCTCGGGGAGCTCGGGATCACGACGGTCGTCGATCTTCGGATCGAGAGTGAGCGCCGTGCCGATCCCGATTGCGAACTCGAGGGGTGCAACTATGTGCATCTGCCCGTCTTGTGCTTTCCCGCGCTCGGGATCTCTTCGGATTTTTCCATCTTCGATACGGTGGAGAAGGAGCGGGTCCGCGTCCAAAAAGAGGGGGAACGTATCAAGCAATTCGGCGGGATCGACCGCTACATGATCGAGACGTACCGCAGTATCCTCTTCTCCGAGACCTCCAAGCAGGAGCTCGCCCGCTTTTTGAAGCTCGTGCGCGACGAAGAGGGGTGTATCCTCTGGCACTGCGCGAGCGGGAAGGACCGTGCGGGCATCTGTTCGATGCTCGTCGAGGCGCTGCTCGGCGTCGGCGAGGCGGCCATCCTCGAGGATTATATGCGCTCCGGGCGCTACCTGTGGTGGAAATATGCCGCCAATCGGCTCGGCATCGTGACGGTGCCCTTCAGCCTCGACTTAAAGCGCATCCTGCTTGCCCTGATGCGTACCAAAAGGACTTACCTTGCGCGCGTGATCGACGATATGAAGCAGAACTACGGCGGCATCGTCGGCTATTGCAAAGAAGAACTCGGCGTGACCGAAGAGGATATCACATTATTCCGGACAAAATACCTGCTATGAAACTCATTACTTTTGTTGTCCCTTGCTACAATTCCCAAGCCTACATGCGCAAGTGCATCGAGAGCTTGCTTCCCGGCGGCGAAGAGGTGGAGATCATCATCGTCAACGACGGCTCCAAAGACGACACGTTTGCCATCGCCAAGGAATATGCCCTGCGCTATCCCTCGATCGTGCGCGTCGTCGATAAGCCCAACGGCGGCCACGGCTCCGGCATCAACGTCGGCCTCAGGCTGGCCTGCGGGAGATATTTCAAGGTCGTCGATTCGGACGACTGGGTCGACGGCGTCGCCCTCAAATCTCTGCTCTCCGCCATCCGCGGACGTACGGAGGAAGCAGGGCCCGATCTCTATATCGTCAACTACGTCTATGAGCATGCGGCGGATAATAAGCGCTTCGTGCGCAGCTACCGCAAGCAGTTCACGGCGGGCAAGGTCACGGATTGGCAGAATGTGAAGAGCTTCCACTTCTCGCTGATGCTCCTGATGCACGCCCTCGTCTTCCGCACGCGGATCCTGCGGGAGAGCGGGCTCGTCCTTCCCGAGCATACCTTCTACGTCGACGATATCTTCTCCTACAACCCCCTGCCCTATGCGAAGAAGATCGCCTACCTCGATATCAACTTCTATCGCTACTTCATCGGGCGGGACGACCAATCGGTGAATATCGTCAACATGGTGGCGCGCTGGGAGCAGCAAGTGCGGGTGATGTATGCGATGATCGACTGCTGGACGTATGACGATCTGAACAAACTGCCCAAGGGGCTCAGAAAGTATATGATCCACGCGCTCGCCAACTATATGATGACGACGGAGCTCTTCCTCTGTTCGGAAGATTCCCCCGAACGGCGGGAGGCCTTCAAGGCGCTGTGGAAGCACTTCGAGGAGCGGGATAAGAAACTCTGCAACAAGATCCGCTACGGCACCTATGTGCTCTCGGCGACCATCCTCCCGTGGAAGCTCCGCGGCTTCTATTTGCGGCATGGCTACAAACTCCTCTGCCGCCGCGTCGGGTTGGGATAAGACTGAACAAAAACAGGAAAGAACCGCCACAGTCGGCGGTTTTTTCATGCCTTCTATTGGCTCCGCTTATAGCAGGTATTGGCAGAAATGAAGGCAGGGGGGACGGGGGAAGGGGGCAAATGCTTGACAACCTTCCCGCAAATAGGGTATAATGAGAGAAAAACGAGGAGGGCGCTATGGAAGAGAGAGAACGCAGTGCGTGTGTCCGCACGATCTACGGCATTTTTCTCGCGATGTTTACCGTCGTATTCGGCGCCCTGTTTGCGATCGCCGCCGCGGGGATCTACGATGGGGGGACGGGCGTATACTCGCGTGAGATCGTGGGCAGCCGCCTCAAAGAGCTCATCGTGCCCGCGATCTTCTGGGGGATCGCCGTGATCCTCGGCTTTCTCGTCTCCGTTCTTCTTCCCGCAAGGGAGGAAAAGCGCCGCGGCGATGTACGCAAGACCATCCGTCGGCTTTCCCGCCGCATTCCCCAAGGGGAGAGCGCGGAATTTCTCGCCGAGCGCAAGAAGCTCGATCGGATCGTGTGGGTGCGCTACATTGCGTGGGGGGCGTGTGCGCTCTTTTCCGTCGTCGCCGCCGTCATAAGCGCCGTCTATCTCTTCGACGCCGCCCATTTTGCGGGGACAGACCCCACGGCCGAAGTCAAAAAGCTCGTCGGCGCCTGCCTGCCTTGGATAGGGACGGCGCTTCTCATGTGCTGTGCGGCGGTCGTCGTCGAGACCGTGCTCGCGGGGCGGGAACTCGCCGCCACAAAGAAACTCATCTTGCTCGGGAAGGGGGCGCCGCTCCCCCAAAATGCACACATGGGGGCGGAAAAAGTGCGGGATCTGCTTTCTTCCGCGTGGACGATCTTCGTGCTCCGTCTCGTCGTATTCGCCTTGGGGCTCACTTTTTTTATCCTCGGGATCGTGAACGGCGGACAGCAGGACGTGCTCTTTAAGGCCATCAACATCTGCCGCGAGTGCATCGGGCTGGGCTAAATCCAAAAGGAGGAAGGCTGCGTTGTCGCGCGATTACATCATCTTCATCGTGCTGATGTCGATCATCGGGCTGCTTTCGGCGGTCGCGGTGGTCTTGTTATGCCTTATCGTCCGCCCCGCAAGGCCTGCCTCCCAAAAGAAGAAGGGCTTCAAGGCGTGGTGGGCGGCGCATAAGCCCACAAAGCGCCGCTTGATCCAAGTCTATTGCGCCCTGCTCTTCAATGCGAACATCAAGGGCATCGCAACGGGAAATATCTACCGAGGCACCTCCAAAAACTTCTGCGTCCCGGGCATGAACTGCTATTCCTGCCCCGCTGCGGTGGGGGCCTGCCCGCTCGGCGCCCTCCAAAACGCCTTTGCCGAATCGGGCACCCGCGCTCCCTACTATGTCCTCGGCATTCTGCTGCTTTTGTGCCTCATGTTCGCGCGGACGATCTGCGGCTTCTCCTGCCCTGTGGGCCTCGGGCAGGACCTGCTCTACAAGATCCGTACGCCCAAGGTCAAGAAGAGCAAGTTTACTTACGTCTTTTCCTATTTGAAATACATCTTGCTCGCGGTGTTCGTCGTCATCATCCCGCTGATGTACGGCATCTTCGCCAAGACGGCGATCCCCGCTTTCTGCAAATACATCTGCCCCGCGGGCACGCTCGGCGGCGGCGTCTTGCTGCTGTTGCACCCCGAGAACGCCTCGATCTTCGGCTCGCTCGGCGGTCTCTTCACGTGGAAGTTCATCGTGCTCGTCGTCTGCACCGTCGCGAGCATCTTCCTCTACCGCTTCTTCTGCCGCTTCCTGTGTCCGCTCGGGGCGCTCTACGGGCTGTTCAACCGCATCGCGCTCTTCGGCGTAAAGCTCGATAAGAGCAAGTGCACCGATTGCGGCCTCTGCGTCGAACATTGCAAGATGGATATCCGCCATGTCGGCGACCATGAGTGCATCAACTGCGGCGAATGTATTTCGATCTGCCCCGCCAAGGCGATCTCGTGGAAGGGTTCCAAGCTCTTCGTGCATGCAAACGCCGTCCCCGCGCCCGATGCGGCCGAAGACGCACTCTCGCATCTCTCCTCTATGCAGACCGCGGCGGTCCCCGCCGCGCCCGCTGCAGCCGCGGAGAACATCTCTTCGAACACGGCCGCGCCTTCCGCACCCAAAGGCAGCGGCACAGCCGAAGCGCCCGAGGCCTCGAAAAACGACACACGTCCCCCCGCAAAGAAGCACACGGCGGGCTTTTGGATGCAGATCGCGGCATGGGGCTTGGCGCTCGCAGTGCTCCTCGGCGCCCTCGTCTATTATAATTTTATCGATGGACGTACCCCGCCTTCTCCGCCCGTCTCCACGCAATATTACTTCGCGGTGGGCAGTGAGATCGAGGGGGCGGACCGCGTCAGCTTCACCCTGCAGGGCGAAGGGCAGGGCGTCGCCATTTCGGGCGGCAGCGGCACTGCCGAAGATCCGTATCTCCTCACGGGCTTCTATGGGAAGTACGACGTCATGCTGCACGAAGGGGAGCTCTCGTACTACGCCGTAACGATCGCCGCGGAGAGCGCGGTGACCGTCGTCGCGGGGGCGGACCTGTATCTCGACGTCTTTTGGAAGACGGAGGGCGGCGAGACGATGCGCGTCTACCGC
The DNA here is from genome assembly GCA_947595585.1 of uncultured Clostridia bacterium. Lineage (GTDB taxonomy): Bacteria > Bacillota > Clostridia > Christensenellales > Borkfalkiaceae > Gallimonas. Next base: position 111,006 of record CANQET010000002.1, read on the forward strand.
TATACGCAGGAGGAACCTTCCTTCACGCTCAGCCCTTCTCCCGAGGGCGGGGAGCAGAGATACGGCAACCGGATCGGCGACCTGTGTTATGATTTTTCGCTCGATCGCATCATGGGGGAGGGGAAATTCACCCTCTCCGAGCACCGCGGCAAGATCGTCATCATCAACTTCTGGGCGACGTGGTGCGGCCCCTGTGTCACCGAGCTTCCCGAGTTCGAGCGCATTAAGGAAAAATACGGGGAGCAGGTGGAAGTCGTCGCCATCCACAGCGCCTTCGTTACGGCCGATGTGAAGAACTTCATCGAAAGCAAGGAAGATACCTATGCCCCCCGCACTTGGGCGGATTGGCAAGTGGACTTCGTGCAGGATACGGGCAGCGGTCTCGATAGCGGGGTCTACACCTTGCTCGGGGGAAGGAACGGCGCCTATCCGCGCACGCTCGTCCTCGACGGCGAGGGCAAGATCCGCTACATCTTCCCGGGCAGTGCCACCTATGCGACCCTTGAGGCACAGGTGGAAGCGCTTCTTTAAGAACTCATACGTTTGGGCCGTCGCGGTGTTCCGCGGCGGCTCTTTTCTTTTGGCGTCTATGCCTGCATAAATTTTCCTCGCTTGCACACATTGCGCATAGGAGGAAATTATGAAGAAAGTTTTGTTGGCAGCGGGGCTCTCCGTCGCCATTGCCGCTGCGGCGGCGGGCGGGGCGGTGGTTACGTCCGTGCGCCGTTCCTTGCCCGAGGCGGCCGCTACGGAGTGTGCGGTCGAAACCGCCGTGCTCAGGCAGGGCAGCACGGGCGGCGAGGTCAAAGAAGTCCAGCGCCGTCTCAAGAATTGGGGATACTATTCGGGGGCGGTCGACGGGATCTTCGGATCTGCGACGCGGAAGGCAGTCGTCGCCTTCCAGAAGAAGAACGGCCTCACGGCGGACGGCATCGTCGGAAAGGCGACGTACGCCGCACTCGGCATGAACGCATCGTATAATGCCTTGCAGGGCGGCTCGGTCTCCTCGGGCGGCAATTCGAAGTACACATCTTCCGATCTCTACCTTCTCGCGAAGGCGATCTACGCGGAGGGCAGAGGGGAGAGCTACACGGGGCAGGTGGCGATCGGGGCGGTGATCATGAACCGCGTCAAGAGCCCTTCCTTCCCCAATACCATCTCGGGCGTCATCTACCAGAAGGGCGCCTTCACGGCGGTGACCGACGGGCAGATCGCTCTCGAACCCAACCAGACGGCATACAACGCCGCCCGCGATGCGATAAACGGTTGGGATCCGACGTATGGGTGCCTCTATTATTATAATCCCGCCGTCGCGACGAGTTCGTGGATCTTCAACCGCAAGACGGTGACGGTCATCGGCAAACATGTCTTTGCCATTTAAGGAGGGAGTGATGAAAAAGACGATCGGAACGAATGTCTCCAGCGGCGCCGAAAAGGTGGAGCGCGTGGAGGAAACCAAAGAGACGGCAACCGGGAAGGCTTCGCCGAAGAGCACAAAGAGCACCAAGAATACAAAGGACACCAAGAGCACGCGGCAAAAGAGCGCCAAGCGGGAGACGGCGTCTTCCAAGAAGCGCACGGCCCGCGCGAAGAAGCAGGAGGAGGCCGCGGCCGACCGCAGAGTCGAGGCGGCAAAACTTCGGATGCAGAAGAAGCAGGAGAAGGCAGAAAAGGCCGCGGCGCAAAAGAGTGCCAAGCGTGAGCGGAAGGCGGAGCTTAAGGCCAAAAAGTCGGAGAAGCGGCAGGCCGTCGCCCAAAGGAAGCGCGCACGGCAGGAAGCCGAAGCGCGGCGGAAGCAGGAGCGCCTCGAAAAGCGCAAGGAAAAGCGCGCCGAGCGCAAGGAAAAGCGCATCGAAAAGCATGCGGAGCGCATCGCCCGCAAGGAGATGCTGCGCCATGAATCCAAGGCCGAAAAGCGCCAACGCCTCGCGCGGGAGAAGAAGGAGAAGCGGGCGGCGCATGCAAGACGGACGGAGGCAAAAGAGCGTGCGCGTGAAGAGGCGAGAGAAAAGCGCGAGCGGGCACATTCCCGCAGAGCGGAGGCAAAAAAACGCCGCCGTGAAGCCCGCTCCGAACGCAGACGGCATGCCCCGGGCTTCGGCGGTTGGCTGGCGGCGGTCATCTCCCTCGGGACGGCCTGCCTCGTCCTCGCCACCGTCGTAACGGCAGGGGCGCTGCGCATGAACGATATGCAGGTCGCGAGCGAAAACGGATACCGCTCCACCCTGTTTGAGATGGTCTCGGTCTCCGAAGAACTCGATGATAACCTCGGCAAGCTGCGCATCTCCGCGGGTGCGGATGAACAGCGGCAGCTGCTCACGGATATCCTCGTCGGCACCTCGCTCATGGAGAGCACCCTCGAGAAGATCCCCGTAGACGCCCAAACGGGCATCGAGATCTCGGCCTTTGTCAACCGTACGGGCGCCTATGCGCGTATGCTGCTCTCCCGCATTTCGGCGGGCGGCACCCTCACCGCAAAGGAGAAGGAGACGGTCACCGAACTCTATGCGATCAACGGCAAGCTCTGCGGCGAACTCAACGAGCTCATCTCTACGATGACGGCCAAGGACTTCACCGAATTCCTCACGGGCAAGGGCGCCATGCAGGAGCGCTTCGGCGAGATCGCGGGCGGGACCAAAAAACAGCCCGAAGAGACGGATTCTCCCTTCCTCGGCGAGGGGAACGTCGGCAAGAACCGCCTCGAAGAAAAAGCGGAGATCTCCTCTTCGGAGGCCGAGGAGCGCGCACGGCAGTACTTCGCATCCTATCACATTCGCGACGTCCGCTATACGGGGGAGACGGTCGCAGAGGACTTCTCGTGCTACAACTTCCTGCTCACCGATGAGGGCGGCCTCGAGATCTACGCCCAGATCGCAAAGAGCGGCGAGCTTGCCTTCTTCGATACGTATGAAGAATGCAACACCAAGAACTTCGACCTTGCCTCGTGCGATGCGATCGCCCGCGAATACCTCAAGGGCATCGGTATCGAGGGCGTAGAGGCGGTGTGGCTTTCGGACGGCGGCATGGTCGCCAACCTCACCTACACGACGGTGCAGGAGGGCGTGCGGATCTATCCCGAGATCTTGCTCGTGCGCGTCTGCGAAGAGAAGGGCAGGGTCGTCGGCATGGATGCGAGAGGGTACCTGCTCAACCACACCGAGCGCAGCTTCTCTGCGAGCATCTCCGAAGAGGAGGCGAGAAGACTGCTCTCCGAGGGATTGGAACCCTATGCGGTCCACCTTGCAGTGATCCCCGTGAATGGGGAAGAACGGCTTGCCTACGAACTCGCATGTAACTACGGGGAAGAGGAGTTTATCGTCTACCTCGATGCGCATACGGGTGCGGAAGTGCGGATATTCCGGGTGAAGATCGGCGCCCGCGGGAGCTATCTGAGATAAACAAAAAGCCGCACCCTATAACAAAAAAACCGCACATGAGGTGCGGTTTTTTGTTTGGACTTCGTACTCACGAACTGCGGATAAGCGGCGCATAACTTTGTCGCGCTTGCGTTTCCCTCGGTCACGTACAAAGGAGTACGCTCCCGTCGGGAAGCCGCGCGCTCCTCGTTCTGCTTGCTTCTCCGCAGTTTGACGGTTTCCGTTGTCGCTCGTGATGAGCAAGACGGTAACCAACGGGGTTCATCAGTGCGTCATTCCGACGACCGTAGGGAGGAGGAATCTCGACTTTGAGATTTCTCACCCCTAACGGGGTTCGAAATGACGTGGGCAGGGTACCTATACTGTTTATTCCGCGCCTCTCCATTGGAGAACAGAGCACCACCCCCTCCATCGGAGGGGGGTAGGGGGGTGGGCGGAATACGACGGAGCCTATTCAGAGCGCCCCTTGGCGCCCCTCGTAGGGGAGCTGTCACGGCATAGCCGTGACTGAGGGGTTTTTGGAAACCCTATCCCCCGCTGACGCGGGTACTTCCCCTAAGAGGGGAAGCAAGGGACGGACTTCGTATTTGCCTTCCCTTCCGCCCCACCCCCTTGATCCCCCTCCCACGGAGGGGGTAGGTGCCCGCAATGAACCACGGAGGGGGTAGGCGGCCCCCCTCGCGGAGGGGGGTAGGTGGTCGTACCCCACATGCCATTTTTCGTACCCCATGTGCTATTTTTCTGCAAATGAGTGCAAAAAAAGAGCCGCCACGAAGGGCGGCTCTCTTCTGCTTAAACTCTCGGGTCTGCCTTGTAGTGGGTATGCAAGACTTTATGCGATCTCTCGCCGCCCGGGGCGCCGAAGTATTCGTTATACAGCGTCTCGATGACGGGCGATTCCGAAGAGCGGCGGAGCTTATTCTTCTTGTCGCTCTTGTAGAGTGCCTTCGCGCGAAGGTCCTTAAGATCGAGGGAGTTGCGGATGCTATCGGGCAAGGTGGGCTGGCCGCCGCCGTTGACGCAGCCGCCGGGGCATGCCATGATCTCGACGAAATCATAGTGCTTCTTGCCGCTTTGGATGTTCTTGATGACGGTCTCCGCATTGGCAAGGCCGCTTGCGACGGCGACGCGGATGGTCTTTCCCGCGACGTTATACGTCGCTTCCTTGATGGGGGACGTGCCGCGGACCTTGGTGAAGTCGACGAGCTCGAAGTTGCCGTCGAGCATTCTGGCCGCAACGCGGAGGGCCGCTTCCATCACGCCGCCCGTCGCGCCGAAGATCGTGCCGCCGCCCGAGCAAGTTGCAAACGGGTCGTCGAAGGCTTCGTCGGGGAGATCTTTGAAGCAGATCCCCGCCGTCTTGATCATGCGGGCAAGCTCACGGGTGGTGATGGCCGCATCCACTTCGCCGTTCATCTCGGGGCGCTTGCACTCATACTTCTTGGCCGTGCAAGGGATGACGGAGACGACATAGAGATCCTTGGGATCGATGCCGTTCTTCTCGCAATAGTAGGTCTTCAGAAGTCCGCCGAACATCTCCTGCGGGGATTTGCAGGTGGAAAGGTGGGGGATCATCTCGGGATGCTTCTGCTCGACGAATTTCACCCAAGCGGGGCAGCAGCTCGTGAACATGGGCATGACGCCGCCCGTTTGGATGCGGTTGATGAGCTCGGTCGCCTCTTCCATGATCGTAAGATCGGCCGTGATATCCATATTGAAGACTTCGACGTTGCCGAGCCTGCGGATGGCGGCGACCATCTTGCCCTCGACGTTGGTGCCGACGGGCAGATCGAAGGCCTCGCCGAGCGTCGCGCGGACGGAGGGCGCCGTGAAGAAGACGACCTTCTTCTGAGGATCCGCGATGGCCGCCCAGACTTCATCGACGGTCGTGCGCTCCTTGAGGGCGCCGACGGGGCAGGCGACGATGCACTGGCCGCAGCCTACGCACACCGATTCCATGAGCGACATCTCGAAGGCGCTGCCGATATGGACGGCGTAGCCTCTGCCGATGGGGCCGATCGCGCCGACCGACTGCTTCTTGCATGCCGCAACGCAACGGTTGCAGTTGATGCACTTATCGCGGTCGCGGACGACGTAAGGGGCGGAGAGGTCGAGCGGATGACGCTCGGTATCCTGTTCGAAGCGGTTGGGATCGCAGTTGTATTCGACGGAGAGCCGCTGCAGTTCGCAGTTGCCTGCACGGTCGCAGGCGAGGCACTCTTTCTTGTGCTTGGAGAGCATGAGCTCGAGGGAGGTCTTTCTGCTCTTTCTGCACTTTTCGGTGTTCGTCTGCACTTCCATGCCCTCGGAGACGGGGTAGACGCAGGCGGCGACGAGACCGCGCGCACCCGTCGCTTCGACGAGGCACATACGGCAGGAACCGACGCAGGCGACGTCCTTCAGATAGCAGAGGGTGGGGATCTCAACGTGTGCGATGCGGGCGGCATCGAGGATGGTGGAGCCCGCGGGAACGCTCACGGGGATATTGTTGATTTTCAGATTGATCATATCAGCCATTTGTGTTCACCTCACTTTCTCTCGACGGCGTGGAATTTGCAGTTGTTCATGCAAACGCCGCACTTGATGCACTTCGCGGGATCGATCGCAAAGGATGCGAGCTTGTGCCCGGGGGCGACATAATCGGTCCGCGAGATCGCCGAAACGGGGCAGTTCCTCGCGCAGAGGCCGCAGCCGATGCACTTCTCCTTATCGATCGTGTAGTTCAAAAGCGCCTTGCAGACGCCTGCCGCGCAGTGATGGTTGTAGATGTGATCCTCATATTCTTCACGGAACTTGGCGAGCGTGGAGAGGACGGGGTTGGGCGCAGACTGGCCGAGTGCGCACAGCGACGAAGACTTCATATGCTCTGCGAGCTCCTGGATCTTTTCGAGGTCTTCGGGTTCGCCCTTGCCCTCGGTGATCTTGGTGAGCAGCTGCAGAAGGCGCTTGGTGCCCAGCCTGCAGGGAGTGCACTTGCCGCAGCTCTCATCCGCGGTGAACTCGAGGTAGAACTTGGAGAGGTCTACCATGCAGGTATCTTCGTCGAGGACGATGAGGCCGCCCGAGCCCATCATGGAACCGATCGCGACCAAGTTATCGAAATCGATGGGGGTATCGATATATTCCGCGGGGATGCAGCCGCCCGAAGGACCGCCCGTCTGGGCCGCCTTGAACTTTTTCCCGTTCGGGATGCCGCCGCCGATCTCTTCGACGATCTCACGGAGCGTGGTGCCCATGGGAACTTCCACGAGGCCGACGTTGGTGATCTTGCCGCCGAGCGCGAAGACCTTGGTGCCCTTGGACTTCTCGGTCCCGATCGAGGCGTACCACGCGGCGCCTTTTGTGATAATGGGGTTGATATTTGCCCATGTTTCGACGTTGTTGAGGATGGTGGGTTTCTCGAAGAGACCCTTCACCGCAGGGAACGGAGGGCGGGGACGAGGTTCGCCGCGATGCCCTTCGATGGACGTCATGAGCGCCGTCTCTTCGCCGCAGACGAAGGCGCCTGCCCCGAGACGGAGATCGATATCGAAGCTGAAGCCGCTGCCGAGGATGTTCTTGCCGAGCAGCCCGTATTTGCGTGCCTGCCCGATCGCGATCTTCAGGCGTTCGACGGCGACGGGATACTCCGCACGGACGTAGATATAGCCCTGATGCGCTCCGATCGCATAGCCCGCGATCGTCATCGCCTCGAGCACGCAGTGGGGATCGCCTTCGAGGACCGAGCGGTCCATGAATGCACCGGGGTCGCCCTCATCGGCGTTGCAGCACACATATTTGATATCGCCCTTGGAGGCTTTCGCGAACATCCACTTTCTGCCGGTGGGGAAGCCCGCGCCGCCCCTGCCGCGAAGGCCCGAAGCGAGCACTTCGTTGATGACGTCGTCGGGTGTCATGCCCGTCGTGAGCACTTTCTCGAGCGCGGCATAGTCGCCTGCGCCGATGGCTTCGTCGATATCCTCCGCCGCGATCACGCCGCAGTTTCTGAGCGCGATACGCATCTGCTTCTTATAGAAGGGCGTCTCGGCAAAGGGGATCACGGAGCCGTCTTCGAGGACGGTACCCTTATAGAGGAGCTCCTTCACGATGGAGCCGCCGGGAATGAGGTGCTGTTTTACGACCGTCTCGGCATGCTCGGGGGTCATCTGCGCATAAAACGCACCCTCGGGATAGACGATCATGATGGGGCCGAGGGAGCAGAGGCCGAAGCAACCCGTCTTCACGATGAGGACGTCGTCGATGCCTGCTTCCTTGAGCGTCTTTTCGAGATGCTCGATGACCTGCATGGAATGGGAGGAGGTACAGCCCGTACCGCCGCAGACGAGCACTTGTTTTCTGTAGCCCGTGTTCTTTGCGAGGACTTCGGCCTGTTCTTTGACGAGGCGCCTCACATCGATGAGCTCTTGTTTGCTTGCGCGGATCGCGTCCAACTGCTTTGTGGTCATTTGGTTTCCTCCCTATACGAATCGAGAATGCCCTTCACCTTGTCGGGGGTGAGTTTGCCGTAGACCTCTTCGCCGATCATCATGACGGGCGCAAGTCCGCAGGCGCCGACGCAGCGGCAGCTGTCGAGCGAGAACAGCCCGTCTTCCGTGCATTCGCCGCACTTGATGCCGAGCTGGGTCTCCACCGCTTCGAGGATCTTATCCGATCCCTTGACATAGCACGCCGTGCCGAGGCAGACGCTGATGGGATGCTTGCCCTTGGGCGTGAGCGAGAACTGCGAATAGAACGTGACGACGCCATAGACCTCCGAGAGCGAGATCCCGAGCCCTTCCGCGATCGTCTTTTGCACCTGCATGGGAAGGTAGCCGTAGATGCCCTGCGCCTCCTGAAGGATGTGCATGAGGCAGCCGGGCGTCGACTTCGACGCCTCGATGAGCGCCTTGAGCTGCGCTTCCTGCTCGGGGGTGCCGAGCGTTTCGCATGCGCAGGCGGCTTCGCATTGTTTCATAGTAACCTCCTTGAACTTATCGATCCGGTCCCGACGGAGATCTTCAAGCCGTGCGGGACGACCTTTCCTAACGTGTATTATAACATATGCCGCAATATTTATCAACCCATTTTTATAAATTGTAGAAAAAAGTCGAGGATTTTTTTGCCCCGATCTTTTTGGAAAACCACGCAAAAAATTCCTTCCGCGGAATTGACATCCCCGCCCCGCTGTGCTAAAATAGGTGCGTTTGTGCCGTACGGAGGCGTACGGCATCAGGGAGCATTTGGGAGATACCTATGAAATTCCGTGCAAAAGCCTTCGAAGAAACGCTCTGCGGCATCCTCGCCGCGGACTATGCGACCGACCTTGCCCATGCGAACAAGCGGGAGCTCTACAACGCCGTCTCCAAGGCGGCCATGCGGGAGGCCTACCCCATGTGGCAGGCTTCCAAGGAAAACGGAAGAAAGCGCTGTAAGTATTTTTCGGCCGAATTTCTGATGGGGCGTGCCATCTTCAACAACCTCATGGATCTCGGGATCATCGATGACGTGCGGGCACTTCTTCAAAAATACGGCCACGATCTCGGGGAGTTCGAAGAGGTCGAAGACGCCGCCCTCGGCAACGGCGGTCTCGGACGGCTTGCCGCCTGCTATCTCGAGAGCGCGGCGACCAAGGGGATCCCCCTCGACGGCTACGGCATCCGCTACCGCTACGGTCTCTTCCGCCAGACTTTCGAACAGGGCTTCCAGCACGAGGAGGGGGACGATTGGCTGAAGTGGGGGGATCCGTGGAGCGTCCGCGTCGACCGCGATGCCGTCGTCGTCGAATTTTCCGACCTCAAGGTGCGTGCCGTGCCCTACGATACGCCCGTCTTCGGCTACGGGAGCGATACGGTGGGCACGCTCAGGCTGTGGTCGAGCGAACCCGTGCAGGCGTTCGACTTCGGCGCCTTCAACGAGATGCAGGGAGAACGCAAGGCGGAGGAGAACTTCAACGCGACGAAGATCTGCGACGTCCTCTACCCCAACGATAACACCATGGTGGGCAAGATCCTTCGCCTCCGCCAGCAATATTTCATGGTCAGCGCCTCCCTCCTCGACCTCGTCCGCAAGGAAAAGGCCGAAAAGAGGGACCTTCGCACCCTGCCCGAGCGCTACTGCTTCCAGCTCAACGATACCCACCCCGTCCTCGCGATCCCCGAACTTCTGCGCATCCTGCAGCGGGAGGGGCTCACCTTCGACGAGGCCTTTGACGTCTGCCGAAAGTCCTTCAACTTCACCAACCATACCATCATGGCGGAGGCCCTCGAGAAGTGGGACAGCCTCGCACTTTCCGACCTCATCCCCGAAGTTTACGAGGAGATCCTCGCCTGCCAGCGCCGCCTTACGCAAGAGACGGGCAACAAAAAACTCTTCATCGTGCGCGACAACGTCGTCCACATGGCCAACCTCGCCCTCTACGTCGCGGGCAAGGTGAACGGCGTCGCCGAGCTCCATACGGGCATCCTCAAGCGGGAGACCTTCCGCGATTGGTGTGCGCAGTACCCCGAGAAGCTCATCAACATCACGAACGGCATCACGCCCCGCCGCTGGCTGCTGCTCAACAACCCCGAACTCGCGGCGCTCATCGACGCCGAGATCGGCAAAAATTGGCACACCGAGCTCTCCGAGCTTGCAAAGCTAAAGCCGCATCTTCCCTCCATGCTCGAGGACTTCAAGCGCATCAAGGGGGAGAACAAGGCGAAGCTCGCCGCGTACATCAAGGAAAAGGAGGGCATCGAGATCCCGCCCGCGTTCATCTTCGATGTGCAGGTCAAGCGCCTTCACGAATACAAGCGCCAGACGCTCAACGCGCTCTCCGTGCTCTACTTCTACTTCGGCATCAAGGAAAAGAAGCTCGAGATCCCGCCCACGGCGTTCATCTTCGGCGCCAAGGCGGCTCCCGGGTACTACATGGCCAAGGCGGTCATAAAATTCATCAACGAGATCGCGGCGCTCGTCAACGGCGATCCCGAAGTCTCGCCCTATATGCGCGTCGTCTTCGTGCAGAATTACAACGTGAGCTACGCCGAGAAGATCGTCTGTGCGGCGGATATCTCCGAACAGATCTCCATGGCGGGCATGGAGGCTTCGGGCACGAGCAACATGAAGTTCATGCTCAACGGCACCGTGACGCTCGGCACGATGGACGGCGCGAACGTCGAGATCTGCGAGGAGGCGGGGCGGGAAAACAACTACATCTTCGGCGCCACGGTCGAGGAGGCCGAGGCGGTGAGCCGCTTCTATTGCCCCCGCGAGCTCATCGCCCAAAACCCCGCCCTCGAGCGCGCCTTGAACACGATGATCGACGGCACCCTTCCCGATGAGACGGGCTGCCTCAAGAAGCTCTACGAGAGCCTCACGACGGGGCATGCCCCCGACCGCTACCTCGTCATCTACGACTTCGCCGACTACATCCGCGCAAAGGAAGAACTGCTGCGCGACTACGGGAGCGAGGCCTTTTGGATGAAGTGCCTATATAATCTTGCAAGTGCGGGAAAATTCTCGGCGGATCGGAGCGTCTGCGCCTATGCCGAGCAGATCTGGAAAATTTGAAAAACGCCAAAAAATGCGGGTTTTTTCGGAAAATTCCCGCATTTTTCTATTATTTCGATATTTTTCGAAATAACATTCCGCGTCGGTTTTCTTCCGCAAAACGCCCTTATACTTTTTGCAAAAGAGGGGTTGATTTCAGGCGGCGGGCGTGGTATAATAAGAAAAAAAGGAGGAGGCTAATATGAAGAAACAGATCAAGACGACGGAGGCGATCTTCCCGATGCCCGTGCTGCTCATTTCCACGTTCAACGAAGACGGCAGCGTCGACGTGATGAATGCGGCGTGGGGGACGATGGTCGATCGCGACGTCATCGCACTCAATCTCACCGAGACGCACAACACCGTGAAGAACATCAAGACACGCGGGGGCTTTGTCGTACACATCGCCGATGCCGCGCACGTCGTCGAGGCCGATTACTTCGGCATGGTCAGCGGGGGCAACACGCCCGATAAATTCCAAAAGACGGGTATGACGTTCGTGCCCTCCGCCCTCGTGGATGCGCCCATCATCAACGAACTTCCCATCGCCATCGAGTGCAAGTTCATGGAATACCAGAGCGGCGCCACGGGGTTGGGCGTGATCGGAAAGGTGCTGCGTACTTCCGCCGAAGAGGATCTTATAAGCGGCGGCAAGGTGCAGATCGAAGCGCTCGGCGCGATCGCCTTCGACCCTTACTCCCATGGCTACTACAAAGTCACGGAGCGTGTCGGCGAAGCCTTCCGCGACGGCGCCAAACTCAAATGACGAAGCCCTAAGATCGAACGCCAAAAGATCCTCCCGCAAGGGGGGATTTTTTGGCGAAAAGGTGCAATTTACGTAACCGAAGTGCAATTTGGGAAGCGGTCATGGAAAATCCGCGCGCGAACCTCTATAATTGTAGCGTCCGCGAGGTCGCGGGCAAAGGGGGAATTTCCATGGCAAAGAAGCAGATGTCGGGCAAGAAGGCACTTGCGATCTTCACACCGTGCATCACGGCGGTCGTCGCGATCATGCTCGCGATCGTCATCGCGGCGTCGATGTTCGGAGAGGATATCAGCCTGTATCTCTATGGGCGTGCGCAGAAGACCGATCGCGCCGTGCTCGAGGCGGGCGAAGCGCTCAGCGAGCAGATCGTCGAGGAGGGTACGGTCCTGCTCAAGAATGAGAAGGATGCAAGCGGTACGCCCGCCCTTCCCTTGAATGCGGACGAGCTCAAGCAGGTCAACGTGTTCGGCTGGGCGGCCTACGACTGGATGACGATGGCGTTCGGTTCGGGGTACGCGAACACCGATCTTCCCAAGACCAAGCTCTTTCCCGCGCTCGAGGAGGCGGGGATCGGCTACAATGAAGATCTCTATAAGCTCTACAAGGACTACTACACCGCCCACAGCAAGACGTATGGCGATCAGGACTACCTCGAATACCGCGGGGGCGTCTCCTTCGGCTCCGAAGAGATCTTCGTCCTCCGCGAACCCTCCAAGGCGCAATACCTGGCGCTCTCCGAGAGTATTCGGAATTACTCGAAGGTCGGGCTCGTCGTCATCGGAAGGACGGGCAGCGAGAGCAAGGACCTCGAGCTCAAGCAGGTGAAGCAGACTTCTTCGGGCAGCAACGCGAAGACGACGGTGACCGATCGGCACTATCTTCAGCTCTCGACCGAAGAGGAAGATATGATCGCCGCAGCCGAGGAGCTGTGCGAGAAGGTCATCGTCATCCTGAATACGGCCAACACGATGGAGACGGGCTTCATCGACGACCCCGGGATCGACGGCGCCCTGCTCTGCGGCATTACGGGGCTTTCGGGCGTGCGCGGACTCATCAGCGTCCTGCGCGGCTACAAAGAGGCGCCCGTGCCCGAACTCGATGGGAACGGGTTGCCCGTAAAGAATGCAGACGGTACCCCCGTATATCAAAAAAATGCCGACGGCACCGTGAAGACGCAGACCGTGCAGGTCTCTCCCTCGGGCAGGACGGCGGATACCTATGCCTATGATATCCTCGGCACCACGCCCTCTGCCGTCAGCCACGGCGATAAGGGCGCAGGCGAAAAGGGGGCGGGCACCGTCTATGCCAACTGCAAGAATGAGGACGATCGGTACGGGGCCTATGTCGATTATTCGGAAGATATCTACGTCGGTTACAAGTGGTTTGAGACGGCCGACGCAGAGGGCTTTTGGGACGACGTCGACAACAAATACGGCAAGGGGTACGAAGGCGTCGTGCAGTTCCCCTTCGGCTACGGGCTCTCCTATACCGAATTTGCTTGGAGCGTCCCGGAAGTCCTCGTAAACGGCGAAAAAACGACCACAGGTACCCTCGAAAAGGACGATGTGCTCACGATCTCGGTGGAAGTGAAGAACCTCGCCGATCCCGCGGATCCTTCGGCCCGTGCGGGGGCGGACGTCGTCGAACTCTACTATGCGGCGCCCTACATCAAGGGGGGCATCGAAAAGCCCGTCCGCGTGCTCGCCGCCTTCCGTAAGACGGGGGTGATCGCCCCCGGGGAGAGCGAGACGGTGACCTTCACCCTCGCCGTGCGGGATATGGCCTCCTACGACTGCTACGATAAGAACCAAAACGGCCACACGGGCTATGAGCTCGATGTGGGCGAATATGCCGTGATGCTCATGAAAAACGCACATGAGGTCGGAAAAATGAGCGAAACGTGTATGGACGGCGGCGCCTCGGCGGCGCCCGACGGCATCCTTTGCTACACGATCGCCGCAGCCGACTATGATACCGACCCTGTGACGGGCGAGGCCGTCGTCAACCGCTTCACGAATGCGGACGGCAAGGGCAACGATCAGACGGTGGATGCATCCGACCTCGACGGCAGCCACGAAGAGACCGCCGTGCGCTATCTCTCCCGCGCCGATTTCAAGGCGACCTATCCCGTGCGCAGCACGCCGCGCAACCGCACCGAAGAGGCCGCGCGTATTTCCCGCCAGCTGGCCCCCACGGCAGAGCAGCTCGCCTATTCGGGGGATACGGGCGCCAAGCGTACTGCGAAGGCAAACGGCATGACCTTTGCGGATATCCTCGACGTAGAAGACTACGACGACCCCGCATGGGAGCAGCTCATCGCCAACATCACCGACGGCGAGCTCGTGGGTCTCATCAGCGACGGGTACTTCAAGACGGCGGCGATCGGGAGCATCGGCAAAGCGCAATACGTCGACCTCGACGGGCCGCTCGGCTTCAACACCCGCGTGACGGGCGGCAACGGCACGACGTGTTCCTTCATGGCATACCCGAGCGCGACGCTTCTCGCCCAAACCTGGAACACCGAACTTGCCGAAGAGCTCGGCCGCTGTGTGGGCAGAGAGCGCAAGTCGATGGCGGGTCTGCGCGGCTGGTATGCGCCCGGGGCCAATACGCACCGCAACCCCTTCGGCGGCAGGAACGGGGAGTATTATTCCGAAGACGCCGTGCTCTCGGGTTACATGTGCGCAGGCACCGTGAAGGGGGCCAAGGAGCTTGGGGTCTATTCCTACGTCAAGCACTTCGTCGCCAACGACAGCGAATACAGCCGTGAGGGGCTCTTCACCTTCCTCACCGAGCAGGCCCTCCGCGAGACCTATCTGAAACCCTTCGAGATCATGATAAAGGAAGGGGGCGGCAACGCCCTCATGACGAGCATGAACCGCCTCGGCAGAGTTTGGTCGGGCGCCAACTACGGCCTCGTCAACGAGATCGCGCGGGGCGAGTGGGGCTTCCGCGGGACGATCGTCACCGACTGGATGAATTCGGGCGAAGACTACATGCCGCCCTACCGCGGTATCTGGGCGGGCAACGACATCTGGCTCACCAACGGCATCACGGATACGGTATTCGATTCGGTGAAGACCGAGACGGGCTACAAGATCGCCGAGCACGTCGCCCACGATGTGCTCTGGACGCTCACCGATACCTTCCGCGCCGAAAAGGCCTTCGATCCCACCGTGGAGATCGACCTCACCGAGGGCGCTTCCTACAACAACACTTGGGTGTGGTACATCGTCCTCGTCGAACTCGTGCTCGCGGCGGGCATCGCGACGATGGGCTACTTCCTCGTCCGTGCGCTCGTGCGCGGCAAGAAGGGCGCCCCCGCCGCACAAGAAGCGCGGGAAGAGGCGGAAGGCTCCGCACAAGAGGATGCTTCCGGCGGCGACGCGGAATAAACACGGAAAAACGGGGTACGTCCCCCCTCTTCCCGAATTTCGGGAAGAGGGGGGCGTATTTTTTCAAAAACCTTGACAAAACGCATACTTTCTGCTATAGTTTTGGCGAGGCAGTTATGAAAAACATTGCGATCGTCGAAGACGAAGATGCCGCGGCCGAGGCGCTTGCGGCGCACATCGGGCAATATTCCAAACGCAACGGGCAGGAGTTCCGGATCAGCCGTTTCCGCGACGCCGTCTCCTTTTTGGAGGGGTACAAGGCGATGTATGCGGTCGTCTTCATGGATATCCAGATGCCCCACCGCGACGGCATGAGTGCCGCCGTGGATCTTCGCGCGATCGATAAGACGGTCTCCATCATCTTCATCACCAACCTCATGCAGTATGCGCAGAAGGGGTATGAAGTGGACGCCGTCGCCTACCTCATCAAGCCCGTGAGCTACTACGATTTCGCCCTCAAGTTCCGAAAAGCGCTCGACGTCTATGTGATGAATACCGAACAGGCCGTCACGGTGAACACCGCAGGCGGGCTGTGCCGCATCTCCACCGAAAAGCTCATGTACGTGGAGACCGTCCGCCACCGCCTCTATTATCACCTCGTCGACGGCGTCGTCGAGATCACGGGCGCCCTCTATAAGGTGGAAGAAGAGCTGCGCGGCTTCGGATTTTTACGCTGCAACCAGTGCTACCTCGTCAACCCGAAGTTCATCGTGAGCATCAAGGGGCAGGAGGTACAGGTGGGCAACGAGAC
The DNA here is from genome assembly GCA_947595585.1 of uncultured Clostridia bacterium. GTDB lineage: Bacteria > Bacillota > Clostridia > Christensenellales > Borkfalkiaceae > Gallimonas. The sequence goes on from CANQET010000002.1 coordinate 126,804, forward strand.
GCTCGCGATCAGCCGTCCCCGCCGGAGCGCCTTCCTCGCCGAACTCGCCGATTGGTACGCGGGCAAGGAGGGGCACCGTGAGTGAAATTTTCCGCCTCTACGGCATGGTCATCGCCGAATTCCTCGCGGAGCTTCTCATCTTTTGCGGGATGTTCCTCTTCCGCGCGGAGCGTGCACGCGGCTTTTGGTGGAAGCTCGCCCTGTCGCTCGTTGCGATCTTCGCGATCGGCATCCCCGTCGCATGGTTCTATACCGCCTTCGGGGAGACGGTGTGGGGGAGGATCCTCGTCTATCTCTTGCTCTTTGCGGCGGTCATTCTGCTCGCGAAGTGGTGTTTTTCCGAGAAGTTTTTCACCGTCCTCTTTTGCTGTACCCTCGCCTATGCCGCGCAAAACCTCGTCTATAAGCTCTTCCTTCTTTTGTGGACGGGCGGCGAGGCGCTGCGCATTTTTGATACATGGGGTACGAATTTTGCGCTCTACTACCGCCTCGTCTACTATTCCTTCTTCGCGGCGGCGGCATGCCTCGTCTATCTTTTCTTCGTGCGCGGCATCACAAAAGAGCTGCAGGGGTGCGATCTCGATCACCGCATGCTCGCCATCACCGTGTTTGTGCTCGGGATCACGATCCTGCTCTGTTCGCTCGAAGACGTCTTCTTCTCGGGGCTCTGCGTGGAGCGGGAGAACCGCTTCGACCGCCCCGAATATGTCGCCCTGCGGGAGACGGGCAACGCGTTTTCGGCGGTCTGCTGCGTCATCGTGTTCTTGCTCGCCTCCAAGACGGTCGTCGCCCGCGAACTCGGCCGCGAGGTGGAGGAGCTCAAATACGCCATCCTGCAGAGCGAACGGCAATATCGCATCACCAAGGAGACCATCGACCTCATCAACATCAAGTGCCACGATATCCGCTATCGCCTCGGCATGCTCGCCGAACAGGGCTCGGGGCTCGAGGAGCTCAAGCGCAGCATCGCCATCTACGATTCCCGCATCTCGACGGGCAGCCCCATCCTCGACGTCCTCCTCACCGAGAAGAGCCTCTTCTGCGAACAGAACAAGATCAACATGTCCTGCATGATCGACGGAAGCAAGCTCTCCTTCATAGAAGAGGGGGACCTGTATTGTTTATTCGGCAATTTGGTGGATAACGCCCTCGAGGCGGTGAAGGGGGCGGAACCCGATCGCAGGGTCATCGACCTCGTCGTGAAGTCCAAAGACGGGCTCATCCTCATACAGGAGGAGAATTACTTTGCGGGGGCGCTGAACTTCGAAGACGGCCTGCCCGTCACCACGAAAGAGGGCACAGGGCACGGCTTCGGCATGCGGAGCATCCGCCTCATCGCCCGAAAATACGGCGGCGAGCTCTCGGTCTCGACGCACGGGGAGATCTTCTCGCTCAACATCATCTTCGCCCGCCCCGAAGCGCCGAAAGCGTAGCCCTGCAATCGGTGTAAAAATCCTGCAATTTAGGAAATATCTCTTGACGGGGATATTTCCGTTTTTTATACTGTGGAAAAGCCCATAGCACGATGGGCACATCCCGATCTCGGGAAAAAGAGGAGGAAGTTATGAAGGCAACGAAAGTTCTTGCGGCATGCGCGCTCCTTGCGCTGAGCGTCGGCGTGGTCGCGGCATGCGGCGGCAAACCGCTCACCGATGCACCCCTCGAGGGCGAAACTTTGGCGGATTTCTCCGCGGGCGATCCCGGCGAAAAGGTGATGTTCGCTTCGGACGGCTGGTCCAACGGCGGTTCGTTCAACACCGTCTGGACGGCGGGCAACCTCTCCTATGCGGACGGCGCCCTGCATCTCGGCATCACCGAAGAGGTGAAGACGACCTGGATGGACGGCAAAGAGGTGCAATACAGCTACACCTCGGGCGAAGCGCGTACGACGTATTACTACGGCTACGGCGACTACGAGGTCCGCATGAAGCCCACCGACGTGAAGGGCACTGCGAGCACCTTCTTCGTCTGCACGGGCAACTATGATAAGACGCCCGAAGGCGTCGAAAACCCTTGGGACGAGATCGATATCGAGTTCCTCGGCAAGAGCCCCACGCGGGTGCAGTTCAACTACTTTGCCAACGGCCACGGCGGGCATGAGCATATGTACGACCTCGGCTTCGATGCGAGCAAGGAGTACCACAACTACGGCTTCCGTTGGGCGGAAGACTACATCACGTGGTTTGTGGACGGCCAGCCCGTCTACCGCGTCGAGAAGCCGTCGAAGGGCGACTTCCCCCAAACGGCCGGCAGGATCCTCATGAACTACTGGTGCGGCAATAAAGACGGCGAAGGCTGGATGGGCAAATTCGCAGGTGCCGACGGCAAGACCGCCGACTACGCGTGGGTGAAGACCTCTGCCGCCAAGCAGAACCCGCCGATGGGCGATCCCTATCCCGATACTCCCGCGCCCGCCCCTACGCCCGGTGAGACCCTCGATTGGAGCAAGGTCGAAGCGCAGGAGCTCGCCTTCCCGTCCACCGAGAAGTACACCGTGACGCCCGCCGCGGATAAGAAGTCCGCACAGGTCACCTATTCGGGCGTGACGACCGATTATTCCAACATCGAGATGGATATCGCATCGCTTTCCGCGGGCAAGAACGCCATGGCGCTCAAGCTCAAGAACAACGGCACCGCGGCCGTGAACGTGCGCATCAACCTCGTCAATGCCGAAAAACTCGCAGCGGGGGCGCAAAATTCCGCCGTCAATACGGAGGCTACGCAAGACGGCGCCGCCGTCCGCACCGATCTCGAATGGGGCGGTTCCTACTTCGATCTTTCGGCAGGGAAGGAAGCGGAGTGCGTCGTAATGTTCGAGGGCACCGCCGATAAACTGCAACTCATGATCGATTCGGCCATCTACGGCAACACCGAGGCAAAGAGCGGCGATCTCACCGTTTCCGCCCTCAAGTTCGCAAATGCGGGCGAGACGCCTGCGCCTTCCGTTCCCGAAGGGGATCCCGTCGCCCTCACCTTCAACGTGGAGGAGAATGCGGGGTATACCGTGACGGCAGGGGAAGACAACAAGTCGGCCACGCTCGCCTATCAGGGCAAGGGCAACACCTATAAGCCCGTGACGGCCGAGTGTGCCGCCCTCGCTGCGGGGAAGAATGTCTTCACGCTCACGATCAAAAACAACAAGGCCGAGCCCGTCACCGTGCGCGTCGACGTACAGGGTACGACGTCCGTCTCCACGGGAGAAGGGAGCAGTACCGATTGCACCAACGTCTCCGCGACCTGCACGGGCGGCAGCGGCCTCTACACGGATACGACGTGGGGCGGCACCAAGATCACCCTTGCGGCCGAGGAGGAAGTCACCCTCACGATCGCCTTCGATGCGACGATGGCACAGGGCGCCGTGAAGAACATTCTGATCTTCGTCGACTCCATGGGCGGCGATGAGAACGACCACGATGCAAGCGTCACCGTGAGCGGCTTCCTGTTCACGACCAAGGAAGACTAAAAGCGCCTGCCTTCCGCGGCCGCTTCGTCCGCCCGCGGAAGATCTTCCAAAACAAAGGGGTCTCCTCGAAACAGAGGGGGCCCCTATCGTTTTTTATGCCTTTCCCCGCAAAATGGGGAGAGTTTTTTCCGTAAATTACAAAATCAGACACGGGAAAATACCCATGTCTGATTTGGTCGAGGAGACGGGATTTGAACCCACGACCTCTTGGTCCCGAACCAAGCGCGCTACCAAACTGCGCTACTCCTCGGAGAGCATTGCGCCCTGCTGCATTTTCAAGTGCAGAGACTATTATACCAAACGTCCGAGAAATTTGCAAGCAATTTTTCCGCGCTTTCCGAAAGAAAGGCGGGAAATTTCATCTGTAGCGGTATTCCAAGGCAGGAGAGCGCGGGGGAGCGCGTATTCAAAATTTTCAATACTACTTGCCGTAGCGCAAAAATCATGGTATAATATTCTTGTCACGAAGGGGAAAATCGTGACGAAGGAGATCTTATTATGGGAAACAACAAATATGCGGGCACGCAGACCGAAAAAAATCTCGAAGCGGCGTTTGCGGGGGAATCGCAGGCACGCAACAAGTACACGTATTTTGCCTCCGTCGCCAAGAAAGAGGGCTATGAGCAGATGGCAGCGCTCTTTTTGAAGACGGCAGACAACGAAAAGGAACACGCCAAGCTGTGGCTCAAGGAGCTCTGCGGCATCGGCGATACGAAGGCCAACCTCGAGGCGGCTGCCGCGGGCGAGAACTTCGAATGGACGGATATGTATGAGGGCTTTGCGAAGACGGCGGAGGCCGAAGGCTTCAAGGAGCTTGCGGCGAAGTTCCGCATGGTCGCCGCGATCGAAAAGGCACATGAGGAGAGATACCGCGCACTGCTCAAGAATCTCGAGACGGCGCAAGTCTTCGAAAAGAGCGAAGTGAAGGTCTGGGAATGCCGCAACTGCGGGCATATCGTCGTCGGGACGAAGGCGCCCGAAGTTTGCCCGGTGTGTGCGCATCCGCAGAGTTACTTCGAAGTGCATGCGGAGAATTATTGAGCTTGCTCCCCCGCCTCGGCGGGGGAGTTTTTATGCCTTGAACTTACGAACTGCGGATAAGCGGCGCAATACTACGTCATGCTACGTTTTTCTTGGTCGCGTACGCACAAGTACGCTCCCTGCGAAAAGCCTCGCATTCCTTGTCTTGCTTGCTTCTCCGCAGTTTAACGGTTACCGACCACGTCATTCCGAGGGCGTAGCCCGAGGAATCTCGGCCTTGAGATTTCTCACTGCGTTCGAAATGACGTATGTACCACCCCCTCCATTGGAGAACAGACCCCTACCCCCTCCATTGGAGGGGGTAGGGGGGGTGGGCGGAATACGACGGGGCCCCTCATGCGCGCCCCTTGGCGCCCCTTGTAGGGGAGCTGGCACGGCTGAGGCCGTGTCTGAGGGGTTTCGAAACCCTATCCCCCGCTATGCGGGTACTTCCCCTAAGAGGGGAAGCAAGGGGTCGGACTTCGTAGGGGCACATCAGTACGTCATTCCGACGACCGTAGGGAGGAGGAATCTCGTTCTAATAACGTCACCCTGAGCGTAGTCGCCCCGCGCGCATTTCTAATTCTCTAAGCGCGGCACGAGCGCGTAGCGCGAAGTAAGGGTCGCCGCAGTCTTATTCTTATATGAGTGACGATATAAGGCTAATGCTAATGCGATTCTTCGACACGTGCCCGCCCGCTTAAGGCGCGTTCAGGCACGGCTCAGAATGACGTATTTGGAAGCCTTTGCTCCCCATCCGTCACGGCTACGCCGTGCCACCCGTCTCGCGCGGGTAGAGCCCCGCATTCGGTCACCGTTCGCGCCTTCCGATGCGCTCACTCACCGCAAAGCGCCGCGAAAAGCGCACTGTGCTTTCCGCGAGAATTGCGCTTTGCGACCCCGATGGGGGTAGGGCTTTCGGACTGCGTACTTACCTATTTCCAAATACCGTCTTCTCCGAAAACGGGGGAAGACGGTATTTTATATCAAGCCATCATGCGGCTATTCCACCAAGCCATCATGCGGCTATTCCACCAAGCCGACGTGTGGCTGTTTCCACCAAGCCGACGTGTTGCTGTTTCCGCCGAGCCATCATGCGGTTTATTTTTTCACCCCATGTCTTCATTTTGAAGAATTTTCGTGCATTTGCACATGCTCTTATTGTGGGGCTGTATCCATCGATTTTCTCCGCAGATCCAAAGGCCGCAAATAGGGTCTTCTCCCCGATTTTGCGGGGACGGCGGTTGTACGGAAAATTATCAATATCCACAAAATCCCATAGCAAGTTGAGCGGTTTGTTACGAAAGTTGATTTTTCCACAACTATTTTTGTAATGCTATATATTTATGTATATACCGTGTACAATAGTGCGTATGCCGTGAAAACATTGTGAAAATGATGTTTTCCGTGAGTGAAAAAATTTTGGAGAAGCGCAGCGAAATGCTTGCGCGATGCGCCGAACGCGGCGCAGAAGTCAGGAGGATAGCATGAAGAAGAGAACCATGATTGCGGTTTTGGCGATGCTGTTCGCGCTCATACTTGCGGTGGGCGTCGGTTGTTCCCTGCACGGCACGATCGAGAAGTACACCGTACGGTTTATGAACGGGACAGAGACCTTCCTCGAAGAGGATTACGCCCTCGGGGAGAGCGTCCGATTCCCCGCACAGGATCCGACGAAGGCGGCCGATGCGACGTTCAGCTACACCTTCCTCGGCTGGAACTATTCCGGCATGGAGGAAGATACGCTCATCACGGAGCATGTCGTCCACGGGCCGCAGACGTTCTTCGCCGTCTACAAGCGCACCCCGCGCGATACGGGCGAGCCGACGAAGTACCGCGTCACCTTCCGCGATTCGATCACGAACGAGCCCATCGGAGAACCGCAGGACGTCGAAGAGGGGGCAAGCGCCGTCTTGCCCGATCCTCCGCTGCACAACGGGTTCCACTTCGTGCGTTGGAGCGTCTCGCACGAGCACATCTATGCGCGTACGGAGATCGAAGCCATCTACGAACGCAATCAATACACCTTGAAGCAGCACTATCTCGGCGAAGATCACGAGAAGCGCGTGGAATACGAAGCGCGCTTCGGCGGCGAGCCTGCCGGGGTAGACAGCATCTTCAAATTCGAGGGTTGGTTCTGGGATACGGAATATAGGATCCCCGTCGATCCCGAAGACACCATGCCCGCAGATAACTGCGAGATCTACGGCAAATACGATTTGGATTTCTCCCGTGTGGAGCTCGTCCCCTCGGGCGAACTCGTCTACGGCGGCGGCGATGACTATGTGCGCGTCGCGGGACTTTCGCAGATCGATGGGCTCGTGTATACCTATCATTGGCAAGACGGCACGATCGATCCCGAGCTCGAACTCATGCACGCGGGGACCTTCCGCATCGAAGTGGAAGTCACGGGCAATTATCGCAACGGCCTCCTCACGGCGGATACCAAAGTCGTTGAGACGTTCACCGTACAAAAGGCGGCGCTCGAAGTCAAAGTCACCATTCCCGCCGCCTCCCGTACGATCGTCTACGGCGACGGCGAACCCGAGAAGAATATCTCCTACGAGGGCTTCCAATACAACGATTCGGATGCGCTCGTTTCGCTCTCCTATGATTATCATGCGGTGACGCGCGCACGCGCAAGCGCGCCCGTCTACTCCACGCGGGCGGGGGAAGTCCACCTCGACGCGGGCAGCTACATGATGGAGACGAAGGTAGAGACGCTCCGCGACTACGAGGTCGAAGAGATCCCCGAGGTCGAGTTTACGGTCACGCGGCGTCCGCTCAAAGTTTCGCTTGCGATCGAGAGCTTCACCTACGGCGATCCCTTCGCCCCGCAGCTCTCCTTCGACAGCTTCGTCTACGGCGATACGATGGAGACGGCGCTTGGCATGCCCACCTATACCTTCGGCGGCAGTGCCTATGCGGGCGGCTTGGTCGACGCGGGCAGCTACGAAGCGACCGTGAGCGGCTTTGCCGTCAAGAACTATGAGATCGAATACCCCGCCGCCGCGACGCCGTTTACCGTCGCCAAGAAGGACCTCTCGCTTACGGTCACGGCGCAAGGCAGTACCTACGGCGTTCGCCCGACCTACGCGCATGCCTTCGTCGGCGTCGTCGAGGGCGATCTTGCCAACTTCGGGATAAAAGATTACACCCTTACCAAGGGCGGCCAGCCCTATGATCCCATGGGCGCAGAGGGGGAGAAGCCCTTCGGCGCGGGGCAGTACACCGTCACCGTAAAGAAGGAGGACGTGACGGATACGCGCGCCTTCAAGAACTACAATTTGACGGCGATCGGCACGGCAGACTTCACCGTGAAAAAGGCACAGCTTCGCATCGGCCTCTCGGTGGATGCGCGCTACACCTACGGCGATACGGTCACCCCGCAGCCCGTCTTTGAAACCTTCTGCTACAACGATAGCGCGGCGAGCCTTCGCGGAAGCGGCAAGCTCACCTATACCCGCAACGGCGAACAGGACAACTACGGCTACCGCCGTGCGGGCAGCTACACCGTGGATATCTCGGGCTACACTTCCGAGAACTACGAAATTTCCTACGAGACGGCGTCCTTCGTCGTCGATCCCGCTCCCCTCAAGCTCACCGTACAGCTCCAAAAGACCGCACTCAAATACGGCGAGACTCCCGCGGTGAAAGTCGGAGAAGACCTCACGGGCGGCATCCTCTATGAGGGCTTCAAGCACAGCGACACCGTGAGTTCCGTCTTCGGAAGCAAGGCGCCCGTCGTACAATATCTCAGCGCCGCGCAGGGCACGGTGGAGAAGTTCCATGTGGGCAGCTACACCGCATTCTGCACGCCCGAAGAGGGCCTTGCCCCCAACTATACGATCACGGTCGTGACGCAGGACTTCAGCGTCTCTCCCCGTACGCTCTTTGTGGGCATCGAGTTCGAGACCGAAACTTCCCTCGTCTACGGCAATAAGCCGCAGGCACACATCATCTACGCGAAAGAGGGGTACGACGGCTTCCTTGAAGGCGAAGAAACGCTTGCCCAAGCCGCCTATATCAAATACACGGGTGCCGCATCTTATACGCAGGCCCAGCTCGGCGGGGCGGCGAAGATGGTCGTCGGCAGCTATACGCTCTCCGTCGAGGGCATGCCCGAACTTTCGGACTACACGCTCACCTATCAGAAGGATGGGCTTGGGTTCGAGATCACGAAGAAGGCCCTTCAGGTCACCCTCACCGAGGGCAATAAGTCGTATACCTATGGCGATAAACCCGTCGTAGACATCCAATTCGAGGGCTTTGCATACGACGAATCCGCGGCCGCGCTCTTCGGCGAAAAGGCGAGCACGCTCTCCTACTTTAAGGACGGCGCCTCCGCCCATTACGCGCCCAAGACCTACTTCGAAGCGGGCAGCTACACCGCCACCCTCGAGGGCCTCGAAAACGAAAACTACACGATCTCCGTGCAAGGCGCCGCCTTTACCGTGGAGAAGAAACTCCTCACCGTCACCGCGGCGGAAGCGGGGTATACCTATGGCGATCCTCGCCCCGAACCCACCCTTTCTTACGACGGTTTTGTACCGAATGAAGATCGGAGCGTGCTCACGGGGACGCCTTCGTATACCTATAAGCACGAGACGACCGACTGCACCGCCCAAGAATACTTCGATGTGGGAAGCTATACCGTCTCGGTCAAGGGGTATACTTCCTCCAACTACACGATCGAATACGTCGATGGGACGTTTACGGTCGCAAAGCGGGATGCCGTCGTCACCGTATCCGCACAGGGTGCGACGTACGGCACTGCGCCGACCTTGAGCTATGCGGCGCCGCGCATCCTCGCGCGCGATATGGCGGGCTTTGCCTTTGCCTACGCCTATACCTTCTCCCGCACCGCAAGCGGCCAAAAGAACGACTACACCCCCCTGTCTTTTGCCTATTATCAGGCGGGCAATTACACCGTAACGCTCAAGTATACGGCCAATGAAAACTACACCCTCACCGTACAGTCTGCCGACTTCGCGATCGCAAAGAAGCCGCTCACCGTCGGCCTCAAAGGGGTGGAATCCTCCTATGTCTATGGCACCGTGCCCGCACCCGCGCTCACCTTCTCGGGGTTCGTCGGCGAAGAGAATGAAGAAGTCTTCACCGCAAAGCCCTATACGCAGTTCACCTATTACAACAGCGACAGCCGGAGCACGAGCGTGCGCAACTTCCCCGTGGGCAGCTATTTCGTCGGCGCGACGAGCGGCTACGCGGCCGATAACTACGCCGTGACCTATGCCGAAAAGACGGCCTTCGCCGTCACCAAGGCCCCGCTCACCGTCACCGTAAACGTTGCGGATATCACCTACGGCGCCACGCCCGCACCCACCGTCACCTACAGCAAGTTCGCCTTCAGCGACAGCGCAACGTCGCTCACGGGCAGAGTACAATACACCTACACCCTCGGCGGAGAGACGAAGCAGGGGACCCTCCATGCGGGAAGTTACACCGTCTCCGCAAGCGGACTTTCCTCCCCCAACTATGAAATTACGTATGTAAGCCACGGCCTCACGGTCGCAAAGAAGGCGCTCAAAGTCAGCGTCTCCGTCGCAGACTTCACCTACGGCGCACAGCCCGCACCCGTGCTCGGCTACGAGGGCTTCATCCGCGGCGAGAGCGAAAATAACCTTACAGGGTCCCTCGTCTACACCTATTCGGGCGAGAAGAACGCCAAGAACTTCCTCCGCGCGGGGCAGCATACCCTCACGCTCTCGGGATACGCGTCGGGCGACTACGCCATCACGTACGGCACGGCTTCCTTCAACGTCGCAAAGAAGGCCATCACGGTCGAAGTTACCGAGCAGAACGACTTTGCAAGTTTCACCTACGACGGCAGCCGCAAGCTTGTGCTTACGAGCACGGCGCAGGGCCTCGTCGAGGGCGATACGCAAGAGGGCCTCGGAACGCTCGCCTATGTCCTTTCGGGCACGCACTATGCGAGCGCCGATGTAAGCGGCGTCCTCCATGCCGATCGCTATACCTTCACCGCACAGGGCTACACTTCGAACGACTACGTCATCTCCTATGTCTATGGCAGCGGCAAGGCAAGCGCCGTCTCCTTCACCGTCTCCCCGGCGGAAGTCAAGCTCACCTTGAAAGAGGGCTGGACGGTCTACGGCGACGATACCGCAGGCGAATGGTATACGGTAGAGGGCAGCATCTACAATGGTGAACTCACGTTCGGGACGGCTATCGAAAAGGACAATGCGCCCTACGACGGCAAGGATACCTACTTCCCGCACGGAACTTACAAGGTGACCGTCTCCTACAAAGTCAACCCCGATTACCGCGTCACGGCAAAGGGCGCAGAGCTTTCGGGCAGCACTTCTGTCTCGTTCACCGTCGCGAAGAAGAGCATCGAGATCGCCTCGGGCGGCACCCAACCTTGGGCCAAGCGCGGGGATTGGAGCTATGCGCCCAAGCTCGAAGACAGCCGCTTCACCCTCACGGGCACCATCGTCCTCAAGAACGCGGAGAGCCTCGAAGCACAGGAGTACAGGGCAAACAGCGTGGGCGAAGTCTTCGATTGGAAGGACGCCTACAAGATCACCCTCGCGGATGGGACGGACGTCACCGAAAACTTCACCGTCACCTATTCCTTCAACCTCATGTTGAGCAATTCGAGCTTCAGCATCGAGAAGCCCGAGGCCGTGTTCACGTACGACAGCAAGGCGCATACCTTCAAGATCACGGCGACGGCAGAGGGCATCGAAGCGCAGGAGATCAAGATCCAATACAAGACGGAGGAAGCGGGCGAATACGGCGACGCCCTGCCGCAGTTCACGAACGCGGGGAGCTATACCGTTTGGTACAAAGTCACGGCGCCCAACTGCGATCCCGATGAGGGAAGTTTCGCCGTCACGGGCAACAAGGCGACGCCCAACCTCGCCGCGTTTGCGGATACGAACACGTATACCTACAACAAGGGCACCTTCCTCGATGCGCAAACCGTGCGAAGCGCCCTCGTGAAGGGGAACGTCTACGAGGATGCGAAAGTCGAATTCAGCCTCACGGGGGCGGAATTCCACACGGCCTTCCCCGAAATCAAGAACGCGGGCAGATACACGATCACCCTCAAAGTCTCGGGCGATAACTACATCGAGAAGACCGCGGACTACACCCTCACGGTGCAGAAGGCGACGGTCGAAGCCCCCGAGATCGCGCATAAGACCTACAACAAAGAACAGCAGACGGCCGAAGTTGCGGAAGATGCGCTCTACACCGTCCGGACCAACGAAGGCGGCACGGCTGCGGGCGAGTACGACGTCGTCCTCGCGCTTTCCGATGCCTCCAACTATCGCTGGGCGTCCGACGCAGAGGGCACGCAGGAGACCCTCAAACTCACCTTCACCATCGACAAGGCGATCCTTAATATGGATGGTGTGAAGTGGGATTACGAGGCAGGTTCGTTCACCTACGATCTGCAGCCGCACGCCGTCGCGCTCACGGGGCTGCCCGAAGACGGCAACATCGAAGTTACGTATCAGAGCGAAGAGGGGACGCAGGCGGGCGAGTATCACGCCGTCGCGACCCTCACCTACGACAGCGCGAACTACAACGATATCCAAACCGAGTGGAAGCTCACTTGGAACATCGCCAAGGCGGATTACGACCTTCAGGGCGTCACCGACGAGACGGGCTACATCTACACAGGTGCGGCGCAGGGCCGTACGCTCGAGGAGCTCACAGGGCTCATCAAGGCGCTCGGTGAGGACGGCTTCAAGGTGAACTTCAGCGGCGAGCATCAGTTCACGAACGCCAACGAAGAGGGCTACACCGTCAAGTATACCGTCACGGGCAACGAGAACTACAACGACGTCACGGACGGCTCCTATCAAGTGAAGATCGGCAAGGCGCAGGCGGCGATCGATACGTCCGCAATCGTCTTCGGCGAGCTTGCAGGCGAAGAAAACGCATACCGCGCGACCTACAACGGCAAAGCGTACACCGTCGATTGGGCGGCGGCAAAGCCTCAAGATGACTTCCACGGCACCCTCACGGCGGAGATGATCCGCGCCGATGGCGAGAGCTCCTTCACGAACTTTAAGGAAGGCGGCTACACCGTCACGCTCACGATCGATGGCACCTCCAACTACGAAGGCGCCACGCTCACCTTCACCATCACGATCGAGAAGGCGGAGTACGTCGTCACCGAGCCCATAGAAAAGGAGTTCACCTACAACGGCAAGTTGCAGGGCGGAGAAGTCGAGGTCAAAGTCTTCGGCAGCGACGGATTTACGATGAACTACGGCGAAGGCGGCCATCAGTTCAAGAACGCCAACGAGGCGGGGTACACCGTAACCTACACCGTTTCGGGCAACGAGAATTACAACGATAAGAGCGGCTCCTATAGCGTGAAAATCATGAAGGCGGAGTACGTCGTCACCGAGCCTTCCGAGAACACCTTCACCTACAACGGCACGCTGCAGGGCAAGGCGGTCACGGCGGCAGGCGTCATCGAGAACGATACGCTCGGCGAGATCAGCTACGAAGGCGGCAATCAGCGCACGGACGCCAACGAAGATGGTTACACCATCACCTACACCGTTGCGGGCAACGAGAATTACAACGAGCATTCGGGCACCTACACCCTCACGATCATGAAGGCGGAAGCCTCGCTCGACCTCAGTGGCATCACGACGGAGTTCACCTACACGGGCGAAGCGCAGAGCGTAGCGCTCGATCGCGCGAAGGCCGCGAGCGCGGTCGAAGGCGCCACGGGCTACGGCGTCATCACGTTCGAGAAGGACGGCGCGTCCATCGAGGAATTTAAGTTCACCGACGTGGACGAGGGCAACGACGTCACGATCACGGTGAAACTTTCCGAAGGCACCAACTTCCACGCCGCAGAGCAGCAGCTCACCCTCACCGTGAAGAAGGCACAGGCGGTGATCGATACGTCCGCAATCGAATTCGGCGAGCTTAAGGGCGAAGGCAACAATTACAGCGCGACTTACAAAGCGGCTGCGTATACCGTCGATTGGGCGGCGGCGAAGTCCAACTTCGGCACCGTTGAAAACGACGCCGCGGAGATCAAGAACGCCGCAACCTACACCGTCACGCTCTCCGTCGAAGGTACCTCCAACTACGAATCCGCCACGCTCACCTACACCATCACGATCGAGAAGGCAAAGGCGAGCATCGATACGGATGAGGTCGAAAAGCAGTACACCTACAGCGGCGCCGAGCAAACCGTGGAAGGCGCAAAGGCCGTGGGCATTGAAGGCGATACCGAAGGCCTCGGCGAGATCGGATATTCGAACAACACCTTCACGAATGTCCCCGTGGGCGGAAAGCAGACCGTCAAGATCACCCTTTCCGAGGGCACGAACTACCTTGGCGCCACCGCCGAGGTCGAGATCACGATCGAAAAGGCCACGCTCACCGTCACCTCCGCAGGCTATGATGGTTTCTACGACGGCCAAGAGCACAGCGGCAGCGTCACGGTCGCCGGGCTTCAGGGCAGCGATACAGCCGAGCGGGTCTATTCGATCCAAAATGTGACCCGCAAGGATGTGTGCAATGAAAGCGTGCACTTTACCGTGCAACTTGTTAGCAATAACTACGTCTTCGCGAATGCAGAGGAGAACGGTAACTTCGGCGGTGATTACAACATCATTATCACGCCCGTCTCGCTTGCGGTGACAGACAAGAAGGCAAACGAGACCTACACGGGCTCCGCATTTGAATACGATACCTTCTTTACGGTCGAAGGCGCGGTCAACGGCGAATCGGGCGAAGCCGTCTACACGGTCAGTGTTTCGAGCAAACTTCACTACTATTCCACGATCGAAGGCGCAGATGAATACACCATTACTATTACGGCAAACAAGAATTACGCCTTTGAGGGTGATTCTGATGCTATGGTCACCTTCACTATCGCAAAGAAAACTTTAGACGAATCGGAAGTTGAACTGCCCGCGATCGAAGCGCAGATCAATAAATACGGCAAAACGCTTAGCGACGTCGAAATCGGCGATGCGCATTTCCAATGGAAAGAGGCAGGCACGGAACTTGTCATCGGTTTGAACGCATATGATGCGGTCTATAATCCCGACAAGGACAACTACAACGATTACGACTGCACGATCACATTCAAGACGGTGAAGAACAAAGTGACCGTTGCCATGCAGACTAAGTCTACGGAAAGCAACTTCGGTACAGAGAATATCACTCTCGACTTCACGGCGACATATGAAGACGGTATGGCGCTCGATGAAGAGGCACGTACACTCATCAAGTTTGCAATAAGCGGCGTCAACTTTACAATCGGTAGCACCTACCTTGCGATCGCAACATTTACCATTGACGAAAATAAATATTTCGAACTTACGGGCACGACCTCATTCGATAACATTCTTGTCAAGATCAAATCGGTTTGGATCGGATCGGGTAGCATTGGCGAATATACCGATCAAGAGCTTTATACGATTGAAGAGGCGTTAAATAAAGCTACAAGTGGCGAGATCGTAGTCGTTGAATATAACACGAGTTTTGCCCCCCAGGAGGTCGCTAGAACCGCAGGATATGATAAATTATCGAATGCATACAACGTCCTCGGTACTCTTCTTATACCTTACGGAAAAGCAGCTAAAGGCTATAAGATAGGCGAAGGGCAGTCTTTGAGTGTGTCTTCCGCAACCAACAGGGCGGAAATAGGGACAGTTTTGCAGCAAGCGGGGAACCCAGATCGTAAGGGCGGTTATGCTACATTGAAAGTTCCCGAGAATATCAAACTGAATGTAAACGGCACGATTACTGTCAATGCCATTTTGACGGCAGTTGATGGAGCTCTGTCATACATCAATGGCGCTAATTACGGCGAATTGGTAATCGGGAATGGCGTTGAAATCACATTCAACAACAACTCTATATTCAACGGCATCGGCTTTGTGACAGGCGATGGTACTATCAAAATTACTGATGGCGCAACCGTAAATGAGCCGTTGAATGCAACGGGCTTCAAAGGGTTTAATGCAACTCAAGGTGCAAGCGTTGATAGCTTCCCTATCAATCAATTTACCCTATCGAGTATAGCGACGGAGATGAGCGTAGCCTATGGCGCGAAATACAATGTTCTGTGCTATATTGTTCTCACTAAGAGCAACATGACGGGGTCATGGGGTGTCACGACAAATTTTGCAGGGAAACCCGTAACAGGGAAGGATAAACCTCCGTTTATGCAAATGAGCGAAGGTAGTACGGTTAATAAGAAAGTAAACCCGGAAGACGGGAAAGTAGAATTTACATTTAATGGCGATATACAAATCAACAACCTTGATATTGCAAGCGTCGACATGTTGAGTATTAAGCTTAATCTTCAAACAACGGGATTCCAAATTCCGCTCGCGGGGCATTTCAAACTTGAAGTGCAATCTGGCACTTTAATGATCCCCGAGGGCGTTGAGTTGAAGCTTCTCCCGGGGGCAACCGTCATCGTCAAGCAAGGCGCTACGTTAGATGTTAAAGGAGCAATCTATTCCTATGGGAAGAATGTTGTATTCCCGGAGGGATATGATCAGTTCGAAGACGGGAAAAACTATCCCGTTACTGGTGTTGGCGGAACGGCCGAAGTGTATAAAACCAATGTGATATTGGGATACACTGCTACCACCCCTGTTGTTTTCCGTGTGGAAGGGACGTTAAAAGCGGAGACTGGCTCGGAATTGGGTGTGGAAATTTTGGGTGCAGAGGGCGCGACTATTGAAGTTTCAAGCAGTTCTTTGCGGCATGTTACGATCACGGAAGATGATACAACTAGCACGAATCCTCATCCGTACACAGTCGAGTTTAGTAGTAGAGGTATAAACCAAGACGCATCGTCAACTCCTTTTGCAAAGGGGACGTGGCATTACACCGATGGGAATTGGAAAGGCGATTACTATCAAATCGTCTACAATGCGAATGGCGGCGAGCTGAAAGGCGAAGATTCCGATCTCTATAACCTTGAAGCTCTCGAAAAGGATACGATTCAAACAGAAAATCCCGAGCGGGCATACCACACTTTTGCTGGCTGGTATTACGATCAAAATTGTACGCAGGAAGTGGGCGTTTACAGCCATGCGATCCCGAACGCGGGCGAAGTAATCACCGTTTATGCGAAATGGGATGAAATTGAGTACACCATCAAGTTTAATGTTGCTTATTTGAGCGAATTTAATCAAACAAGCATTGTAATCCCTGAGGCCATCACATGGTCTTACAGTAAACTCGTCTCGTTTAATGATCCGACATGGGATAGAGATGCCGTGGCTGATTTGGTATTCAGCGGATGGTACTCCAACTCTAACTTTATGGATTCCGTGACGGGAATCAGCAAAGAAAATATCGACCTATTCATGACCGAGGGAACGACGATTACAGTATATGGCTATTTCAAGCTCGATAATGAATTTGCGGTTCTCTTTATGGATGAAGCCGAGCTATATGAAACAGAGGATGCCGCGCAACACAAGCAGAATTTGCTATATGAGCATAGCTCTCTACAAACGAACTTGGTCGGAGAAAAAGGCAAAGACGTACCGGGAATCGCTGATGCGACGAAGATACTTAAAGGTATCGACGATAATCAGCGTGAGTTTTATTTTGGCGGGTGGTATGTTTCCGTTAATGGTGAAGAGATCATGATTGACGAATCGACCCCTATTCCTGAGAAATATCTGACCGAAGGCAATCTTGTGCTTCATGCAAAATGGATCCAAAAGGCACAAATCAAGGTAACGCTTTGGTCGAACTATTCTCCGGAAAAAACTTATGCGGAGATAGCGGTAGATGGGGGATCGTTCGAAGTACAAACAAAGGCAAAGGATTATCAATATTTCTATTACTATTATCCTAAGGATACGAGCGTAAAGATAACCATATATGTGCGTGATGGTAACGCTGGGAGCTCTCAGCCCTCGGGGCATCTGAAAGTGGCTGGGACAACAGTTGATACAATAAATAACGTCTCGCAAAACAATAAATCTTATACCATTACTATGCCAGACCCCGCCAATGGCATTGTGGATTTGGAACTGCATGGAAATGGTATGAGTGGTCTTTGCCTCTTTGAAGGAACGCTTGTCATGCTTGCCGACGGGACGCAGAAGAAGGTCGAAGATCTGACTTATGACGATATGTTGCTCGTATTCAACCATACGACCGGGAAATACGAAGCAAGCCCGATGTTGAACAATGCACACGTAGAGGATGCCCCTGGTTGGTTCAGAGTAATCTATCTTACGTTCTCCGACGGAACGAAGATCGGTGTTGTTACAGAGCATGCCTTCTTCGACAGCGATTTGAATCAATATGTATATCTCGGCGAAGACAATGCGAGAGAGTTCATTGGTCATAAGTTCGTAAACACGAAGTTTATCAACGGAGATTTCGTGACGGGTGAAATCACTTTGGTGGACGTAGAAGTGGTTGAAAAATACGGACGTCGTTATTCGCCGATCGCATATTTGCAATTTAGTGCTATCGTAGAAGGCCTGTGGGGAATTACCGAAGTTGTGCATTCCGATTACAGCGTGGACCACGGCTATGTCAACTACTTCGAGTTTGATGAAAACAGAATATATGACGAAGCGAAGATGCAGACGGATATCGAGAAGTACGGGCTTTACACCTATGAAGATTTTGCGGATATCATAACATATGAGGAATTTATGAAAGGTCCTTGGAAATTCTTCAAAGTTGCTGTAGGGAAAGGGCAATTGTCATACGAGGATATTCGATTCATAATCACTGCCATTTATGAGTCGAGAGAAAAGCAAGGAATAACCGCCTAATGTACCCCCAAACCCCAAAAACCAAAAACAAAATCCATTATAAAAAGTGAGGGAACTATGGAAGAACAAAAACCCGAGACCGTCGCCGAAACGATCGGTGCAACTGCAGCGTCCGCTGCCCCTGCGGAGAGCAAAGAGGAGATCCTCGCCGCCTTCGGTCTGAAACCGGGCGATGCGATCACCACGGAGATCGCCGAAAAGATCATGAGCGTGCACAGCGTCCGTCCCGATGCGGTGGAGGTGGTGCGCGTCGCCGATCTCTGCAAGCGCTATTCGAAAAAGGCGCCGCTCGCGATCGAAAACGTCAACTTCACCTGCTACGAAGGGGAGATCGTGGGTCTTCTCGGGCACAACGGTGCAGGGAAGTCCACGACGCTCAAGTGCCTTGAGGGCATGCTTCCCTACGAGAAGGGGGACATCGCGATCTGCGGGCACGACGTAAAGAAGGAACCCCTTCTTGCCAAGCAGAACATGGGCTTCGTGACCGATAACCACGCCGTGTTCGTAAAGATGACGGGCATTCAATATATCTCCTTTATGGCAGATATCTACAAGGTCCCGACGGACGTCCGCCGCACCCGCCTTGCGGAGCTCGAAGAAGTCTTTCAGCTCGGGGATGCGATCAACAATCTCGTCTCTTCGTACTCGCACGGTATGCGGCAGAAGGTGTGCATGATGGGTTCGCTCATCCACTTCCCCAAGCTGTGGGTGCTCGATGAACCCATGACGGGCCTCGACCCGCGTACGATGCACGCCGTGCAGGAGTTCATGCACCGTTATGCGGCGCAGGGCAACTGCATCATCTTCTCTTCGCACGCGCTCACGACGGTGGCGAAGATGTGCGATCGCGTCGTCCTCATCAAGCGCGGACAGCAGATCGACGATCTCAACGTGAAGCGGCTCATGAGCGTCTATCCGAATTTCAACTTTGAGGAGTATTTCTTGCAACATGAAGGACAGGATTGATTTTCCCGTCGTGGGGGCGCTGCTTCGGAAGCAGTTCCACGAGCGGACGTTTACCTTTACGAAGGGCAATTTCGACCCGTTGGGCTTCCTCTTCAAGATCCTCATCGTGGCCGCCTTCGTAACCGTCTTTGTGATCTTCTTCGGTAAATTTACCGATATCTACCTCGCCTTGAAGGTGGATAACGCCTACGACAAAGGGGCACGGCTCTTCGAGCTGCTCTCCTTCGTCTACATGCTCATCATGATCTCCATGACGGTGAGCGCGGTGACTTCGCTCGTGCGGGAGTTCTTCCGTGCGGACGACGTGAAGCTCTTCTCGGCGATGCCCGTGGGAGCGCGTACGCTGTTCATCGCCAAGCTCATCGGGATCTACTTCAACCAGCTCATCTTTGCGATCATCACGATGTTCTCGGTGAACTTCACCGTGGCGATGCATGCGGAGGTCGGCGCTTGGTTCTATTGCATGACGGTGCTCTCCGTCTTCGTGCTGCCGCTCTTCACGATCGGGATAGGGTCCATTCTCGCATTGCCCTTCTACGCGATCGTGGAATTCCTCAAGCCCCGCTTCGTGCTGATGTTCATCGTGGTGACCATCCTCACCGCGGCGGGCTTCACGCTCTATGCCTTCCTGCTCGGTGCGGTGAAGGAGATGCTCCTCGGCGACCAACTGCGGTATTTCTTCAGCGAGCCCGTGATGCGGCTCATCGGCAGCGTGACGGCACATCTCTATCCCGCCAGCCTGCTTGCGGACTTCATCTTGAAGCGGGAACTGCTCATCAGCGGGATCGTGCTCCTCGCCGTCTTCGCCGTGAGCATCGTGCTCTCCATGCTCATCATCCGTGCCGTGCTCATCCGCGCCCTGCAATCGCGCATCGCGGGGTCGGAGAACTTCATGTACCCGAAGCGCGAAGTCGCAAGCGCGGGCTCCGTGTTTTCCGCCCTCCTCAAAAAGGAGTTCGTGCAGATCTTCCGCACGCCGTCGTACATGTTCTCGTACTTCTCGGTCGCGGTCGTCATGCCGCTCATGGTGTTCTTCTGCATGGACGTCGGCGCCCAACTCATCTACAAAGTCCTCAATCTCAACTGCAACGTGGAGCTTGCGATCTTCCTTACGCTGCTCTTCTCGGCCCTCACGAACGCCTTCTGTTCGACGAACATCAGCCGCGAGGGGGTCATGTTCTACTCGGTGAAGGCGCTTCCCGTGAGCTATAAGCAGGTCGTCTTCGCGAAGATCGTCTTCTGCATGGCCGTGGCGGTGCTCTCGCAGCTCGTTTCGGCGGTCGTGCTCGCGGCGACGGGCTATATCATGTGGTACGTCGCACTCTTCGTCTTTGCGGTGGGCGTGCTCTTCAGCTTTGCCCAGATCTGCTTTGCGACGCGGTACGACTTCGCCCACGCCCGTTTCTCCACCGAGGAAGACTGCGAGATCCGCGAATCGGGCAACACGGTGAGTACGATCATCGCGCTCGGCATGCTGCTCTCCTTCCTCATCGGCGGCATCGTGCTGCTCGTCCGCCTGCTCATCGCTCTGCACGGCAACGGCGCAGGGTTCTACGATTACATCACCTACCTCGTCGTGAGTGCCGTCTCGCTCCTCGCCGCGGGGCTCTCCTTCTTCTATCTCATCCGCAAGCTCGGCGAGCATTACTATGAGTTCAGCGGGGGAGGTCTGTTTTGAGAAAAAATATCATCGCGCTCATGCTCGTGCTTCCGCTCCTGTTCGTCTTCGCCGTCTTCTCCTCCATGCAGGCGGCGAGCATCAACGCCGCGATCAGCGCAAGCGGCATCGAGATCCTCGGCAAACCCGAAGACAATACCTATCGCATCGACCTCGCCGATTACGACAACGCACACCCCGAGTATGCGGTCAAGGCCGAGGTCCAGCCCCAGATGGCCGATCAGTCCTATGAATACAAGATCGAATACATCGACAGCGTGAAGCCCGTCGAGGAGGACGATCCGCCCATCAAGATCACTTCGGAGGGCGGGATACAGGCCTTTGCCGCCTGCACGGCCCGTGTCTTCGCCGTCAGCAAAGACGGCGGCTATAAGGACAGCGTGACGGTCATCGTCGGTTCCTCCAAGCCCTATGATTTCGATCTCTCGCTCACGGCAGGCGGCGAAAACTGCCTCACGTGGGACGGAAACGCCTACAACGCCGACCTCATGCCGGGCAAGTACGGCTACAGCACACAGCTCATCCCGAGCGGCTTCGTGCGGCCGACCTTCGGCACCTTCGGAAGAGGGGAGGGGCAGGCGCTCGGTTACCACTACGACCGCGACTTCTTCGTCATCGATGAGGGCGCGGGCACCATCCTGCTTCCCTTCTCGGGGGAGAACACGGTAGACGTCAACGTGCGCAGCGGCTTCCGCGGGGGCGACCTCACCAAGAAACTCAAGGTGAACGTCTCGACGCCCGATGTGCCCATGCTCGTCAACGGCGCCTCCGATCTCAAGACGATCACGCTCGGCAAGATCGTGGGCGACGCCAACGAGGGCACGCAGGACTATAGCGACCGCGCGACGGTCTACGTCCAGACGCAGGGCACGCCGCTTACCGTGGAGCCCGTATCGCAGGCGAATGAGATCGTAAATATCGAGACCCGCGAGATCCGTGAGGGTTCGGGGCAATACATCGTAGAGATCGAATTTGCCAAGCAGCATCGGGACAACATCTCCATGCGCTTTACGGGCGGCGGCACGGTGCAAGAGATCGAATTCCTCTTCGAGGACCTCACCCTCGAGCTCAGATCCGATCTTCCCGGGCAGAACGCAGACCCCGAAAACGCCACCATCCTCGTCGATCAGCCCATCTCCTTCACCGTCGTGCCCACGGGCGAGACCAAGGACGTCGGCTATCGCTGGTTCCTCCTCGTCGAGAACGGGAGCAAGAAGATCGATCTCAGCGATCCCGTCGTCGCGGCCGAGCTCAAAGATCAGGTGGAGATCGAAGTCAACCGTGAGGGGACGGTCTGCACGATCACCGTGAAGACGCTTGCGATCGCATTCGAGGGCAGCGAATATTCAACGTTTGTCCTCCATGCGCAGGCGGGCTACATCACGGGCTTTATCGCCGATGAAGAGGAGCGGGAGCATGCGGTCATCAAGCCCTTCGGCACCGTCGTCGACGGCACCGTCAACGTGAAGATCATCCGTCAGGTCACCTCCATCCAGCTCGAGGATACGGCGACCAAGGCGGCGACCAGCCTTGCGGGCAGGGCGACCGTCGCAGGCCTCGAATGCGCATACAACGAGCAGAACGCGCTCGCCCCCGTGGCCGCCCGCTATCCGCTCGGCGCCGTGGCCAACCGCGTGAGCGAGACCCTCGAGATGGGGGTGGAAGAGCTCGATTTCACGACTTCGGACGGCGAGATCGCCAAGATCGAAGTGGATGAAGCGGGCAAGGTGTGGCTCGTCCCGCAGGGCAAGGGCAAGGACGGCGCGCTTACGATCACCGCCGCATGGAAGGGCAATGCCGACTTCGGGCAGAACATCCGCGCGACGCTCACGCTCGACGTCGCAAGCAATGCCGTGCGCGTCACCAACAGCAAAGATCTCTATGCCGTGGCCGATCACGGCGGCTATCCCATCGTGCTCGGGGCGGACATCATGCTCGGATCGGACGGGGTCGATGAAGCGGGTCAGCCCAAGCCGCTTCCCGTCGAGGAACGCCGCGCCCTCATCGCGAACAAGACGATGCGCTCCACCTACAACACCGAGTACTACAAAAACAATTCCGCGCACACGCTCGAAGATGCCAAAGTGCGCTATGCGATCGAGTTCAAGAAGAGCGTCTACGGCAACGGCTACACCCTCAACGCCGAATATATCTCCAACGCGGCGGACGGCTCGGGCGTTCCGTACTTCTTCCGCGGACCGCTGTTCTTCGTCAGCTACGGCGAAGTGGCCTCGGTCGCGGGGCAGGATAACATCTCCTTCCTCGTGCGGACCAAGGGCGTGACCCTCCACAATCTCACCCTCCTCGGCTGCAGCGACAGTTCGCTCCTCACCGCGGAGAACCAATACGACCTCACCAAGCTCAACAACGTCGGCACGACGCTCGAGATCAATGAAGACGTCAACGTCGTCAACTGCCGCATCCGCAACGGCAGAAACGTCGTCCGCGTCTATGGCGGCAACCGCGACGGCGACAGGTACTTCCTCGATACGCTCAACAACTTCAAGGGGTTCGACAGCGAGCGGATCAAAGTCACGATCGAGGGGAGCATCATCTCGCAGGGCCGCGAATTCCTTCTGAAGGAAGGCGCAAACCACGCCCTTCGCGCGCGGAGCTCGCTCGGCGGCGCAGAGCCCGAACTTCCGAAGCCCGAACTTACGGGTGGCAACCTCACCTTCTCGGCGACCGAGAAGTGCAAGGTGCAGTCCAACGACTACTTGAGCGACGAGGCCTTCTACCGCGCTTACGTGCTCACCGACCTCACCTTGCGCGACAGCGTGCTCGAGACGAGCGGCTTCTTCACCGTGGGCGTCGAGAGCAACTTCGCGGGGCAGGTGCTCTATCAGGATACCGAATACACCAACCTCGGCTTCGACGGTTGGGCGGGCACGGGCGGCACGTCGTTCGCCTCCGTCCTCCGCCTCGAGGGGGATGTGCGCTTCTACGATTGGAAGGAGGTCTCCCATATCGACAGCAGCACGCTCATTACGGCGAATGAGTCGGTGGAAGTGGCACAGCAGCTCAAGCTCGACGTCGCCGAGATGATCCGCTTCGTCTGCGACCACGATCCCAAGTGTGCGAACATCCTCGATAAGCAGGAAGAGGGCTCCTATGTGCACGGCGGCATCGCCTTCTACGGCGGCGGCAGGAATTATTCCCAGCTCGATATCTCCAAGCTCATCGCCGAAAGAAGCGATCTCTCCGAGTTCCGCATCAACATCGACGTCCTCAAGGACGACACGGGCAACACGGGGCATCAGGGCGAGATCCTTCCCCTTGCCGCGGGCACGCAGGACTTCCGCTTCTATATGTACGGCAAAGACAGCAAAAATAACTTTGCCGCCCAAAAGAGCGATGCGGCCGCGGGGAGCAAGTACACGGGGATCGCCGCAAAGGGCGCCTTCGCCTTGGACGCGGAGTAAAGATCGGAACTGCAAAAAGGCGGGGCGACCCGTCTTTTTGCTTGCTCTTTTTTCTCTGAAATTTATTTTTTGGGGAATTTTCGGCAAATCGTTGACAAAATTCCGCGGTTATGCTATTATTTAGATAGAAATCGAAATACCAAGGAGAACGCCCATGAGAGATGTATGGGACGGGCTCGCGGACCCGACGCGCCGCGAGATCCTCGACCTTCTGAAGGGGAGGCCGTATACCGCGGGAGAGATCGCCGATCAATTCGACCTCTCGGCGGCGACGGTCTCGCATCATCTTGCCGTGCTCAGGGAGAGCCGCCTCGTGCTCACCCGCCGCAGGAAGCAAACGATCATCTATTCCATCAATACGGAGATCTTCCGCAGATTGCTCGAGGGCATCACGGAATTCGTCAACGGGTAACTTATGTTTATTTCCATTCTGTATACCATCGCCGCGCTCGCCGATCTGTTGGCCTTTCTCGTCGGCGTATTGCTCCTGCCCGCCCGCGTGCCCATCCACTTGGCGGGGCTTACGGTCGACCGCCTCGGATCCCCTTGGACGCTCATCGCCTTTCCCGCGGTCTCCGCATTCCTTGCGATCGCCTTTTTCCCCATCGCTCTTCACGCGAAGCGGGGGAGAGGGGCCGCCCTTTGCGCGCTCTCCGCGGTGGGCGCCGCCTTCGCCGTCGTCGGCTGGGTGTTCTTCGGCATCGCCGCCCAGCCCGCCGTGTTCGGCGAGACGATCGCCTTTCCGTATGCCGCCGTCTCGGCCCTTCCCGTGGGGTTTTTCGTCGCCATCCTCGGCGGCTTCCTCTTCGAACGGGAGAAGACGGGAAGGCGCCTCGGCGTGGGACTCATCGCCTCGGGCCTGCTCTCCGCGGCGGTCGCGATCGGCTTTTCATGCGCCGCCGTTTCGCCCCGTCTCGACTGGATCGCCTCCGTCGTGTTGGTCGTTTCGGTGCTCGCGGCCCTTTGCTTCGCTCAATTCTCCAAAAAGTAATTAAATATTCTTAAAAAGCGTGCCCGCCGAGGCACGTTTTTTGTATTTTTTCCGAAAAAAATTTCCGAAAACTATACCATTTTTGAAAAAACGTGCTATGATAATATATAATCAGGAGAGGAGATGCAAGAGAAGGGGACGATCAAGGAGATCCTGCAGACCAAGCGGATCGCAGATAAGCGCTGGTATCTCTCCCTGCTCGATGAGGCCGAACAGACTGCCTGCGAGCAGGAGCATCTTCATGCCGTCTTGGTGGCGCTCAAGGCCTTCTATATCGCCAAATACCATAAGCGCATCTGCGCGGCCAAGAAGGAGATCGAGGAGCTGCGCTCCCACGCCGATTACAATGCCGAAGATTATCGCGCGATCCTCAATCTGAACGCCGAGATCGCCGCCCTCAACAAGAAGATCGCGAGCTACAAATGTTTCTTCTCGGAGCCTTACTTCGCCCGTATGGATGCGATCGACGGCATCGAGGGGTACAACGTCTACTACATCGGGAAGAAGGGGGATCCCAACCTCGAGATCGTCGATTGGCGTGCCCCGCTCGCCGTGCGTTACTACCAGAAGAGCCGCGTCAATTTCTCCATCAACGAATATGAATACCGCACCGTGCTGCGCCGTGCGCTCTCGGTGAAGAACGGCAAACTTTCGGAGTTCCGCAACGAATACCTCTCCGTGCGGGACGTCCTCACGCAGGAGGAGATCGCGGGAAGGGACGAGGAGATCCTCTTCGATCCCTATCTTCGCAGCATCATCCAAAGCCGCAAAGACGACGTGCACGTCCGCGACATCATCCGCACGATCCAGGAGAAGCAGTTCGAGATCATCACCCTGCCCGAGCGGGAGAGCTTTGTGCTGCAGGGCTGTGCGGGCAGCGGGAAGACCATGATCCTTCTGCACCGCTTGAGCTATCTCATGTATAATAACGACGCCCTTCACCCCCGCGACGTGCTCGTGATCACCCCCTCGGATTCCTTCAACGATTTCATCGACGACCTCTCGCAGGTGCTCGAACTCCAGAAGGTCTACACGGTCACGCTGCGCAACTACTTTTTCCGCGTGCTTGCGGGGGAGGGGATCGACCTTGCCTCCCGCCTCTCGGGAGAGCGGGAGAGCGACGCCTATCTCGCCTACATCTACTCCGACCGCTTCCCCGAAGAACTGAGGCGCAGGATCGCGAAGATCTACGAGGGCGTGAGCGGCCTCTTCGTGGGGGAGGAATGCAAGAAGGTCGCGGGCGACGTCCTCGCCGCCTGCGCAAAGCGGAGAGAGGAGTACGTGGGCATCAAGAATGCCTCCACGCGCGTCCGCCGTGCCGTCCTCGGCGAGATGAAGGAGGCCAAAGAGGGGAGCGGCTTCTACTTCACCAAGCCCTTCCGTGCCCTCATGAGTGCGTTTTTGCAGGTCGAAGACTTCCTGCGCTACGTGCTCGAAGGGGGCGTCCGCTCGCCCGACGACTTCTTCCGCGGCTTCGTCGAATTCTACCGCTCCGCGCAGTTCGCCGCCGCCCATGCGGGGCAGGTCCTCGAGGGGGCGGAGCGCGACCTTGCGGCGCTCGCCGCGACCGTAGAAAAGGAAATTTCCGACTTAAAGCGCTACCGCATCCGTCAGGGCGGGCAGGAGGTCTACACCTATGCCGAGCGCATCGGGCGGCGGGAAGAGCTGCTCCGCGAGATCGGAAAGACGAAGATGCGGGTCGAAACGATCGGGGAGGGGATGGAGCTCTTCCGCGAATTCTGCGGCGTCTTGCGGCTTACGGGCAGCTGTGCGGAGCTCGGCAGGTGCAAAGATCCCATAGACATCGCCCGCTGGCTGTATCGCGAGACGATCAAAAAATACAAAAAGAAATACGGCATGCAGGGGGTATACCCCTCCGACGGCTATGCCTTGGCCCTTGCGCTCAGCCTTGCGGGGCGCAAACTGCTTCCGCGCTACGGGCTCGTCTTCATCGATGAGGGGCAGGATATCTCGGCGGGCGAATACGCCCTTCTGCGCCGCATCCACAGCGACGCCGCCTTCGCCATCTTCGGCGACCTTCGGCAGAACATCACCCCGTGGCGGGGCATCGGCAGTTGGGAGGAGCTCGGCCTGCCCGTCTACACTCTTGACCAGAACTACCGCAACACCAATGAGATCGTCGATTTCGTCTCCGCGGGGTCGGATGTGCCCATGCGCCCCATCGGCCTGCACGGGGCGCCCGTCGAGCATTTGCGTCCCCGCAGCGTGACGGCGTTCTTCCGCGAACAGCAGGGCCTCAAGGCCGTCATCGCGCGGGACGAATATCTTCCGCTCTTCGAAAAGAGGGGGTACCGTGCGCTTTCTTCTGCGGGAAAGGTCTCCCGCACCAAGATCAACGTGATGAGCGTCTATGAGAGCAAGGGGCTGGAATTTTCCGCCGTCGCCGTCTACGATAAGGGCATGACCGAGAATGAAAAATACATCGCATATACCCGCGCTTTAAGGGAACTTGCGATCATCGAGGACTGAATGAAAGATATCTTTTTGCTCGATATGGATGCGACTTTGCTCGATTTCCCCGCCGCGGAGACCCGCAACTTCCAAAAGACCCTTGCAGAGCTCGGGATCGAAAACAGAGGGGGGATGTATGCCCGCTTTCACGAGATCAACGATGGGCTCTGGCGGCTGCTCGAGCGGGGCGGGATCACGCGGGAGGCGCTCAAAGTCGAGCGATTTCGGCGTCTCTTCGAGGAATTCGGGCTGAATGCGGATGCCGGGAAGGCCTCCGATCTCTACTTTTCCAACTTCCCCGAGATCTGTATCCCCTACCCCGGCGCACGCGAATTTCTCGCCCAACTTGCAACATGGGGGCGGATTTTCATCGTAACGAACGGGGGAACGGCCATCCAGCGGCGGCATATCGCGCTCGCCGGATTTGCGCCGTATCTTACCGATGTATTCATCTCCGAGGAGCTCGGCGCCGATAAGCCCTCCTATGCCTATGTGGAGAAAGTCACATCGCGCATCAAGGGATTTTCGCCCGCCCGCGCCGTGCTCATGGGGGACAGCCTCACTTCGGATAAGGTCTGCGCCGAACGCATGGGGGTGGATTTCATCCTCTACGCCGCCGCCCCGCCCGAGGGCTACAGGGGGGCATATGCAAACGGCTTCGGGGAAGCGCTCGCGCTGATCTCGGAGATGTAAAACTTCCACGGGTTTTCCGTCGAACCGCGCTTTCGGGTGCGGTTTTCTTTTTTGTACATGCAATATTTTGGTGAAAATCCCGCAAAGTCGATATCAAAATCCTGTGAAATGCTTGCCAACCGACCACAATTTGTGGTACACTATTCCCGAAGTATCGACATTTTACGAGGTCACTATGGCAGAAAACCATTACGTCGCAAGCGACATCACCGTCCTCGAAGGATTGGAGGCCGTCCGCCTGCGTCCCGGTATGTACATCGGTTCGACAGGCCCCAAAGGGCTGCACCATATCCTCTGGGAGATCGTAGATAATGCGATCGACGAGGCGGCAAACGGCTATGCGGACAAGATCGAAGTCCGCATCTACAAAGACGGAAGCATCTCCGTGGAAGACAACGGGCGGGGCATCCCCACCGATATCCACCCCAAGATGAAAGTCTCGGGCGTGCAGGTCGTCTTCACCCAACTCCACGCGGGCGGCAAATTCGATGAACACAACTACGCCTACTCGGGCGGCCTGCACGGCGTGGGCGCCTCGGTCACCAACGCCCTCTCCAAATGGCTCAAGGTGCGCGTCTACCAAAACGGCACGACCTACGAGATGGCCTTCCGCTCCTACTACGATAAGGCGAAGAAGCGCTATGAGTCGGGCATTCCCGAGGGGCCGCTCGTCAACACCAAACAGAAAACCAAAAAACACGGGACCTTCGTGCAGTTCATGCCCGACGACTCCGTATTTTCGACGACGGAATTCCAGCTCACCACGATCGCCCGTCGCCTCAACGAGCTCGCCTTCCTCAACCGCGGGCTCACGATCACGCTCGTCGATGAGCGCATCACCCGCAACGAATACCTCGAGGAGACGGAGGGGGAGACGGCGAACACCGTCCAGCTCGATCTCGTCGGCGCCTCGGAGCCCTACTCCGTGACCTACCGCTACGAAGGGGGCATCTCGGATTTCGTCACCTATCTCACCGACGGGAAGACGCGGCTCTACCAGAAGCCGCTGTATTTCCGCACCGAACGGGAGGGCATTCTCATCGAATTTTCCCTCCAACACACTTCGGAATTCACCGAAAATCTCTTCTCATTCGTCAATAACATCCCCACGCCCGAGGGCGGCTTCCACGAAATGGGCTTCCGCGGCGGGCTGACGCGCATGCTCAACGACTACGCGCGGGACAATAAGCTTCTGAAGGACAAGGAAGCCAACTTCCTCGGCGACGACTTCCGCGAAGGCCTCACCGCCGTGCTCTCCATCAAGATGCAAAACGTGCAGTTCGAGGGGCAGACCAAGACGAAGCTCGGCAACCCCGAAGTCCGTGCGCCCATCGAGAGCGCCGTCGTCGAGGGGCTGAGAAGCCTCGCTTCCGATTCCAAGAACCGCAAGACTTTCGAGGAGATCATCAAAAAGGCACAGGGGGCTGCCCGCGTCCGCATCGCGGCAAGGCAGGCCAAGGATACGGCCCGTGCCAAGAACAGCATCGACGGGCTTATGCTCGTCGGAAAACTCGCCGCGTGCTCGGGCAAGAAACCCGAACTCAACGAGCTCTTCATCGTCGAGGGCGATTCGGCGGGCGGCACCGCAAAACAGGCGCGGGTACGGCAGTTCCAGTCCATCCTTCCCCTTCGCGGCAAGCCGTTGAACGTCGAAAAGAAGCGCCTCGATCAGGTGCTCGCGAACGAGGAGATCCGCACGATCATCTCCGCGCTCGGGGCGGGCATCGGCAGCGATTTCAATCTCGATAAGCTCAACTATCACAAGGTCATCATCCTCTCGGATGCCGACCAAGACGGCTTCCACATCCGCTGTATCCTGCTCACGTTCTTCTTCCGCTACATGCGCCCGCTCGTGCTCGCGGGGCACGTCTACATCGGTATGCCGCCGCTCTATAAGGTCTACCGTGCCAACGGCAGCGTGGAGGAGTACGCCTACGACGACAACGAACTTCAGGAGAAGATCGAAAAAGTGGGGAGGGGGTACCTCGTTCAGCGCTACAAGGGCCTCGGCGAGATGAGCGCGGAACAGCTCTGGACGACGACGCTCGACCCCGCAAGGCGCAACCTCACGCAGGTCACGATCGAAGACGCCGCCGCCGCCGATGAGATGATCACCACGCTCATGGGCGATAAGGTCGAGGGCAGAAAGGAATTTTTGAACCGCTACGCGAACTTCAACAAGGAAGACGCATTCATGGACAAGATCCGCTTGAAGAAGGAGGGAGAAGATGGCGAAGAAGCATGAGCAACCCACCGAGCCGCAAGGGCAGCTGTTTGTCACCCCGCTCGAAGAAGTCCTCCCGCAGTCCATGCTCCCGTATGCGGAGTTTGTCATCATGGACCGCGCCCTGCCCCGCGTCGAAGACGGGTTGAAGCCCGTCCAGCGGCGTATCCTCTACACGATGTCGGAAATGGGCCTGATGCCCGATAAACCGCATAAGAAGTCGGCGCGTATCGTCGGCGATTGCATGGGTAAATACCACCCCCATGGCGATAGTTCGGTCTACGACGCCATGGTCCGCATGGCACAGGACTTCAACATGGGCATGACGCTCGTCAACGGACACGGCAACTTCGGCTCTGTCGACGGCGACCCCGCCGCGGCAATGCGCTATACCGAAGCCCGCCTCGAACCCCTTGCCTTGGAGCTTCTGCGCGATATCGATAAGAACACCGTCTCGTTCTCGCTGAACTTCGACGATTCTTTGAAGGAACCCGATATGCTCCCCGGGCGCTTCCCGAACCTGCTCGTCAACGGCGCTTCGGGCATCGCCGTGGGGCTTGCGACGAGCATCCCGCCCCACAACCTCGCAGAGACGATCGACGGCGTCGTCGCCTATATCGATAATCCGCGCATCACCCTCGATGCGCTCATGAAACACATCCCCGCTCCCGATTTCCCGACGGGGGGCATCATCATCCCCAACGAGCTCCACGAGGCCTACAGATCGGGCAAGGGCAGGATCACACTGCGGGCGAGGGTGCGCGTCGAAGAGGGCGAGGGCGATAAGAAGCTCATCGTCATCTACGAGCTTCCCTATCAGGTCAACAAGGCCGCGCTTCTTCGCAAGATCGCGGAACTCCGCGAGGAGAAGAAGGAAGAGCTTGCGGGCGTCACGCGCGTGAGCGACGAGAGCGACCGCACGGGCATGCGCGCCGTCATCGAGGTCAAGGGCGACGCCAACATCGAAAAGATCTACGAGACGCTGCTCAAATATACCGATCTGCAGGTCACGTTCGGCATGAATATGGTCGCGATCGCGGGCGGCAAGCCCAAGCTCATGGGACTGCTCGATATCGTCTCGTATTACGCCAACTACCAGCGCGAGGTGGTCCTCCGCCGTACCAAATTCGATCTCGCACAGGCAAAGGAGCGCTGCCATATTTTGGAAGGGCTCATCATCGCCGTCCGCAACATCGACGAGGTCATCAAGATCATCAAGTCCGCCGAATCGACGGCGGATGCCCGCGATAAACTCAGGAAGCGCTTCGAGCTCTCCGAACGTCAGGCACAGGCCATCCTCGATCTCCGCCTCGCCCGCCTCACCAAGCTCGAAGTCTTCAAACTCGAAGAGGAACTCAAGCAGCTCAAGGAGCTCATCGAGAAGCTTACCGCCATCGTCGGAAGCAACAAATTGCAGTTCGACGTCGTCAAGCGCGAGCTCCTCGAGATCAAAAAGAAATACAACGTCCCCCGCCGTTCTTACTGTGCCAAGGAAGACGAGAAGGTGGGGCTCGAGCGTACGGATATCCGCATGCCGGGCACGCCTTCCATCCTCTACATCGGCGCAGACGGCAAGCTCAAGTGCGTCCTCGAGAAGAACTTCAACCAGTCGAATAAGACCATCGGCGCCACGTCGCGGAAGTATTCGGTGATGGCACAGTATATCTCCATCATGTCGGATAAAGTCGCGCTCGTATTCAGCGACCGCGGCAATTGCTACCGCCTCCGCTGCGACAGGGCGCTCCGCAAATTCTCCGAAGCTGGCTATTCGCTCCGCGATTTCTTCGAGGATGCCGAAAAGGGCGAGGTGCCCGTCGCAGTCTTGCCCGCAGAGCTCGAGGGGGATATCCTCTTCTTCACGAAGCAGGGCAACATCAAGCGCACCCCCGCCTCCGAATATGTGCTCGCGAAGACGATGTTCCAGGCGATCCGCCTCAACGACGGCGACGCCCTCATCGGCGCACAGGCCGATAACACCGAGGAAGGGACGACGATCTTCTTCGTCACCTCGGGCGGCATGAGCCTGAACGCCAAGAAGGACGATATCCCCGTGCAAGGAAGAGTCGCGGGCGGCGTCCACGGCATCAATCTGAACGACGGCGACGAGGTCTGCTTCGCCTCCCAGATCGGCGGCGAAGGCGAGGTGATCGTCGCGACCAAGAAGGGAAGGTATAAGCGCGTCATCGCCTCCCTCATCGATCCGCTGCCCCGCTACCGCAAGGGCGTGCAGATCATCTCCGTCAAGGATGAGGATAGCGTCATCTTCGCGGATTACGTTACGGTGCCCTATGTGCTCGCCGTCGTGACTGAGGACGGCTCGCTCACCGAGATCTCCACCGAGGAGATCCCGCTCGACTTCCCCGGCAAGAACGGCCGCCCCCTCAAGGGCGTGAGCTGGACGGCAAAAGAGCTCTACTCCATGAAGTACCGCACCGCCGACTAACCGCCCCCATAGATCGATCTAATCAGAAAACCCCGCGCTCGGCATGCTTGCCGAGCGCGGGGTTTTTGTTTGCCAAATACTACAAACGCTTTTTTGCGATCTATCTTATGTGTCGAAAAGATCCGAGGCAATTCTTGTGTTGGGGTTGCTTTTCGCTTGGGTTTTTGGTATAATATCTTTGGAAAGCAAGAGAACGCAGAGATGATTGCATGATGCACGATCGAGAGAGGGGATACAAATGAAGCAGACGTTCATTTTGATCACGCGCTCCTATAAGTACGGCGGGTACTGTGTGGCGGGGATCGATCCCGAAACAAAGCGGTGGGTCCGCCTCGTTTCGAAGACTTCCCCCGCCGAAAACGAGATCCCGAAGCATGTTTTCGAACCCTTCGACGACCTCGATATCCTCGAAGTGGAGACGCGGGGCGCCGTCCCCTACGGCTGTCAGACGGAAAACGTCTTGCTCGACCTCAATGTGCGGCCCGTGCGCCGCGGACGTCTCTCCTTTTACGAGCTTCTTTCCCCCGATTATTGCGATAGGTCCCCCACGATCTTCGGAAATACGCTCTCCGCGCTGAATGAGGCGGAGATCGGCGGGCAGAGCACTTCGCTCGGTCTCTTCTTCGTCGATACGCTTCGCTTCGACTATGCCTTTCGGGACGACGGCAAATGGCACTTCCGTTGCAGTTTTCGATACATGGGTACGACTTATTCGGATGTTTCGGTGACCGATCCCATCTACCGCAGGGAAAGATTTGCGGGGGAGACGGTCGCGCACGCGCTCATCGTATTGAGCCTGCCCTGCCTGCCGTATTCCGAAAAATATTATAAATTCGTCGCCAAGATCTTTCCGCTCAACGGGGAAGAGGCAAAGCGGGCGGGATCGGCCCTTGCGGTCGCGCGTTCGGCTGCGGAAGAACGCCCTCCCGCGGCCTCTTTCGAACAAGCGCGGCGGGAAAGGGCAGAGAAGTTTCTCCTTTCGCTTGCGGACGGACGCGACCCGGATACGGGCGAAACGCTGGACCCTGTATGCGTTTTTTCGCCCGCGTACGCAGCACAGTTGCGGGATTGCGCGGCGCTTATTGCCGCGATGCGGCCCGTGGCGCGGCATCGAAAAAAGAAGGAAGAGAAGAAGACCTATCTTCTCAAAGAGCGCATTTCCGAGATCGCGGCCTCGGAGGAAGCGGTCACCGCAAGCGTGCTGAAGGACCGCGTCAACCTCGTGCGGGAGCCGTACGGCAAGCCGCTCTCCGCGCATGCGGTCGTCGAGTTCTTTGTCGCGGTGGGCATGATCGCGGCGGACGAGGCGCAGAGCAGTCAAAAATACCCAACAGAGCGCGGGAAGCAGTACGGCGTCCGTGCCGAAGCGCGCTCGTCGGAACGGGGATTTCACTATTTTGCCGTGGTCTATGGGCGTCGCGCACAGCAATTCTTTCTCGATAACATCGAGCAGTGCGTCGAAGTCATCCAAAAACCCGCTGCGGGGCAGGGGAAAAAGCCGCCCACGGCAAAGCCGCCGTGGCATGTGCGCGCGTGGAAGCCCGAGGAGGACGCCATGCTGATCCGTGAATTTGCCGCACGGCTTACCTTGGAGGAGATCGCGCGGCGGCACAAACGCCCCCTGCATGAGATCGCAGAACGGCTGCAAAAACTTGGAGTAGAGGTGGATCGATGAAGAAGATCGTCTATACGGTGGGATATGCTTCCTTTTCGCTCGAGGAATTTATCCGCGTCCTCAAAGCACATGAGGTGGGGTGCACGATCGACGTAAGAAGCGTACCCCGCTCGACGTATTATACCGACTACAACGCCGAAAATCTGAAGGCGACGCTGCGGGAGAACGGGATCTTGTACCGCAACTACATCCGCGAGTTCGGCGCACGGCAGGAGGATAGTGCGCTGTACCCCGAAGGCTATCTCGATTTCGAGAAATTCGCCGCGACCGATGCCTTCCGCGAGGGGGTCGAAAAGATCGATGCCGGCGTCGAAAGGGGGTATACCTTCGCACTTCTTTGCGCCGAAAAGGATCCCTTCAACTGCCATCGCTGCATCCTCGTCGGGCGCAAGCTCAAGGAGCACGGATACAGCGTAATCCACCTCGAACGGGAGAAGACTGAGACGCAGGAAGAGATCGAACATCGGCTTTTGGAGCGGTACTTCCCCAATCGGAACCAGCTCTCTCTGCTTGAGGCGCCGCGCTCGGAGGAAGAGCTGCTCGAGGAGGCGTATCGCAGGAGAAATGCCGAGATCGGCTATCATATCGAGGAGGAGTGAGATGAAGATCTATACGATCGGTTTTACCAAAAAGAACGCGGAGACCTTCTTCGGCCTCCTGAAAAACAGCGGCGTGAAGACGCTGATCGACGTACGCCTCAACAACACTTCCCAGCTCGCCGCCTTCGCAAAAGGGGAGGACCTGCAGTATTTTCTTCGGGAGATCGCGGGGATCGCATACCGCCACGATACGCGCTTCTCTCCCACCGAAGATCTTCTTCGGCGCTACAAAAATGGCGAGACATCGTGGGAAGAATATGAGGAGGAATTTTTGCGGATCATGGCGGAGCGGAACATCGAGGAACATATCCGCCACTATGCCGATTGCGCGTCGCCCGTCTGCCTGCTTTGCTCGGAGGCGACTCCCGAACATTGTCACCGCCGCCTCGTCGCCGAGCTCTTCTTGAAAGTCTTCCCCGATAGTGAGATCGTCCATCTTGTTTGAGAAGAGGCTGATCCCGCCCGCGAGGAGTTGACGAAGGGCTTCTTAGTCTGCCCCGCAGAGTTGTTTTGCCAAGCATACCACCGAACCGGGGGTATGACTTTTCACATATTCCGCATTTTGCCATTCCGGTTTACGCACATGCCATAATCAAAAACTTCACGACGCAATCAAGCGCAGGTAATGATTATTGTCGAAGCCCTAAAGCCTATCTATGGCTACGACGTATGCTTGAGTAGTGAACAGAATTATTCGGAAATTTCCTTTATGAATTGACAGGAGAATTACAAATGAGATACTTATTTTTTGATATAGAATGTTGCGACGGGACGCACATCTGCGAGTTTGGGTACGCTTTAACGGATGAACGGCTCAAACTAATCAAGAAAGAGAATATTTTAATGAATCCGGAAAAACCGTTTCACTTTGGTTACCGTAGACCGGGCAGAGAAATACAACTTACGCATAAGGAAGAAGAATATCTCCGTGCGCCCAATTTCAAAACTTATTATGAAACGATCAAAAGGTTGTTGGAAGAGGAAGAGCAGCGAATCATCGGGTTTTCTACATCCAACGATGCGAGATTCCTCAATACCGCCTGTGGGAGATACGGATTACCTGCCATCGAATTCAAATTCTATGATGTGCAAAAAATCTATAAAATGCTGTTTGGACAAGCACCTTCTTTGGCAAACATGGCAAAAGATTTGGGTGTCCCCGTAACCGATAAACTCCACGAGAGTTCCGAAGATTCCTATCTCACAATGGAAATCGTCAAAGAGATATGCAAAAGGAAAGACATCTCTGTGGAGGAACTGTGTCAGCTTGCTTACTCTGTGAATTTAGGAAACGATCTGAACAAGCAACTTTCCTTTCTTGGCGAATATCCAGAAACATTGAGCAAAGGACAGTTAAAACGGATCGTCGGCGAATTTGCAAAACGCGCAAAACGGCAAGGCGATGTCATAACATCGGAATTTACAGATAAAAAAATCTGTTTCAGTTCAATTTATGAAAAAGAGGCTACCAGAGATTGCGTTGTACTTATTCAGCAAATCGTAGATCGTGGCGGTAGCGTCTGCTGCAAAGTATCGGAATGCGATTACTACATCATGCATGAAGAAGATGATGAGAACGACAAGGGTTCCCGTTATCATCACGCAAAACAAGTCATGCAGGATGGCTCGATCAAAATTCTTTCTTTCGGCGAATTTCTGTCTATTCTCGGACTTGATGAAGCGAAGCTCAAAGAGTTGCCTATTCCACAGGTCAAGACAAAAGGAAGAGAACAGCATATTGAAGTAGAACACGCAACATATTGCCTCGGAGATATTTTGCGCAAACACAGTAATTACTAATCTATCTCGTTGACTCGCAGAGGGCGCAAAAATTCTTTGACCGTATGGAGCGGCAAGGCAGAGCAAAAATATTCACATTATATTCAAACGGTATAGGATCTGGAAAAGTTTGCGTAGGGTTTCTTGAGAAAACATACAGGATGAAGCGCAAAGAGGTTCCGTGCATGATGACGGATGCAGAGCGCAGGGGTCTTCTTGCGCAAAACAGGCGCAAGGGCAGGGGTTTTGTACTAATCTCCCTTTTTTCGACATAGATTAGAATATCTTTTGTCGGGAAGAGGGGGATTTTTATGTGGTCGATCGAAGAACGGGTCGTGCGGTGCGGGAAATATATCGTGAAAACGGGGAGTACCGTGCGCACATGCGCATCCGTCATGGGTACGAGTAAATCCACTGTACATATAGAGGTAACATTGTAGAACGGTTTGTGTGGGTAGTGGAATAAGGCAAAACGAGGCAAAATCAAGTGTTTTGCTTCGTTTTTCTTTATGGACCGCTTCGTTACGCATAGATAGACGTAACAGAACGGTCGAATAATTTCGCCAAAAATCGGTTTAATTCTCCGCCAATCGTCGGAAAAATTTTTCGCTAATTATCGGAAAAGTATTGATTTCCAGTCGATTATATGGTATAATCGAGTTAATAAATCAAGAGGGGCAGTTTCGGGATGAAAGAATACAAAAAACGCATTGCAGACAGTATCTTGCAGAGAAAATTAGAGGGAAAAGGCGTGGTTTTGATTGAAGGACCGAAGTGGTGCGGCAAGACGACGACCGCCGAGCAAATTGCAAAAAGCTTTCTGTATATGAACGATCCGAAAAATAAGAACCAAAACATTACGATGTCCGAAATCGATCCGCAAAGGTTATTAAAGGGGGCAGTGCCGAGACTCATCGATGAGTGGCAGATTGCTCCTAAATTATGGGATGCCGTAAGATACGAAGTAGACCATCGCGGAGAGCTCGGTCAGTTTATCCTCACAGGTTCGGCAGTACCGCCCGATACAAAGGAAATTACGCATTCCGGGACGGGACGCTTTTCTTGGCTCACGATGCGCCCGATGAGCTTATACGAATCGGGGGAATCAACGGGTGAAGTCAGTTTGGCCGAACTCTTTACGGCACCTTCTGCTCTTGCGGGCTCTACTAGCATGAATATCGATGAACTCGCATTTGTCGTATGCCGTGGCGGTTGGCCGCAGGCAATCGGGCTTCGGGATGAAATCGCTTTGGATCAGGCGATAGATTATTACGACGGAGTTGTTCATTCGGATATCAATCGGGCGGATAACGTTCAAAAGAATCCCGAGCGAGTGAAGCGGCTGATGAGGTCGCTCGCAAGGCATCAAGGTGCGCAGACGCCAAATACAGTTATTTGTGAAGATATCAGAGTGAATGACGAAGAGTCGCTAAACGAAGAAACCGTTTCGGCCTATATCGGAGCATTGAAGAAAATCTTCGTCGTAGAGGATATGCCCGCTTGGAATCCCAACCTGCGCTCAAAGACGGCGATCAGAACGTCGGACACCAGATATTTTGTTGATTCATCTATCGCCGCTGCCGCGCTGGGAATCGGCCCCGATGATTTGATCGCAGATCTGAAAACCTTCGGATTATTATTTGAAACGATGGCAGTCCGTGATTTAAGAGTTTATGCCGATGCTTTGAACGGAGAGGTCTATCACTTCAGGGATAAGGACGGGCTGGAATGCGATGCCGTCATCCATTTACGGAACGGTTCCTACGGTTTGGTTGAGATCAAACTCGGCGGAGATAAACTGATTGAAGAGGGTGTGGGTACGCTGCAAGCGTTGAAAAATA
Source organism: uncultured Clostridia bacterium (assembly GCA_947595585.1). Lineage (GTDB taxonomy): Bacteria > Bacillota > Clostridia > Christensenellales > Borkfalkiaceae > Gallimonas. The sequence goes on from CANQET010000002.1 coordinate 165,860, forward strand.
AAATTGATACCACGAAAATGAAAGAGCCGTCTTTTCTCATGGTGCTTACGGGAACAGGCGATTTTGCCTACCGCCGCCCCGACGGGGTTTATGTCGTTCCTATCGGTACGTTGAAGAATTGATAAAAAATTTGAGCAAACAAAGGAGAAGGATATGAATTTTATTTCAAGCGCGAGTGGCGAATCCCGATGGCGCGGCTATGACTATTGGGAGGAGAAAAAGGTGCTTTCCTATGAATGCGCTTCCGGCCATGAAGCCGAGGGAATCGTGAAGGGGAGCGAAATATATCATGTAAAGATCGACACGGAGCATCCGAAAAAATCGACATGCGATTGTCCGTTTGCGCACGGGCGCAGAGTGATCTGCAAGCACATGGTCGCGCTCTATTTTGCGTTGTATCCCGATGAGGCGGAAAAGTATCATCGGGAAGTTGAGACGGCCCAGGAGGCGTGGGAGAACGAGCAAGAGGAGCTCGAGCAAAAACTTATTGATTATATTCGCAAAATGGGAAAGGAGAAACTTCGGGATACACTTTTGGAACTCTTGTTCGACGGTCCCGAATGGCAGTACGAAAGGTTCATTCGGGAACATTTGGCATAGAGGACGTTTCGCCGCCGGATACGGCGATAAATCGACAGGAAATTACACCTTAGAGTGGACACCCTTAAGGTGTTTTTTCATCAAACTCCCTTGAAAAAGTTGCGAAGTTGCGCCAATTCTCCCTTGAATTTCTTTTATTTATCGAAAGTTACTCCATTTGCGGGGCAACTTTCGATTATGCAGGAGGCAATTTGCATGAAAACCATTCAACGGGATTTTTACTTGCAGGAACTGATTTCCAAAAAAGAAAACGGAATGATCAAGGTCGTCACGGGGATCAGACGGTGCGGCAAGAGCTATCTGCTGTTTGAACTTTACCGAAATTATCTGCTCTCTATCGGCGTCAAGGAGGAGAACATCATCATGCTTGCCCTCGACGCCGTTCAAAATGCGCCGTACAGAGATCCGCTCAAACTGTCGGAATATATCACTTCCAAAGTCGTCGATAAGTCGCAGATGCACTATGTCTTTATCGATGAAATTTAATATGCGATCAAGAAAGAGGAATTGAAGAGCGAAGAACTGTTGCCGCTCTATGGCGTTCTCAACGGATTTTTGCATTTGGGCAACGTGGACGTCTATGTGACGGGAAGCAATTCCAAGCTCCTTTCCAAGGACGTCATGACCGAGTTCCGCGGGCGGGGTGATGAAGTTCGGGTGTTCCCGCTCACCTTCAAAGAATATTACGACTTTGTGGGCGGCGACAAGGCGGATGCCTTTGAGGAGTATGCGCTATACGGCGGTTTGCCGTTTACGCTGTCTCTTCCCGACGCGAGGGGGAAGATGAAGTACCTCACCGATCTGTTCAAAGAGACTTATTTTAAGGACATCGAGGAGCGTTACACCATCGAACTTCCCGAAGTGATGAAGATGCTCACCGATGATCTCTGCTCGTCCGTCGGTTCGCTTGTCAATTCCAACAAGATCGCACACACTCCAAACCGTGCGCAAGGTGAAGGTGAATTCCGAGACCGTTTCCAAGTATTTGGAATATTTGGAAGAGGCGTTTCTGTTCTACCATGCGAGCAGGTATGACGTGAAGGGGAAACGGTATTTTTCCTATCCCTCCAAGTATTATTGCGCCGACATGGGGCTGAGAAATGCGCGGCTGAACTTCCGACAGGATGAAGAGACCCATGCAATGGAGAATATCATCTTCAACGAGCTGATCGTGCGCGGGTATGCGGTGGACGTCGGCGTCGTGGATGTGAGCGAAGAGGGGAAGAAAAAGCAGTGCGAGATCGACTTTGTGGTCAACATGGGACCCGAGCGGTATTATA
>CANQET010000003.1 GCA_947595585.1 uncultured Clostridia bacterium
ATTTCAGTTTAGCTCTTTTAGTTTACATTGATTTTGGCTGCCGTTTGTGATGACTGTCCATTTTTCAGTTTTACACTTGTAAGATTGTTGCAGTCCTTGCATGCTCCCTCTCCGATCGAGGCCACTGGGATCTGCTCTTTTCCGATGGCGGAAGGGATCGTGATTTCACGAACATCTTGTGGCACAGAGGTCAGCGCATAGTAAGCCCTATCATACGATTGAATAAGTGTATAAACTAAACCGATATTCGTTTGCGCACAGGTATCACAATACCCGTCTTTCCCGAAATTATGCGGTGCTTCGTCGGCTTTATTTTGACAGACCGAGCAGACCTTCCAATGAGTTGCTTCGTCTGATAGCCAATAGTTTGAAAGTTGATGCTCTGCGAGCGGGAGAAGGCGAGTTTCCTTTTTTCCGCATTTGCATGTGCTTTGTTCCACACCTTGTTTGATACACGTCGAGGGGGTCACAACCGTCCATTGTTTGTATTCGTGCACATGGACGGCACCCTTTTTGGCGTATGTCACTTCGGCACCGAAGATGGACAGCGTGAGGACGCCCTTTTTCACCGTGCCGCTTGTAAGCTCAACATCTGAACCGAAGACCTCTTGATAGAATGTGATCTCGTTCCCCTTGAGCGTAAAGGTGCCGCTTTCGCCGTCTTCATCGGTCCATATTCTGCCGCTGAGCTTAAAATATTGTTTCTCGTCGAATTGTTCGTTCTCATAATAATAGTAGGTGCCGTTGTGTCTGTTGTAAATGCCGATCGGCAATGCGATCGCAAGCACAATAACCATGACGAGCACGATGGAAAGGACGACCACAAGCTTCTTGTGCGTCTTGAACCATGCATGTGCGCTACCGCGCGCACGTTTCTTGCGTGCGGGGGACGATTGCGGCGTCGGCGCCGCCTGCGAATAGAACGCATAGCCGCAGTTGTTGCAGAAGCGTGCACTTCCCGGGAGCTTTGTTCCGCATTTTGAACAGAATTTCTCGTTCAGCCATTCGGCGCCGCATTCAGGGCAGAACCTGCCTTCAAACTCGGTGCCGCAGTTCGGGCATTTGTTCATAGGTATACCTCCAAAACAGTAAAAAAATAAGGGCGCTCCAATATGGAACGCCCGCAATAGAGTATCCCATATTGTTGCGACACAATTGAAATTCCGAAAATTGGCTATACGGAAAATAAGGATACAGCTATGCCATTGAGCCGTACGCCAATTTTTTATTCAATTGTGCCGCATGTTCAGTGTACCACATTTGAAGAAAGTTGGCAAGTGTTTTGCAAAAAAAGCAAAAAATCGGGCGGCGGGGGGTTGCAATCGGGCGGAAAAGCGTGTATACTATTGGGCATGGATACATTTTTGACACATCTTCCCGTGGCGCATCGGGGGCTCCACGACGAAACGAGACCCGAAAACTCCATGTCGGCCTTCCTTGCGGCCGCAGATGCGGGCTACGCGATCGAGACGGACGTCCGCTACACCAAAGATAAGAAGATCGTCCTCATGCACGACGATGAGCTCGAGCGCATGTGCGGCGACGGGCGGAGCGTATCTTCGATGACGCTCTCCGAGCTCGCCTCGGTCCGTCTTGCGGGGACGGAAGAGAAGATCCCCACGATCGAAGAATTCCTCGCGGGCGTTGCGGGGCGGGTGCCCCTGCTCATCGAGATCAAGAGCATGGAAAACGTCTCGCCCGAAGAGATCTGCGCCGACCTGAAAAATGCGCTCGCGGGCTACAAAGGCGAATATGCGGTGCAATCCTTCCAGCCCTTCTACGTGAAGGAATATAAGCGCATCTGCCCCGAGATCATGTGCGGCGTCCTCTCCTCTGCGGGGATGAAGAAGACCGAGCTCGGCGCTTTCTGGCGGATCAAGGCGTACCTGCTCAAGAATCTCAAGCTCAATGTGACGGTGAAGCCCGACTTCATCAGCTACAATGTGGAAGATCTGCCCCAACGCGCGGTGACCAATTTCAAGGGCATCAAACTCGGCTGGACGGTGCGCTCCGAAGAAGCCGAAGCGCGGGCAAGGCAATATGTCGATAACATCATTTTCGAGCACTATCTCGCGCAAAAGTGATACTTGAGTGCAAAAAAACGGCGATCTCGCCGTTTTTTTGTTGCCCTTTCTCTACATGGTAAAATCGCAAAGCGCCCCACCGCACTTCCCGTGCGGCGGGGCGCCCATTTTACAAAACGCGGGGGGATGGTATCATTCTTCGTCGAAGCGGTGCCGCACGCCGTCCTTATCTTTATAGGCGATGACGGAGGCGAGGCTCACGTTTTCCACACTCTTGAAGATGTTCTTCTCGATCTGCGGCTCCTCGCGCCTGAGCGTGCGGATGAGCTCCTTCACGCGCTGCCGCTTGGAGTCCATGGTGCCGTCTTGCGATCCCGCCGTAAGTCTGCATGCGCACTGCAAAAACCGCAGACCATAGGCGTTTTTCCACGTGAGGATATCCTTCTCGCGCACGAAATACATGGGGCGGATGAGCTCCATTCCCGCAAAATTTTCGCTTTTTACCTTCGGGAGCATCGTCTGCACCTGTCCGCCGTAGAGCATCCCCATGAGGATGGTCTCGATCACGTCGTCGAAGTGGTGCCCGAGGGCGATCTTGTTGCAGCCGAGCTCCTGCGCCTTATGGTAGAGGTGCCCCCGCCGCATGCGTGCACAGAGGTAGCAGGGCGACTTCTCCGCCGCAGCCGTATGGGCGAAGATCTCCGTCTCGAAGATCGTGACGGGGATCCCCAACTTTTCTGCATTTTGCTCGACCAGTGTGCGATTTTCGGGGCTGTAGCCGGGGTCCATCACGAGAAAAACAAGCTCAAACGGGAACTTGTTGTGCCGCTTGAGCTCCTGAAAGAGCTTGGCCATGAGCATGCTGTCCTTCCCGCCCGAGATGCACACCGCGATCTTATCTTCGGGGGCGACGAGGCTGTATTCCACGATGGCCTGTGCAAAGGGCTTGAAGAGACGGCGGGCATACGTCTTACGCAGCCCCTCCTCGACTTTTTCGGCGATAATTTCCTCGCTCATGCGCCTTTCTCCGCTTCCGTAAGTTTCTCTTTGAACATTTCGTATATGTGCGCAAAATTGCCCAAATGCTTGTGGATCTCCCCGTTGTCCAAGACGAAGTAGCCGTTTTTGATGGCGTATTCATAATACGAGAACGTATACCCCGCTTTCCCGTCCTTCCAAAACGTGACGACGACTTTGCTCCAATAGTCTTCCGTGTCGATCTTGCCATACGTCTTTTCGCTATAGGGAAGGCCGTTGATCTGTTGATAGATTTCGCTTATGAGCGCGGGATCGGACGATGTACCGCAGTAATTCTCATCGACATCGAGCGGCATGCGATCGGAATGCTTGGAGATGTGGTGATATTCGAGCGAAACTTCATCAAAGCTTTCGAGCTCCAACCCCAATTCGAGACGCGGCCAACCCTTCATATCGCCGCCGCACGCGGCAAGCAGAAGACACACCGCGAGCAGCAGAACATATGCGAATTTTTTCATGGCAGGACCCCGTTTATTCATAGCGTCCCCCCGCGAATGAGGTCTTTCACCACTTCCCCCGCGAGGATGAGCCCCATCACGGAGGGCACGAAGGAGATGCTCCCGGGGATGGGTTTTCCCGAGGGCGATCGCAAGATCTCGTGCGGGGTGCGCGGCTCCTCTTTAGAATAGACGACCTTGAGGTGGGTGATGCCCTCTTTCTTGAGTTCCCGCCGCATGGTCCGCGCGAGCGGGCAGACCGAAGTCTTGGAGATATCTGCGACCTCGAACTTCGTCGGATCGAGCTTGTTTCCCGCCCCCATGGCACTGATCACGGGGATCTGCAACGCCGTAGCCCGACGTATGATCTCGAGCTTCCCCGCGACCGTATCGATGGCGTCGACGATGTAATCTATGCCCTGCAAGTCCATTTCTTCCGCCGTCTCGGGAAGATAAAAGAGCGCATGCGTCCGCACGGTGCAGGCGGGATGGATCGCCGCAATGCGCGCGCGGGCGACCTCCGTCTTGAGGCGGCCGACCGTATCCACCGTGGCGAGGATCTGGCGGTTGAGGTTGGAAGAAGAGACCGTATCGCCGTCGACAAGGTCGAGCGCCCCCACCCCGGCGCGGGCAAGCGCTTCGACGCAATATCCCCCCACGCCGCCGAGACCGAACACGGCGACGCGGCTTCTCGCAAGCATTTCCGCCCCCGTCTTCCCGATGAGCAGCTCTGTCCTTGAAAACATATCTTCCATACGGCTATTATATCCCGTTTTGCGCGGAATGTCAAACCCTTCCCCTCCCGTTTTCGGGCATGAATTTCTTCTTGGTTATTGGATCATCGCGTAAGTCAAATAATAAATTTCCTCATCCGTCCACGCACTTCCTTGCTTTACCGCACTGTGAATGGTCGCCTCATGGACGAATCCGCAACGCTCCACCGTCTTGCACGATGCGGGATTGCATGACGAAATGCGGGCTCGGATCGCATTCAAGTGAATTGTTTTCTTTCGATAAATACCGCGCTGCACCGTCTCCACGGGCTCGTAAAGTTTTCCGCGCAGGGTGATCTTGGTGAGCGCTTCGACGGCTTCCTTACAATAACCTTTCTGCCTCTCGTCTTTGAAAAGATAGTATTCGATAAGCCCCGTCGAAGTCTCCTTTCGGATGCTGAGCCCGATATAGCCGAGTAATTTTCGATCGGATCTCCTCTCAATCGCGAAATACGTGGGGCGCCTTAAACAGAAAACAAACTCCTGTATCGTTTTCCTTGTAGGTTCCCGCCCCGTGAAAGCGGCAAAATCGCCCTCGTTCTTAAAATGATCGGCGAAAATTTTTTGATCGTTCCCTTCGATTGCCCGTAAAACAAGCCGCTTTGTTCTGATCGGCGGGTTGACGTTTGCCTCGCTCGGCTCTCCGACGACTTTTCGGGCCATTTGGATGAATGTATATTCTTCCTTGGAAAAGTCCCCTTTGCAGAAGTTTGATTTGGAAAAATAGTAGTTCACGATCATATTCCAAAGCACAAGCCGATAGCGGTCATCGTTCGCTCGGAAGAGCGCCTTGAAACATGATATCCCCTTTTGGTATTCTTGCGCCCAACGCTTCTTTTCGTACGTCGTCATTGCAAAATGGACGTAGCGCGGACAATCGTTCGGGCAGTCGGCATATAGTCCGTTTCGCAAAAACTCGATCGCCGCTTCATCCAGCTGTTCCCTGATTTGATCAAAACTTTTCATGACTTGATTATACCACGAGGCACTGCAATTTGCAAGGCTCTTTCATAGAATTCATGACGATCGCACCATGCGCTTCCCCTATACGCTCTGCCCGATCGCTTTTCGCCCCCCCGGTTATGATCGCAAGACCCGACGGTTCGCGTAACGACAAATCGCAAAAAGAGACGGGCACAAACCCGTCTCTTTTTGACCTTCATTTCGCCAAATGACTGTTCGATTCCTTTTGCGAAAAATTCGTATTTCTTTTCTTGAAACGCTTGGCTTTCCATTCCTGAAACGATATAATATTAGCAGAGGTGTAATTCGCTCTATGCGGATATGCCGCTGTGGCGGCAATTGGAAAGCGTTGCAAAAAACCGCGACAACCATTTGCCGGTATTTGAAATCAGCGAATACCGAGCAAACCTAAAAAGGAGAGTTGATATATGTTTAGCGAAAATGAAAAAGATATTATTTCGGACTTTTATCGAAGATTGGACGAGATCGAAGATAGAAAACTGCAACTGTTTTGGGAAACAGGATGCGTAACTGCGCTGTTTGATACGTGCTTCGAGGACTTTGCCGATGATAACGAAGAAGACGAATATACTTCATTCGTTTTCAAAGTTATTTCCGTAGAGGGCAACGTTCCGATTGAAATAAGTTCTGCGGGGTATTTTATTGTGAACTATCACAATTTTCCTAACAAGATAGAGGTTAAACCATGATTATCTATGACAAAGAACAAAATGGTTTTACGGCGATTGTGGACTGCATTGATGAACTTTATGATAAAAAGCAAAATAAGACGGCAATATTTTCAGTTCGTATATGATGACAAGGTCATCGAAGCGAAGTACGACACCATGTTTGAGACGGATAACGGCGAGGAATTCAACTCTCCCGAATATGAAGCGTATAATGCCATTGCTTTTGAAAACCTTACAACGCTTGGATTGAAGAATGGGAATAGGTTTCTTCTCACCAAAAAGAGACGGGCACAAACCCGTCTCTTTTTTTGGAGCTACTGGCCGGACTCGAACCGGCGACCTGCTGATTACGAATCAGCTGCTCTACCGACTGAGCCACAGTAGCAGAGTGCCTTCGCACAAGCGCTCCTCTATTATAGGAAAAAACGGCGCAAAATGCAAGCGTTTTCGCGGGGAAAATCAAATTTTTTCTTCGGAGCGGAAAAAGGCGGTGCAACGAGGCTTGAAAATGCGCTCTGCGGCGCTTCCACCCTTTGTAAAGGAGTTGATTTCACGGGCAAAATCATGTATAATAGTGCCGAAAAACGGCATGGGAGGTGCCTCGGATGAAATATGCGATCCGCCGCGAATTCGGTATTTTACGGCATTTCTACGCGCCGATGAACCGCCCTGCGTATCGCGCCGCACAGGTCGTGTTGGCTCTATGCCCCAAGCATCTGCGCATGAAGGGCTTCCGCGTCGTGAAAAAGAAGATCTATAAAGGTCTTCGTACCGAGCTCTTCCTGCCGCCCGAGCCCGATGCGCCCGTCATCTTCTATCTGCACGGGGGCGGGTTCGTCTTCCGCGGGGCGCCGCATCACAGGAAACTTCTGCGGACGTACGCGCGCGGCACGGGCTTTGCGGCGATGTTCGTCGAATACAGGCTTGCCTTCAACACGCCCTACGGCACCCCTCTCTCCGATTGCGTGGCGGCCTATCGGGATCTCCTCGCTTCGGCGAAGGACTACGGCCTCGATGCCCGCCGCATCGTGCTTGCGGGGGACTCTGCGGGCGGCTATCTGGCGCTTGCGCTCATGGATGCATGCCGCCGCGAAGGGCTTCCGCTGCCCGCGGCGATGATGCTCATCTACCCCGTCGTCGACCCCATGATGCGCACGCAGTCGATGCACGATTACGTGGATACGCCCATCTGGAACGCCCGTTGCAATGCGCGCATGTGGGCGGTCTACGGCAAGGGCAACGCGGTCTACGACCCCCTTGCGAGCGATCTTCGCGGCGCTCCCCCGACGTATATCGAGACGGCGCAATACGACTGTCTGCGCGATGAGGGCAAGCTGCTCGCAGAAAGGCTTCGCGCTGCGGGGGCGGAATGCACATACGAGCAAAGCGAAGGGACGATGCACGGCTTCGATATCCGCAGCAAAGTGCCCTGCGTCCGCCGAATGCTCGAAAAGCGGATCGCGTTTTTGAACAAAGCGACAAAGGAGGAAGCGGTGGAACATAGACCGAGGCTGGAAGTCGTCGCCGCGCTTTTGCGGCGCGGGAGGACGTTTCTCATCTGCAAACGCCCCGCAAACAAGGCGCGGGCGCTCCTGTGGGAGTTTGTCGGCGGGAAGGTCGAGGCGGGCGAGACGCGGCCCGAGGCGCTCATGCGCGAATGCAGGGAGGAGCTTGCGATCGGGATCTCGGTGGGGGATGTGTTTACGGAAGTCACGCACGAATACCCCGATGCGACGGTGCACCTCACCCTCTTTTCTTGCACGATCTCGGAGGGCGAACCGCAGATGCTCGAACATTGCGACCTCAAGTGGATCACGCCCGAGGAGATCCCTCACTTCGAATTCTGCCCTGCCGATGAAGAGATCTTGCGGCTCATCGCGCGCGAAGGGTGAGGGGCAAGGGAGACGACGGGGCCAATCAGTACGTCATTCCGACGACCGTAGGGAGGAGGAATCTCGACTTTGAGATTTCTCACTAACGTTCGAAATGACGTGCTCCGTTCATGAGCCTCGTCGCCGCCCCACCCCCTTGATCCCCCTCCCACGGAGGGGGTAGGTTGGTCGGTCCCCCTCCCACGGAGGGGGGTAGGGGGGTGGGCAGCTTCTAATCACGTCATTCTGAGCGTAGTCGCCCCTAACGGGCTCCGTTCAGAATGACGTATTTGGAATGCCTGTTTGTATGCCACAATATGAAAAATGACGGGTCGGATGACCCGTCATTTTTCTATGCTTGGTTACTTGGCTTCGGGATCGGGCGTGCCGTCCTTCGGCGTGCCGTCGGTGGGCTCTGCAGCCGCCTCGGCGGGAGCTTCGGCCGTTTCTGCAGGAGCCTCGGCGGGCGCTTCAGCCGTTTCTGCAGGAGCCTCGGCGGGCGCTTCAGCCGTTTCTGCAGGAGCCTCGGCGGGCGCTTCAGCCGTTTCTACAGGAGCCTCGGCGGGCGCTTCAGCCGTTTCTGCAGGAGCCTCGGCGGGCGCTTCGGCCGTTTCGGTCGTCGCGGCTGCGGCGGTCTGATGCTGGATCCAGAACGGTCTTGCCGACTTCTTCATGCGGATGAGCCCGATCTGAAGGAGCGCTTCGGTCGTCTGGTAAGGAAGGTCGAGCTTCGTCGTATCGACCTCGCCCTGCGTCGCACCGAGCCGTTGCATCAGGAGCGCGATGAGCTCCTTCGCGTACTTCACCGAACGAGGGCTGCGGATCTTGAATCTCGTAGGTACATCCTTGTACTTGGAGATGCCCGACATATCCTTGTGGTGATACTTCGCATCGAGCGTTGCGGGATCGAGCGCGATGTACATGACGAGCGTCTTTCCGCGTACCTGAAGTTTGACGAGCTTCTCTCTGCCCTTATTGTAGGTATCGTAGTTCCAGCTGACGCGGGACTTCACACCCTTGTAGGAGAGCAGTTCGTTCTTGATGATGGCGTAGAGATCCTTGACTGCGTCGTCCGCCTGCACGAGACGCGAGGTGAAGCTGCGGTCGAGCACGTTGACGAGGTCATCATCGGAAGGAAGCATGACGACGACACCTGCAGCACCTGCCGCGGTACCGACGGGCACAACGGGCGCTGCCTGCTGCCGCACGATCGGCTCTTCGTCTTCGAGGGTCTCAGCACCGCTTGCGGCCGCGACCTCCTCTTCAGGCATCTCTTCGGTCTCTTCCGCGTTCTCCTGCTTTCTGAGCAGCAGCACGACAAGGAGGATGATCAAGATGAGAAGCAAGACGATGATGATGATGAGCAGCGTCCACAGCCACCAGAGGTTGGCCTCTTGGATCTCGGTGAGGGTAGCGATACCGTACGTCGAGAAGTGCGTCGTCGTGAAGACAACAAACCCGTCTGCGGGGCTACCGCCCATATCCTGCGCCGCACCCTGCGTATTGATGAAGATACCTGCAAAGTTCGCATCGGCACCCTGCCCGGAAGGAATGCGGATCTTGATGGTGTAGTGGCCTTCGGACGGCGAGATGTCCTTCCCATCCACCCGGAAGGTGACTTCATAGACGGCGATGAGCTGCCCGGTGAAGCCTTCGCGGATGTTCTTGAGGTCGACGGAAAGCGTGCCGATATCCTTCTTTACGGTGTGGAGCACCGCGCCGTCGGGAAGGACGCCGTCCTGATCGATGACGATGACGTCGCCGTCTTCCGAGGTATACGTATTGTCCTTTACGGGAGGTTCCGGCGGAACATCGGTCTTCTCTTTGATGGTCAAGGTCGCAGACTTCTTCAACGCGCCGTCGGAATCAGCGCACACGAGAATGAAGTTCTTCTCGGCGCCTGCCTTCAGCGTGAAGGTGAGCGTGACATCGTAGGAGCCCTTTGCGGTCGCCGTAAAGGTGCCTTCGGGCGTGATCACGACCTGATCCTTCCACTTGGGGGGAGCGATGCTCACGCTGTAGGTGAGCGTGTGCTCTTCGCCGTCTTCCTCGAATTCCTGCGTGCCCCAGCTGAAGCTGATCTCAATTTCGACCTTCGTGACCGTGTAGGCGCCGTCGATATTCCCCGTGAGCTTGTAATGCGTGTTGCCGTCGTCGGAGAGGTCGTTGAGAAGATAGACTTCGATCGTGTAATGGCCTGCATCGATGACTTTGTCGACATCTTCGCCGTTGAGCGAATACTTGTAGCCGAGACGTTCAAGGTAGTCGGGCTTGAGGTTGGTGAGCGAAGCGCCGCCGCCGTTTGCGAGGAGGTTCTCGCCCGTGTACTCGACGGTATCATTCTGCCATTTCGCGCCCGAAAGATCGATGTTCTCTTCCTTAGGATTGACCTTGAAGATGTAGCCGTTGTTGAGATTCTCTTCGCCGTTGAGTTCGTAGTGCTCATTGCCCGAAGTCGGAACGCCTTCTGCGAGCACAACGCGAAGCTGATACTCGCCTTTATTGATGACCTCGTCAAGCTTATTCTTTCCGTCTTTGTCGAAGTACAGGATCGTGAGCTTATCGCGAAGCTCTGCGGGGATCATCACGCCTTCGAGTTTGGCGCCGCCTTCTTGCACAAAGTTCTTGCCGTTGTAGGTGACGGTCGTATTCGTCCACGAAGCATTCGTGAGGTCGATGGTGATGACGTGTTCATGGATCGTGAGGATGCCATTTTCGGGAGGCGTGATCTTATATGCCACGTTTTCGGTATCCTGCTTTCCGTGTACTGCCTGGAGGGTATACACGCCTGCATCCGAGGCGGTATTGATCTTTTCGCCATTTTGCCAGATCTCGACGCTGATATCGCTTGCGTCAAACGAGACGCCCTTCGGAAGCGTTTCTGCCGCGGGGAACGTGACGCCCGAGAAGTCGAGGAATTCTATCCCGTCGCTCGTTTTATTTTGCTCCCAAGTGAATTCGTTGTTCTGCCACTTGGCATCCTTGAGGTCGAACTCAAGCACAAACTGCTTCACCGTGAACGGGGTGCTCTGCAGGTGCTCGGCGTTGATGAGCTCATAGTACTCGTTGCCCGACGTAGGGAGCGACCCTTCGAGCTTCACGGTGAGCTTGTATTCGCCCACGTTGATGACTTCGAGAAGCGAGCTAACTTCCTCCGTGTCGGCATCTTTTGCCCAATACTCGATCACAAGGTACTGGAGATCTTCTTCCTTGACGCCCTTGAGCGTGGCGCCCTTGCCCGAGATCGTGAAGTCGTCACCGTCGTAGGTGACTTCGGTGGGATCCCACGACACATCCTTGAGGTCGATGGTGTAAACCTTCGGATTGATCGTGAGGGTGCCGTCTTCGGGAAGCGTGATGTCGTACTCCACGTTGTCGTCGCTATTTAAGTTGAACTTGGCTTGGAGGGTATACTCGCCCGCATCCGAAGCGGTGTCGATTTCCTTATCGCTCTGAAGGATCACGACGTCGATGTTGTCCTTCGTGAAGTTGTATCCCTCGGGATAGGTGCCCTCTGCGGGGAATTCGATGCCCGAGAAGTCGAGGAATTCTTTCCCGTCGCTGTTATCGGGATAGTCAAGGTTGTTGTTCTGCCACTTGGCACCCGAGAGATCGAACGTGATCTTGAGCTTTTCGACGATGAAATTGGCGTCTTGAAGCTTTTCATCGTTGATGATCTCGTAGTACTCATTCAGCGACTTATCGGTGGGAAGCTTCAACTCTGCGTTGAATATGACGTTGAGCGTATAGGTGCCCGCATTCTTCACTTCGGTGCACACTTTCCCGTCCTGCGAATACGTGATGACGAGGAGCGCAAGGTCTTCATCGCTGATACCGACGAGTTGGGCGCCGCCTTCTTTCATGAAGTCTTTGCCGTTATAGGTGGCGGTGGTGGGGTTCCAAGTCACGCCGTCGAGGTCAACGGTGTGAACTTTCGGCTTGACGGTGAAGATACCTTCTTTCGGAGGCGTGTATTTCCACTCGACGTTCTCTTTATCATACTCCGCAGTGCAGACCGCAGCGATCACATACGTCCCTGCGTCGATGACTTCGGTGAGTGCCTCTTCGTTGCCCTCAAGGCGATATTCGATTTTGATAAAGAGTTCGACGTCTTCCTGGTTGACGTCGTCTTCGGAATAGAGGAGCTTCGCACCCCTGCCTTCCTGATTGAAGTTCTCGCCGTCGTAGGTAACAGTGGTGGTATCGGGATCCCAAATCGCATCCGAAAGATCGAGTTCGACAAGACGCTTTGCGATCTTGACTTCGATGGGATCGGAGGTCTTCTCGACGCCCTGCTCGGAAGTGACGACGCAGGTGTAGAAGCCGCTCTCCTTCACGTTCGTGAGGCCGAGCGTCGCCTGATCGGCGCCCTCGACGGGCTCCCCAATAGTATCAGAAGACGCGTCCGCACGCACGTACCATTGATATGTATATTCTTTGACGTAATCGACGCCTTCCGCCGTGACGGAGATCTCGTGCGCCGACTTATCGTAGGTCACATCGACGCCCTCGCTCGCAGTGAGGTTGAAATCGGTGATCGCGTAGAGCACGATGTCCTCGGCGGGCATCTCGGTCACTTCGTTGCCTTCGGCGTCTTCCCAACGCAAGATGGGATAGCCCTGCACTTCTTCGAGGTTGGAGAAGAAGGCCACATCCGCACCTGCGGGAAGCAGACCCGAGAGCGCCTCGGTGTCGCCGAGCATGTAGGTGACTTTGCCGATGTTCTGCGTCTGAAGGTCGAGGTCGAGGTTGATGTTATAGACCGTCTCATCGACGGCGAACGTCGCTTTTTCGAGAAGGCTTGCAAGGCGGTCGAAGCCCCTGTTCGCGGCCATATCGGAAAGCTTACCGAAGATCTTCTCGAGGTCGACGGTGAAGGAACCCTCATAGGCAAGTTCGCCGTCGCCGAGATAGGTGTTGAGGATGGAGCCATCCTTGAAGCGCTCGGGCAGGTAGTTGTAGAGCTTCTCCACATACGTCATAAGGCGGCTATAAATGTTCTCATAGCTGCCGAGCTGCTCGAGATAGCTCTCCACGGTCTCATTGAAGTTGCTCTTGGCGAGAAGGTCGCGCACGTAAGCGGCATCGAAGTTCGCCCAATCGACTTTCTTCAAGATGTTCAAGAGTTTGGTCGCCGCCGTCTGCAGTCTGTCTGCGCCGAGATGGGAGGCCCCGGGGACGTTGTCGAGAAGGAATGCCTTCACTTCTTCGGCCGTCATCTCCGAGAGGTGCTCGAGACGAGGCGCGACGAAGCTCGCGAGTTTGTTGATGACGCGATCGATATCGGAATCGGCGAGCGGGCGGGAGAATACCTTGGAGAGGTAGTTCCCGAAGTAGCTGTTGATGAAGTCTGCGCTGAGGAAGTTGGAGAACCACTTCTGATAGTCGACGGACTTGAAGAAGCCGACGAGCTGCTCGAGCGAGTACCCCGTGACTTTATCGAAGATCTCATCTGCGGACTTGGAGAAGGCAGCAAAGACGCTGTGCTTCACCGTGTCGGAGAAGTGCGTGGTCTTCGTGAGGGCGAGCATGGCCTTCGTGAAGACTTCGGGCATACGGGCATTCACGGTAAGCGTGCCTTCGGAGTATGCGAGGTCGAAGTGATCGGCCACGAGTTGGGCGGCCTTGCGGATATAGCGGCAGTCGCCGTCGAAGCCCACTTTCACCTTGAAGTCGATATCGCCGAAGTCGGTCTTGATCCCGATCTCGGTGGCGAATATGGACTTCATCTGTTCGTCGGTATACGTCGCGAGGGCGGCGGGACGAGGGAAGGCCTTGATGAGCGCCTTGAGGCCTGCCATCTGCACCGCAGCGCCGTTGTAGATCTCGGCGCCGTCGACGGTGACGCTCTTCACGGACTTGATGAGATCCGCAAACTCGATCGTCGGTTTGCCGCCGTTCTCTTCGACGCGGTCGACGATCTCCGAGGTCTTATCGGTAGCCTGTTCGAAACAATCTTTCTTGAGGGCCTCAAGCTCTCCCTCTTTGAATTCCTTATCCGGGAAGTTGTCGGGAACGAAGACGTCTTCGATCGCCTCTTTGACGATCGAATCGACGGTATCCTTCATCTTCTGATAGGTGTCGTCATCGACTTCATGCGTCTCCAAATACTGCCCGACGGCCATTTCAATCATGGCATCGTATTTGCCGTCGAGGTAGTTCTCGATACCGAAGTTACCCTCTTCGTCCTTCTGGGTGAGAAGGTCTTGGATGTAATCCTTGTACTTGCCAAGGTCGGCCTTATCGACCTTGGAAGGATCGAAATCGTCCCACCCAATGGCATACGCCGTGATCGCAGAGCGCCCCGAGATGTTCGCAGCAGCGGGGCCAGGCACCTCTGCTTTCGCGATGATGGAGTTCATGATATCTTCCATCATGATCTCACGGAGCGCCTTGGTGATCACGCCGCGGAAGCCTGTGAGATCCTCGGCGTTTGCATCAAGATAACTGCGGTAGTTTGCATCGAGCAGGAACGTGACCTCGTCCGACGTATAGTCGAGCGTGTACCACGCCGTCTCCTCGTGCCCATGTACTTTCTCTTCCCCCTCTTCGGCGCGGACGGGCATGAGCGACGAGAAGCCGCAGAGCACCAGCACGGCGGAGAGGAAGAGGAGCAACACGAGCGTCAGTTTCTTGCTGAGTTGTTTCATAAGAATTGCATCTCCCTAATTAGTTTTTGTTCCAGAAACGGCAAGCGCCGTTTGCGCTACGGGCGTGCGAACAGGCACGCGAAACACCCGTATTCGTAACTATTATAACGGGGTACAGGGCGTTTGTCAATGGTTTTCACGCAAAAAAATGCAACAAACTCCCCGAAATCGACTACATTCGCCGTTTTTTTTAGGATATTTCGGAATTTTCTGCCTTCTTGCGCTTCTTTTTCCTGCGAAGGACGACGATGAGCGTCACCGTTCCCCCGACGAGAAGGACGATTCCCACGACGCCGACGGCGACGAGCGTATCGAGAAGTTTCGCAAGTTTCGAGGGGGGCGTCACGTGGACGGGGATGGGCTCGTAGGTGAAGATCGCCGTGTACACGGTATCCTCCGTGATGGGCCCGATGGGCTTATCCCAGCGCAAAAAAGAATACAGGTATGCCTCGTCGGAGGGCTTCAAGGGCTCTATGGGAAGCTCGGGCATCTCTCCGTAGCGCACGCTGCGGGTCGCGACCGTCCTCCCGTCCGCGATGAAGGTCACCGTGAATTCGTAGTAGCGCAGCGTCGCCCCCACGGAGACGTCCTGCGTGGGCATTGTGAAGACGCCGCCCTCGGCCGTGAGCACGCTTCCGTCTGCGCAGAGGACGTAGATCTGTTCGACGTACATCCCCTCGGGGAGCTCGCCGAGCGTGATCTTCACGCGGGTCCCGGGGCGGGCGGTCGCGGAATCCAACGTGATGGAGACCTCTTCCGAGGGAATGATCCCGAGGCTGTAGCGGGCTTCCAATTCGTAGTCCATGCCGAAAACGAAGGGGAATGTGATATTTCTTTCGCCTGTTTCGAAGCGGATTTCCCGCGGGCCGCCCTCTTCCAATGCGGTGAGATGCGAGCTCTCGCCCGTCACGGAGACGGTGAGCGCTCCCCCGCCCTCGAGGGCTTCGTCCCCCGCGAAGAGGTCGACGCGGAAGGTATAGAATCTGAGCGCCGTCTGTGCGATCGCGGCGGTGAGTCGGGTCGCGCCGCGGAGCAGGTAGACTTCATCGGGCTCGAGGGAGATCGTACACGAGGAGAGACGCAATACGACGCCTTTCCCCTCTTCCACCGCACACGCGAAGAGAAGCGAGGGATCGACGGGCGTCTTGCCCGCAAAACGGCAATCGGCCGTGTACACTTCGCCGTAGTCCACGCTGCCGCACTGCCCGTTCGTGAAGGGCAGGAGCGGAACGGCCTCAAACTGTGCGGTGTAGTAGGTATCTTCCTCCATGGCCGTGATAGGGCGATCCCACCCCGTAAATCGATAGAGGTACTGCCCGTCCCGCTCGCGCACGGGGTCTTCGCCGAATTCGGGGATATCCCCCCGCCACGTGATATCTCTTCGGATCTTTCCGAAGGGAAGCCGCCACGTGACGAAGAGATTTTGCTCGAACTGCGCGGTGTAGCTCGTATCTTCCTCCATGGCCGTGATAGGGCGGTCCCACCCTGTAAATCGATAGCAGTGCTGCCCGTCCCACGGGCGCTCGGGGTCTTCGCCGAACACGGGGATATCTCCCCGCCACGTGATATCTCTTCGCGTTTCGCCCGAGGCGAGGATCCATGTGACGAAGAGGTTTTGCTCGAACTGTGCGGTGTACGTCGCCCCCTTCTCGGTCATGGGGACGGGTTCCGTATCCCAACCCGTAAAGCGGAAGCAGCGCTCCCCCTCGGGCGCCTTTTCGGGCGTACCTTGGAAGACGGGGATCGCATCGTAGGGGCACATCTCTTCATACCGCTCCCCCTCGACGATCCACACGACGGGATAGGGATTCGGCACTTCACGGTAGTTCGCATAGACGTCGAAAACCTTGGAATCTCCGGGGTCGATCGCCGAAAAAGTGATCGGGCCCCCCGCCTTATCCACCCAACCCAAGAAGGTGCACGTATAGCCCGTGCGCGTCTTTTTGGGCTCTTCCCCGGGATAGGGAAAGTCGTCGCCCACCATGCCGTCTACCGAGAAGAGCAACTCTTCCCCGTTGAAGAAGCGGACGGTGAGCTCCCGCACGTTGCGGAAGTATTTTCGGACGGAGATCTTTGCGGGGTACGCGCAGGGTTCGGGGACTTCGCGGAAGGCGAGCTCGCCGCGTTCGATCGCATCGAGGATGGTCTGCTCTTCGGCCGTGGGCACATAGGGCTTGGGCGCCTCGGGCTGCTTTACTTCTTCGGGCGGCAAGGGCAGGGAAGGCACTTCGGGCTCCTCTCCCGGCGGGGCGACCACTTGGGGCGCAACGGGATTTTTGGGTGCCTTGGGCGGATCCCCGGGGTTCTCCACCGGCGTAGGCGGCGTGGGCGGCGTCGGGATCGTGGGGCAGGCGGCAAGCGGCGTAGGATCCCCCGAAATGTCGGGGACCTTGGTATTTCCTACGAGCTGCGCGGGGGTATACGCCTTCTTGTCGTTCTTGATCGTATACGTCGCATCGAAGTCGTAGCGCGTCCCACCGAGCTTATACGTCCTATCGTAGTTGCCCACAGATCCGTCGTTGAGGGCGTTGCAGAGGTAGTAGAATTGGGCGAGGAGCAGGTTGTATTGCGGGACGCGGTCCTTGCTCTTCACGGCCTGCATGACCTTATCGTTGCGGTAGAGATAATCGAGAGCACGGAAGAGATCGGTGACGTTGTCCCTTAAGCTCTCGTAATAGGTGATGTAGAAATTATACTTTCCTTCGATAGAAGAGCGCTGCGCGTTGAGGCGGGGCAGGAGCTCATCGCGGAGCTTGTAGGTCGTCCGCTCGGCGAGCTCCACGGCCTTCTTTTCCACCCCCGCATATTTGATGAGGGTATCCCGCTGTTCGAGCACATAGGTGACGGTCCCGCCCATGATGGAGTTGTAGAAGGAGCGGGTCTCGCCGTCGGGAAGGGCAATGGGGGTGAAGATGAAGTCGAGCGCCTCGATCTGGCGGTATATCTTGCGGAGCTCCTCGCTTTCGAGGGCCGCCTGATATTCGGCGTTCAAGGCATCGTAACGGGCCTTATCCGCGAGATAGATCTGGTATTTGCCGAAGGCCTCCTGATAGACCCCGAGTGCCGTCAGATAATTATTATATTCCTCCACTTCCCGCTCATATGCGGCATACTGTGCGAGATAATTTTCGTAGTCGCGGAAGCGCTTCTGCCACTGCGCGTGCTGCGCTTTGGCATCGTCGTAGGCCTGCATCGCCGCAGTGTAGCGGTCGCAGGCGGCGAGGTATTCCTCGTAGGCGGCCGTATCGGCCTCATAGGCCTTCATCGCCGCGGCATACTTCGCATTCTCGGCCTCGATGTGTTCGGGTGCCCACATCACGCTCCGCCGCGCCTCGTTGAGGATGCGCTCGAGGTCCTCGTATTCCATGGGAAGCGAGGCGACGTAGTCCACGGTCACGTAGTCGGAAGTGGCCACTTGCGGGGAGGCGGTGTAGCCGTTTTCCGCGGAGAGCGGGATGCCGTCCGCCGAGACGGGAAGCCATGTGACCTCCTTTCCGCCGTGCGAATATGTATAGGGGTGTGCCGCGATCTCGAGCGTGTTCCCCTCTTCCGAATACCGTGCATCGATGCTCGAGCCGCCGATCATCTCGCTGTAGCGGATGGTCGTATGCTCGTGCTCCGCAAGATAGGCGCGCTCGATCTCCCCGGGCGCATATCCCAAGCCGCGCAGCATGTCCACAGCCGTAAGTTCCCTGTTGTTGGCGATGAGTCCGTCGCAAGTATAGTCGTATTCCGTCGCACTGCCCCCCTGCGCCGCACGCGCATACGAGGGGATCGTACCTAAGGCCATCGAAAAACAAAGGGCGCCGATCGTAAAAAATACAGCGGTCCGCTTCATCGCCTTGCCTCCTTTCGAGTATTATCCATGCACCATTATATCATATTTTCTCAAAAAAGCAACCATTCCGCGTATCCTTTTCTTGCCATATGAAAAAAAGCTCCGCAAGGGTCTGCGGAGCAAAAATGTCATTCTGTTACCGTTTTCGGCCCTGCAATACGCATAGCCCGACATACAGCCCGATCAGCAGCAGGGTGAAGAGTGCGACGACGAGGTAAGAGACCCACTGCGGGACGGGATGTGCGAAGAACATGAGCGTGCAATCGAAGCCCTCCTTCATGCCGTCTGCGATCGCCTCGGGCAGTTCTTCCATGGCGCTTCCCATGAGGTGAAGGCGCAAGAGCCCGGTGCCGTAGGTCCCGGGAAGGAACATCACGGCGTTTTTGAGCCATGCGGTAAGCCCCGAGAGCGGCATGTATGCCCCGCACACGAAGCCGTATGCGGAGGAGACCGTCGCCTGTACGGCCGCGACCGCCCCTTGGGTATGCAGAAATGCACATATGAGGGAAGAAAATGCCGTTCCGAAGAGCGAAAGGAGCATGAGATCGAGCAGCGTGAGAAGGCAGTCTCCCACCGTAAGATGCCAGCCCGCGACGGCCATGTAGATGAAGCCCGCAAGGAGGGCGAAGAGGCAGAAGGCGAGCGTGACGAGGTAGGTGGAGACGAAATACGCGAGGGCGACCGTACTGCGCCGTACGGGGGCGACGAGGATATCGTTGCGCTGGCCTTGGGAGCGATCCTGCACCATGATGATGTTTGCGGTGAAGGCGATGGTCACCGCGCACACGGCGACGAGAGAGGAGACCAGCCAACCCGAGGCGATGCTCGAGACGAGGGCGTCGGAAATGGGGTACGCCCCCGCTGCGGAGCGGATGCTGTCCGAATAGACGTTCCGCAAGAAGGCGACGAAGAGAAAGAGCAGGATGAGCGGAGTGATGAGCGAAGGCAAAAATACGCCCTTGTCCTTGAAAAACAGCCTGCAGTTGCGCTTTACGAGTGCGAGAAATGCCGTCATACGTCCCCTCCCGTGCGTCCCGTGACGGCGAGAAATACGTCGTCCATGCCGCCCTTGGTCACTTCAAAGTCGTCGAAAAGTTCGGGAAAGCTGCGGATGAGGGCCGTGGCCTCGGCCGTGTTTTTTACGAAAATCCGTACCCCATCTGCAATTTTTCGGCATGGAAGCCCCATACTTTCGGCCTTGGATGCCGCCGCCCCGTAGATCGTGATAAAGTCCCCCGTGTAGGTGTTTTTCAGCCCGAGCGGGGTGTCGTCGGCGAGGATCTTCCCTTGGTCGATGATGACGACGTGATCGGCATCCGCGGCTTCCTCCATGTAGTGCGTCGTCAAAAACACGGTGATGCCCCGCTCTTTGCGCAGCGCATGCACGACTTCCCACACCCGTTTGCGCGTCTGCGGGTCGAGGCCCGTGGTCGGTTCGTCGAGGATGAGGATGCGGGGATCGTGGACGAGGGCACGGGCGATATCGGCCCGACGCCGCTGCCCGCCCGAGAGTTTGCCGATGGGCCTGCGCAGAAATTCGCCGAGGGAGAGGCGCTCCGTGAGCTCCTCGAGCTTCTTTGTGAACCGCTCCCCCGTGATGCCGTAGAGCGCGGCACGCATCTTCAGATTGTCCTTCACCGAGAGCGCCCGATCGAGCACGCTGTCCTGAAAGACGACGCCGATGGCGCACCGCACGCCCATGGGATCCTCCGCGGCCGTCTTCCCCCCGATGAAGGCCAAGCCCTCGTCCGCACATTCCTTGCCGCAGAGCACCGAGATCGTCGTACTCTTCCCGGCGCCGTTCACGCCCAAAAAGGCGAAGAACTCCCCTTCGGCGACCGAAAAGGTGATATCATCCACCGCCTTTACGTCGCCGTAATACTTTTTGAGCCCTTTGACTTCGATGATGTTCATGCTCCCTCCTTCCAAAAGTGCGGACGCGTAGGAAAATAATAGGCATATAACGCGAAAAATTCACGTGCGAAGGCCCCCTCGATCTCCGATTCCGAAGTGTCGTCGCCGCAGTTCACGCGCACGGCGAGGCCGTAGGAAAAGACGGCCATATCGGCATGGAAGGCGCGTGCGGTCTGCTCGTCCATCGCGTAAAGCGAGCACATCTCGGATAGGATCTCGGGAAGGTAGGGATCCTCGGGAGCAGGCGCCCCATCCGCGAGAAAGAGAAGGCGGAAGAGCCCCTTCTCTTCGCGGGCGAACTTCACAAATCCCATACCATATGCCTCATATCTGCTCTTTAAGGACTTTTTCAGGTACTCCTCGATGAAGACGCCGTACCTGCGCTTGGCCTCTTCGTGCAGGGCGCAGAGAAGCCCCTCCATGCCCCCGAAGAGCGAATAGATGGGCTGTGTGGAACAGCCGAGCTCCTCGGCGACCGCACGCGCCCCGAGCGCCTGTACCCCCCGTTTCCGCACGACTTCCGCCGCCGCCCGAAGCACTTCCTCCTCGGATATCCTCTGTTTGGGCATGGTTCCTCCATAAAAAATAACAACCGTTATATAACGATTGTTATTCTATCATATCTTATAAAGGCTGTCAAGCGTTTTTAAGAAATTTCTTGGGAAAATCTCAGTCGTCGTGTTCCCGCCAGCCGCTGCCGCCGTGCGCGTAGTCTTCCTCGAAGATCTCGAGAAAGTCTTCGAAGAGGTCCTCGAATGCCTCGTCGGGGTCTTCCTCGATCTCCTCCTTGAGCTCGCGGTACTCCTCGAAGTACTCCTCTTTCTCTTCGCCGCGCTCGATGCAGAGGTCGTCGAGCAGCATGTATTTGCGGTTGAAGGCCTCCACCGCGGCGCTGTCGGAAAAGTCGAGGGCGATAAGATCTTCCTCGTAGGTCTGCAGCAGAGCTTCGACATCCCGCATGAAGGCCTCGCGGCTCGCGGCGTACTTATTGATGAGGTAGTCTTCGAAGTCCTGCATCTCGGCCTCGTTGTAGCCGCCCAAGATGGAATCGAGGTCTTCATCGGCGAGGTCCCCCACCGTGAAATCCTTGAGCGCCGTCTGGACGCTGCCTGCGATGCGGTCGCGGTCCTTGCCCGTGACGCGGATGCGGATGCCGTTTGCCGTGATGAGGTTCTTCCCCCTTGCGAGTGTGGCGAAGGTGACGCAGGCCTCTTCCGCGGTCATGCCCACGAGGTCTTCGCCTACGAGCATGACGGCGGCGTCCTGGTTGAGCGCACGTGCGCGCTTCACCTTGCCCTTTTCGATGAGGAACTCCGCCGAGGGGTTGATGCTGATGACGAGGGTCGTCTCGCCCCGGCTGAAGACGAGGGGCAGTAGGATCGCAAGGAAGAGGATCACGGAGAGAAGTGCCGCCGCCACGGGAAGAAGCCAACGTCTGTGCGGCACGGCGAGGATCTCGGCCTCCGCCGCCCCCATCTGCACGGCGCCGCGGGGATCGAAAGAGAGGTCCGGGGTATGCGTCTCCGCTTCGGCGCGGAGCTGTTCGATGATCTCGCTGTCGTTCATGCCTTCCCTCCTTCCAAGGCGCTGCGGAGCTTCGCGAGCGCCCTGTGATAATGCCATGTGACGGTGGGAACAGGCATCTTCAGCATGGCCGCGATCTCCCGCCGCTTGTAGCCGTCGACGGCGGCGAGCATGAGCACGCCGAATTCCGCCTCCGAGAGGACCCTGCGGGCGAGGTCGGTCATCTCGCCGTAGTCCTCATGGACAACGCCGAGCGGCGAGGGATCTTCCGAAAAATCCACCGCATGCTCGCGCGCACGCCGCTTCTTGAGGTTGAGCGCCTCGTTGCGAGCGATCCGCCCGATCCAAGCCGCCGCGCTGCCCCCTTCACGGTATTTCCCCGCATGGGCGAGCACCTTCATGTAGGTGCTCTGCATCACGTCCTCGGCGAGCGCACGCTCCTTCATGATGCCGAGGGCGATATGATAGACTGTCTTCTTCGTCGCAAGGTAGAATGCATCAAACTCCGATGCATCCCCCTTGGCAAACTGCTTCAGATGTTCTTCGAGCGTCACTTCCCCGCCTCCGTACTTCCCCATACAATATGATAGCACGGAGGGGGGAAATTGTCAAGTGCAAAAGTTACGGAGGCCGCTTAAGTCCGCGGCGGAAAGCCGCTGCGATCAGCCGCCCAATCCGAAGCGGGCAAACGTCCTATCCTCTTGTGCGTTCTGCGAGAACTTGTAGTTGTAGGAACCGTCGGGCGCTTCGACGATGACGAACTTCCCGCTGCTGCCGTCGATGTTGTAGCGGACGGAGATCCAAGTATAGGCCCCCTTCGTCTCCCGTTCGATCTCGTAGGTCCCCCGCGCGGCGCCGCTCAAGAAGCGCACGGTGTACTCCGTCTCTTTCTCGCCGTTTTCCTCTTCGGTCTCAAACTCCACCTGCGTGGATCTCGTGAGCACGCCGCCCTCATAGACGCTGTAGGTATAGAGGCTTTCGGTCTCTTTTTCGACCCCCATGTCCTCATTTTCCTCTTCCGTCGTCTGAATGTGGCTGAGCTCGACGCGGCTTCCCATATCGAGTTCGGAGGCAAACGCCGTCATCTTGAGGATGCTCTCTTCCTTGCTCTCCACCTCTCTTCCTTCCGTCTCGGTGACGATGCGCTCGGTGCGGGTGCCCGTCATGTAGTAGTAGATGTCGGCGCCCGCCGCATCTTGGCCCATGTACACGGCGCCCTCGAGGGCGTAGGCGAGCTCAGTGACCGTCGTCGTCTCGTCGTCGTCGCGGAAGGTCTGCGTGCTCTCCTTGCCCGCCGTCTCGCTGTAGTAGACGGTGTGGACCTCATCCTCGCCCGCGGCGTTCTTGCCCGTTACGGTGAGGCGGAAGGTGTAGCCCGCGAGCATGGGATCCTCGGAGGGGTTCTTCTCGACGACCGTCTTCGTCGCCGCCTTGTCGAGGAAGCCATCGAGCATGTTGAAGTAGGTGTTGAAGTCCTCTGCCGCCGCCTGAACATTTTCCGCGGCGCCACTCTCGGGAAGGCCGTAATCGGGGGACGCCGACGGGGCTGCCGCGACCTTTGCGGAGGACGGGGCGACGGGGTGCATGGTCTCGGCGAGAAGTTCTGCCGTCGTCACGGCGCCGACGCCGTAGATGGATTCGGTGCTCGCGATGCCCGTGTACGTCCCGATGGCGGTCGCCTCGGCCTTATGCTCGTTGCCCGTGCCGCCGCATGCGGCGAGCGGGAGCGCGGCAAGGCCGGCGATGGCGAGTGTTGCAACAAAGAGATATCTTTTTTTCATGAGTGGTGCCTCCTTTGATTTTGTTTTCACTTATATAACAATCGGCGCCCCGCGTTTTGTTGGAGGTTTTGAAAATTTTTCCGACGCGAAAAAGAGCACCGACCGAATCGGCCGATGCTCTTTCCTATTTTATTATGGAAGTTACTCTTCGGTGGCGGCAGCTGTCTCCTCGATGACGTCGCGATAGCCCGAAACAGGCTGTACGCTGACGTTCTTATAGTCCTTCATGCCTGTACCTGCGGGGATGAGCTTACCGATGATGACGTTCTCCTTGAGTCCGATGAGCGGATCGCGCTTGGTGCAGATCGCAGCTTCGGTGAGCACGCGCGAGGTCTCCTGGAAGGAAGCCGCCGAGAGGAAGCTGTCCGTCGCAAGGGCGGCCTTGGTGATGCCGAGCAGCACGCGCTTTGCCGTGGCGGGCTTGCCGCCCTCCATGATGGCCTTCCCGTTCTGCTCCTCGAAGGTAAACCGATCGACGAGCTGCCCGGGGAGCATCTCCGTCGTGCCCGGATCCTCGATACGGACCTTGCGGAGCATCTGGCGGACGATGATCTCGATGTGCTTATCGTTGATATCGACGCCCTGCGAGCGGTAGACCGTCTGCACCTGCTCGAGGATGTAATCCTGAACGCCCTTCTCGCCCTTGACGCGCACGATGTCCTGCGGGTTGATGGAACCTGCGTTGAGCTGGGTGCCCGGTTCGACCTTGTCGCCCGTCTTGACCTTGAGCTCGGCGTTGAAGGGGAGCTCGTAATCCTTGAGGCGGGCACCCGTCGTGGGATCGCTCACGATGACGTGTTTGAGGTTATCCGAATCATCCACGGTGACGACGCCCGCGAACTCGCAGATCGTCGCGACGCCCTTGGGCTTTCTCGCCTCGAAGAGCTCTTCGACGCGGGGAAGACCCTGTGTGATATCCCCCGTCGCCGCGATACCGCCCGTGTGGAAGGTACGCATGGTGAGTTGGGTACCGGGCTCGCCGATGGACTGTGCCGCGATGACGCCGACGGCCTCGCCCACCTTGATGGGAAGGGTCGTCGCCATGTTCTTGCCGTAGCACTTGGCGCAGACGCCGTAACGGGTGTTGCAGTTGAAGATGGAGCGGATGGAGACGCCCTTTTCCGCATATTTCGGAATGGCGGCGATCTTCTTGGCCATGCTCTCGCCGATCATCTCGCCGACGGGAACGAGCACATTGCCCGCTTCATCGGTGATATCTTCGGCGGTGAATCTGCCAGTTAGGCGATCTTCGAGGCTCTCGATCGTATCCCCGTTGGGACCGAGGATGGCACGGATGAGGGTGCCGTGCGGACGGCGGCCCGCCATGCAGTCCTCTTCACGGACGATGACGTCCTGCGAGACGTCGACAAGACGGCGGGTCAAGTAACCCGAGTCGGCCGTCTTGAGCGCCGTATCCGCGAGACCTTTGCGGCCGCCGTGCGAGGAGATGAAGTACTCGAGCACGGAGAGCCCGTTGCGGAAGCAGGATTTCACGGGGACCTCGATCTTCTTGCCCTGCGGGTTGACCATGAGGCCGCGCATGCCCGAGAGCTGCTTGATCTGGTCGATGGAACCGCGGGCGCCCGAATCGGCCATCATCCAGATGGGGTTGAATTTATCGAGCTCGCCCTGTTTCTTGAGGAGACCTGCGACGCGGTCGGTGGCGCCGTCCCATACGTCGATGACGGCATGGTAGCGCTCGTCCTCTTTGAGAAGGCCGCGCGCGAATTTCTTGGAGATCCGCGCGACGTCTTCCTCGGCGCTCTTCACGATCTCCTCCTTCTCGGCGGGGATCTTCATATCGAAGACCGACGTCGTAAGGGCCGCGATCGTGGAATACTTGTACCCGCGCTCCTTGATGGCGTCGAGCACGGCCGAAGCCTTGGGGGCGTACCCCGTCTTGAAGCAGGCCTCGACGATGCGGGAGAGGTGCTTCTTGCCGATCGCGCGGGCGCTCCCGATGAACTCGGTGGAGAGCTCGAGCTTGAGGTAGTCCTCGGGGTTCTTGCGCTCGACGAAGCCGAGATCCTGCGGCATGTTGTCGTTGTAGATGATGCGTCCGACCGTCGTCTTGATGACGCCCGTCACGAAGCGGTGGCCCTCTGCGTTCTCATAGATGAACGCTCTGCCGCGGATGCCGTTGTTGGGGACGTTCTCGGCGGGGAATTCCACTTCGTAGGGAAGAGGGAAGTCGGCGAATTGCTCGGGGAGCTCCACTTCGCGACGGACGTAGATCTCATCCTGGCAGTGGATATCCTTGAGCTGGTAGCTCATGAGCGCTTCATCGAAGGAGCTGTAGACGGGCGGAACATAGACCTCGCCCGCTTCGGAAGGACGGAAGTATTCATCGTACTTCTTCCCCTCTTCTCTGCGGAGAATGGTGAGGTAGTAAGCGCCGATGATCATATCCTGCGTGGGGCTCATGACGGACTTGCCGTCGGCGAGCTTCAGGATATTGTTGGCGGAGAGCATCAGGAATCTTGCCTCTGCCTGTGCCTCGATGGAGAGCGGAAGATGGACGGCCATCTGGTCGCCGTCGAAGTCGGCGTTGAAAGGACCGCAGACGAGGGGCGAAATTTTGATGGCTCTGCCCTCGATGAGGATGGGCTCGAAGGCCTGGATGGAGAGGCGGTGCAGCGTGGGCGCACGGTTCAGAAGCACGGGGTGCTCCTTGATGACTTCCTCGAGGACGTCCCAAACGAAGTCCTTGCCCTTTTCCACGGTGCGCTTGGCGCTCTTGATGTTGTGGCTGCGGCCCGTCTCGACGAGGCGCTTCATGACGAAGGGCTTGAAGAGCTCGATCGCCATCTCCTTGGGAAGGCCGCACTGGTAGATCTTGAGTTCGGGGCCGACGACGATGACCGAGCGGCCCGAATAGTCGACGCGCTTGCCGAGGAGGTTCTGGCGGAAGCGGCCCTGCTTGCCGCGGAGGAGCTGGGAGAGCGATTTGAGTTCGCGGTTGGAGGGCCCGATGAGGGGTTTGCCCTTCCTGCCGTTATCGATGAGGGCATCGACGGCTTCCTGCAGCATGCGCTTCTCGTTCTTGATGATCATCTCGGGGGCGCCGAGCTCGATCATGCGCTTGAGCCTGTTGTTGCGGTTGATGACTCTCCTGTAGAGGTCGTTGAGGTCGGAGGTCGCGAATCTGCCGCCGTCGAGCTGCACCATGGGGCGAAGATCGGGCGGGATGACGGGCAGGACGGTGAGCACCATCCATTCGGGTTTGTTGCCGGATTTGCGGAAGGCCTCGATGATCTCGATGCGCTTGATCGCCTTCACCCGCTTTGCGCCCGTGGGGTTGCTCGCGATGATCTTCTTGCACTCTTCGCTCTCTTTATCGAGATCGACGGCCATGAGAAGTTCGCGGATGGCCTCGGCGCCCATGCCCACTTTGAGGCCCGTCTTGGTGCTGTCGCCGTATTGCTCCTCATAGTCGCGGAGCTCTTTATCGGTGATGACCTGCTTGTATTCGAAGGCCGTGGTGCCCGGATCGAGCACGACGTACTTCGCGAAATAGATGATGGGTTCGAGCTGTTTGGGCCCCATGTCGAGGAGAAGCCCGATCTTGGAGGGGACGCCGCGGAAGTACCAGATGTGGGAGACGGGCGCTGCGAGCTCGATGTGCCCCATGCGCTCTCTTCTCACCTTGGAACGGGTGACTTCGACGCCGCACTTCTCGCAGACGGTGCCCTTATAGCGGATGCGCTTATACTTCCCGCAGTGGCATTCCCAATCCTTCGTCGGTCCGAAGATCTTCTCGCAGAAGAGCCCGTCCCGTTCGGGTTTTTGGGTGCGGTAGTTGATGGTCTCGGGCTTGGTGACTTCGCCGTAGGACCATTCCCTGATCTTTTCGGGAGATGCGATACTGATCTGAATGGAATTGAAATCATTTAATTCGTACATTTCTCATTTCCTCCCTTTCTGCTTATTCGTCGTCGCCGTCATCGTCGTCCCCGAAGATGTCGCCGAACGCGCCGTCTTCATCGATATCCGAGAGGTCGTCCTCCTCCGCATTCTCCTCTTCGAAGAGTTCGTCGGAGGCAAAGTCTTCGTCCTCGCCCGCTTCGTCGAAGATCGAGCCGAGCGCATCCGTCTTCTCCTCTTCGTCCTCTTGGCCGAAGTCGAAATCCTGTTCGGCTGCGGGCGGTTCGGCGCGGCGGGGTTCGGAGGGCTCTTCGTCCTCGAATTCGCGGATGATGAGCTCCTCGCCCGTCTCGGTGAGCACTTTCACGTCGAGCGCGAGGGACTGCAGTTCCTTCAAGAGCACCTTGAAGGCCTCGGGGATGCCGGGTTCGGAGATGTTGTTGCCCTTCACGATGCTCTCATACGTCTTCACGCGGCCGACGATATCATCGGACTTGACGGTGAGGATCTCCTGAAGGATGTGCGCGGCGCCGTAGGCCTCGAGGGCCCACACTTCCATTTCGCCGAAGCGCTGTCCGCCGAACTGCGCCTTGCCGCCGAGGGGCTGCTGGGTGACCATACTGTAGGGACCGATGGAACGGGCATGGATCTTGTCGTCCACGAGGTGGATGAGCTTGATCATGTACATGATACCGATCGTGACGCGGTTCTCGAAGGGTTCGCCCGTTCTGCCGTCGAAGACCTGGAACTTGCCGTCGACCTTGCCCTCGGGATTGAAGAGATTGTTCTCGCGGAAGAGCTGTTCGATGTCCTTCTCGGTGGCGCCGTCGAAGACGGGCGTCGCGATCTTCCAGCCGAGCTGGCGGCAGACGTAGCCGAGGTGGACTTCGAGGACCTGTCCGATGTTCATACGGGAAGGCACGCCCAAGGGGTTCAGAAGGATCTGGAGAGGCGTACCGTCGGGCAGGAAGGGCATATCGCTCTGCGGCAAAACGCGGGAGATGACGCCCTTGTTGCCGTGGCGGCCCGCCATCTTATCGCCGACCTGTATCTTACGCTTCTGGGCGATGTAGACGCGCACGAGCTTGTTGACGCCCGGCGAAAGTTCATCCTTATTTTCCCGCGTGAAGACCTTCACGTCGACGACGATGCCGCCCTCGCCGTGGGGCACGCGGAGCGAAGTATCGCGCACTTCCCTCGACTTCTCGCCGAAGATCGCGCGGAGCAGGCGCTCCTCGGGGGTGAGCTCTGTCTCGCCCTTGGGGGTGACTTTGCCGACGAGGATATCGCCGCTCGTCACTTCTGCGCCGATGCGCACGATGCCGTCTTCATCGAGATCCTTGAGGGCGTCGTCGCCGACGTTGGGGATATCACGGGTGATCTCCTCTTCGCCGAGCTTGGTATCCCGCGCCTCGGTCTCGTGTTCTTCGATGTGGATGGAGGTGAATACGTCGTCCTGTACCAATTTTTCGGAGATGAGGATGGCGTCTTCGTAGTTGTAGCCCTCCCACTCCATGAAGCCGACGAGGATGTTCTTGCCGAGGGCAAGTTCGCCGCCGTAGGTCGAAGGGCCGTCTGCGATGACCTCCCCCTTCTCCACGCGGTCGCCCGTCGAGATGATGGGGCGCTGATTGAGGCAGGTCCCCTGGTTGGAACGCTCGAATTTCTTTAATTTATATTCGGTCTCGAAGCCCGAATCCTCGCGGATGACGATGCGATCGGAGGAGACGGCGACCGCGGTCCCCGCCTCTTTGGCGTTGACGATGACGCCCGAATCGCGTGCGATCGCGGCCTCGATGCCCGTCGCAACGATGGAGGGCTCGGTCTTGAGAAGGGGCACGGCCTGCCGCTGCATGTTGGAGCCCATGAGGGCGCGGTTGGTATCGTCGTTTTCGAGGAAGGGGATGAGCGCCGTCGCCACGGAGACGAGCTGCTTGGGGCTCACATCCATATAGTCTACGCGATCGCGCGGGTACTCGGTGATGAGTTCCTTGTGGCGGCAGCCGACGCGCTCGTTGACGAAGCGGCTTTGCGCATCGAGGGGCTCGTTGGCCTGTGCGACGACGTAGCGGTCCTCTTCATCCGCGGTGAGATAATCCACATGATCGGTGACGACGGAGACGATCGTCTCTTTGCCGTCTTCGCCGGGCACGACGTCGTGCCGCACCTTGCGGTAGGGCGCCATGATGAAGCCGAATTCGTTCACGCGGGCGAAGGTCGCGAGCGAGGAGATGAGGCCGATGTTCTGGCCTTCGGGGGTCTCGATGGGGCACATACGCCCGTAGTGGGAGTGGTGGACGTCGCGGACTTCGAAGGTCGCGCGGTCGCGGTTGAGACCGCCCGGGCCGAGCGCCGAGAGCTTGCGCTTGTGGGTGAGTTCGGCGATGGGGTTGGTCTGATCCATGAACTGCGAGAGCTGGGAGCTGCCGAAGAATTCACGGATGACGGCCGAAATGGGGCGCACGTTGATGAGGTTGGAGGGCGTGACTTCCATGGGATCTGCCGTCGCCATGCGCTCCTTGATGAGGCGCTCGAGGCGGCTCATGCCGATGCGCAGCTGGTTCTGGAGAAGTTCGCCGACCGAGCGCACTCTGCGGTTGCCGAGGTGGTCGATCTCGTCGATCGAGCCGATCCCGTAGCGCAGGTCGAGGTTCGTGGAGACGGCGGCGACGATGTCGTCCACCGTGATGCACTTATGATTGAGTTTTTCGACGAGGGGTTTTACGGCCTTCTTCTCTTCGGGCGTGACGCCGAGCACACGGCCCTGTGCCGAAAGATCGACGGGGGCTGTGGCACTTGAAGGCGCATCTTCGCGGGCGAGGAGCTCGTGGAAGAGGCGGCAGGCGGCGACGAACTTCAGGCGGTTCTCGCTGCGCTTGATGCGGTTCTTCTTCTCCTCCTGCTTCTCATCGGCATCGGGTTCGGTCTCGCGGGTGTAGTAGATGGCGTTGATCTCGTCGAGATATTTTGCGGCGACTTCCTCGTCCGTCATCGTCTTGCAGTCCTCTGCGATCTGCTTGGAGAAGACGAACGTGGGATAATAGACCGTCTTGAGCAGCCCGAAGGCCTTGGGGTCCTTTTGGGAGAGGGCGGAAAAGTCCACCGTGCGGTTGGAGAGGATCTTGTGGCGGATCTCGCCGTCCTCGGGATCCTGTACGAGGACAAACACCTCGCCGATGCCCGCATTCTGGATGGCATACGCCTGTTCCTCGGTGACAACCTTCCCCTTTTCGGCGAGAAGTTCGCCCGTCTCGGGGTGGAAGACGTCGTCCGCGAGGCGGCAGCCGGGCAGACGGTAGGCAAGGTTAAGCTTCTTGTTGAATTTATATCTTCCGACCTTGGCGACGTCGTAGCGGCGAGGGTCGAAGAAGAGGTTGATGAGATGCTGGCGGACGGCTTCCTCCGTGGGGACTTCGCCGGGGCGGAGCCTTCTGTAGAGGGCGATGAGGCCGTCGGACTCCGAGCGGATGTTCTCCTTTGCGTCCCGCTCCATCGTGGCGGCGATCATCTTGTCTCCGCCGAAGAGCTCTTCGAGGGCGCGGTCTGAGCCGTAGCCGAGGGCACGGAGAAGGATCGTCGCGGTGAGCTTTCTGCGGCGGTCGACGTTCACCCAAAGCACGTTCTGGGGATCCTGCTTGAATTCCAGCCACGCGCCCCGCCCGGGGATGACCGTGGTCTCGAACATGCGCTTGCCCGTCTTATCCGTTTCGTCGCCGACGTTGTTGACGCCCGGCGAGCGGACGAGCTGGGAGACGATGACGCGCTCGGCGCCGTTGATGATGAAGGAGCCGTTCTCCGTCATGAGCGGGAAATCGCCCATGAACACATCCTGCTCGAGGATATCCCCCTTCACTTTGTTGACGAGCCGCACCTTCACGCGGAGAGGCAGGGCATACGTCGCGTCGCGGTTGCGGCACTCCTTTTCGTCGTACTTCGAGGCCTTCCCGAATTCATGATCGAGGAAGTAGAGTTCGAAGTGATCGGAGAAGTCGGTGATCGGAGAGAAATCTTCGAAGATCTCGGAGATCCCCTCGTTGATGAAGGCATCGTAGCTCTCCTTCTGGATCTCGACAAGGTTGGGGATGTCGATGACCTCGTTGATGGAGCCGAACTTCCTTCTCTCGATCTTGCCGTACTTGCAAATTGGTAAGTTCATCCGTCAAATAACTCCTTTTTCGTTGTTATCATTTGGCGATTTACCGAGTATATCTTTTCATCGATAAAAATCGAAATGTCCGATGAAATTCGCCCGTTCCCCTTTACATTTCGCAAAATTTGCGCTATAATGGCGGAGCAAGCGTTGCACGGCGCCGTAGGCGAAAACGACGCAGACGGCACAGTCCCTCATTCTGAACATAATGATACAGTATGATATTGTACAACGCAAAACAAAAGATGTCAACCGTTTTTTGCGGTTGGAAAAATAATTTTTCGGAATTCGGGAAAAAAGTATGCGGATCGACAAATTTTTGAAAGTTTCGCGCATATTGAAGCGGCGTGCCGTGGCACAGGAAGCGGCCAATGCGGGCAAGATCTTCGTGAACGGGAGGGAGGTAAAACCCTCTTACCGCCTGAAGGAGGGCGACGTCGTCGAAGTGCTCTTTGCCTCGGGAACGCTCAAGTTCCGCGTACGTGCGCTCAAGGAGAGCGTGAAAAAAGAAGAAGCGTCAGAGCTCTACGAAGTGATCGGCTGATAGGAGGATCTCATGCAACTTGCCAATGCGGCGATCGCCGTCGCCTTTCTCGCGCTTATCACCTTCACGTGGCTGCAGGTCGCCCTGTTTTCGGTCGGAAACAGGTCCTATCCCGCCCGTTACCGCAGCCGCGGCCTCGTAAAACGGAAGGGGCTGTGCAAGCTCATCTACTTCAAGCCGCAGTTCTTCCACCGCTACCGTTTCGACGAAGTGCTCATGTATTTCGCCTCGTTTGCCGTGCTCCT
Organism: uncultured Clostridia bacterium; assembly: GCA_947595585.1. Lineage (GTDB taxonomy): Bacteria > Bacillota > Clostridia > Christensenellales > Borkfalkiaceae > Gallimonas. The sequence goes on from CANQET010000003.1 coordinate 32,309, forward strand.
CGTCGGCGCCGTCCTCGCCCCCCTCACAGGCACGGGCATGCTCGATATGCGCATCGGCCTCTGGGTGCAGGGCGGGATCTGCATCGCCCTCGTGGGGTACGACGTGCTCCGCCTCATCGCGATCGATATCGGGCGGGTCTGCGAGGCCAAATATTTCAATCCCGACGACAACCCCACCGTAAACTCCTATGGATACATCGTGGAGCTCGAAGCGACCTACGCCGCCCGCCTTGCCCGCCTCGATCCCGCGGACAAGCCCGCCATCGATCGGCTCGACGAGGAATACATCGGCTATTTCCGGAACATCCGGCGCCTCCGCATCGTCAAGACGGAGGGCATCAAAATCGAAGTGGAGATACAGCAGCGTGATAAGCGTAATTCTGACGGCCGCAGGTAGCGGCACACGGGCGGGTCTGCCCGAAAACAAGATCTTTTGCGAGCTCCATGGGCTGCCCGTGCTCACCCATGCCCTCTCTGCCTTTGCGCCCTATGCCGAGGAGATCGTCGTCGCATGCAAAACCGAGGACCTGGGTCGCGTTTTGCCCCTTCTTGCCCCCTTCCCGCAGGCAAGAGCCGTCGCGGGAGGCGCCACGCGCATGGAGAGCGTACGTTGCGCCCTCGCCGAAGTGAAGGGGGAGATCGTGCTCGTCCACGACGCCGCCCGCCCCTTCGTCCCCGCACGCGTCATCGAGGACTGCATCGCGAGCGTAAAACAGCATGGGAGCGGCGTCGCCGCCCTCCCCGCAACGGATACGACGGCCTTCGTCTCGGAGGGAAAGATCGATAGCATCCCCCCGCGAACTTCCCTCTTTTCCCTGCAGACCCCCCAAGGATTTCTTACGGAAGCGTTGCGCACGGCCTATGCGCGTGCCGCCCAAGACGGGCGGTGCGATTTCACCGACGACAGCGGGGTATACGCCGCCTATTGCGGGCAGCCCCATATCGTCTTGGGCGACCGCGGCAACAGAAAACTCACCTATCCCGAGGACTTTGCGCCCCCCGCGAGGGTGGGATTCGGCGTAGATACCCATGCCTTCGCGCATCAGGAGGAGATCGACCGCGGGATCGCGCGGCTCAACCTCAATTATATCCGCCTCTGCGGGGTGACCATCCCCTCCGACCGTGCGCTTATCGCCCACAGCGACGGCGACGTGGCCGTCCATGCCCTCATGGACGCCCTTCTCACTGCGATCGGCGGGCGGGATATCGGATATCACTTCCCCGAAGACGACCCCGCCTATCGGGGCGCCGACAGCATGCAGCTCCTCGAAACCGTCATGAAAATGGTACATGAGGGCGGATTTTCGGTGCAAAACGCCTCGATCTCCATCCTCGCGGAAAGGCCCCGCCTCGCCCCGTATATCGAAAAAATGCGCGCCGCCCTCTCCGCCGCACTCGGGGGCGCTCCGGTCGGCATCGCGGCGGGTACCAATGAAAAACTCGGCTATGTCGGCGAGGGCCGCGGCATCACGGCCTATGCCGCCGTACTCTTGGGGACCCTATGATCTGGCTGCTCGTGCCCGCGGTGGCGGTCTTTTTCCTGCTCGTCTTTCTCTTCTACCTGCGCTCCCCGGGCGGGCGAGGCAAACTCGGCGAATGGAAGACGGCGCATGCCCTCCGCCGGAATATGGAACGGGGCGACCGCCTCTTCAACGATCTCACCCTCGTCAATCCCGAGACGGGCCTCTCCACGCAGATCGACCATATCCTGATCTCGACGCGGGGCATCTACGTCATCGAGACCAAGAACCTCTCGGGGGAGATCGTCGGGCGGGACGACGAGCGCACGTGGCGGCAGATCCTCGCGGGCGGGAAGATCGTCCACGAGCTCCATTCCCCCGTAAAACAGAATGCGACGCACGTCTTTGTCGTGAAAAAAATACTACAGACCCACGCCTTTCTCGGCAGCATCGTCGTGTTCGTCAAGGCAGATCTTCGCGGCGTGGAGAGCAGCGCGGTGTGCAGCTTGCAGGGGCTCGGGAAGATGCTCCGCGGCGCCACCCCGCTCACATGCGCCGAGCGCGACCGCTACGCAGAACTTCTGAAGTCCTGCAAGGGCGTCTCCCGCCGCAAGCATAAAAGGGATATCCGCACCCAAAAGAAGCGCCTCGCGCGGGACCTCTGCCCCCGCTGCGGCGCACCCCTCGTCTTGCGCCAAAACCGCGATGACCCGCAAAAACATTTCTATGGCTGTTCCAATTTCCCCAAATGTAAATTTACAAAGGACGTATAAACCCTATGCCCAAATCCACCACCCAATTCGTCTGCGCAGAATGCGGCTACACTTCCCCCAAATGGTTGGGAAGGTGCCCCGGCTGCGGCAAATTCAACACACTCGCGGAGGAGGCGGTCGCCCCCGCCGTCCCCGTAAAAAAGACGAGCGTGCGGGCGCTTTCCTCCCGCCCTCTCCCTCTTTCCCAAGTGCGCTACGAGAGCTATGAGCGGGTCTCTTCGGGGATCGAAGAGCTCGACGTCGTGCTCGGCGGCGGGATCGTACGCGGTTCCCTCGTCCTCGTCGGCGGCGACCCGGGCGTCGGAAAATCCACCCTTCTCACCGAAGTCGCGGCCCACCTCGCCAAGGAGCACAAGGTCCTCTACCTCTCTGCCGAGGAGAGCTGTTCGCAAGTCAAGCTCCGCTGTGAGCGCTTGGGGCTCAATTCCGACCGCTTGCTCCTGCTCAACGAGACCTGCCTCGAAAACGCCGAAGAGAGCTTCCTCGAAGCCGAATATGTGATCGTAGACAGCATTCAGGCCGTCTATACCGAGACGCTCTCCTCCGCGGCAGGCAGCGTCGGGCAGGTCCGCGAATGTGCGGCGAAGATCATGCGCATCGCAAAGAGCCACGGCATCACCTTCTTCCTCGTGGGGCACGTCACCAAGGAGGGCACGCTCGCAGGGCCCAAAGTGCTCGAGCACATCATGGACGCCGTCCTCTATTTCGAGGGGGAGCGTACCGAAAACTTCAAGATCCTTCGCGCCTACAAAAACCGCTTCGGCTCCGTGCAGGAGGTGGGCGTCTTCGAGATGACGGGCGAGGGCATCTTCGGCGTCACCGACTACGCTTCCCTCTTCCTCTCGGATAGCAGGGGCGTCGCGGCGGGCGCCGTCGTCACCCCCTCCGAAACGGGCAACCGCTGCATGATGGTGGAGATCCAGACGCTCATGGCGAAGACGGCCTACGGGCTGCCGCGGAGGATGTCCCTCGGCGTCGATCCCAACCGCCTCATCGTGCTCATCGCCGTCCTCGAGAAGCGGTGCTCCCTCCCGCTCGGTACACAGGACGTCTACCTGAACGCCATGGGCGGCATCAAACTCAACGAACCGAGCGCCGATCTTGCCGTCTGCGCCGCCCTCGCCTCCGCAGAACGCATGGTGCCCGTCGATAAGTACACCGCCGTCTTCGGGGAAGTCGGGCTCACGGGCGAAGTGCGCGGCGTGAACTTTGCCGATCGCAGGGTCAACGAATGCCTCAAGATGGGATTCAAGCGGGTCATCCTCCCCGCAAAAAACATGAAGGCCTGCGAGAAGTTCAAGGAGAAGATCGAGCTTGTGCCCGTCACCTACGTCGCCCAGATGCTCAAGGCGCTGTTTTGAATTTCATACGCAAAAAGGCGGCCCATGCCGCCTTTTTTCCTGCAAATTTTTATGAAATCTTACCCCATGTGTGCATTTCAACGAAAATCGCACTGCTTCCAATGATCGTTGATCACGCCGATGCCCTGCAGGTAGGAATAGACGATCGTGGGGCCGACGAACTTGAACCCCCGCGCCCTCAAGACGGCGCTCACTCGCTCGGAAAGCGCGTCCTTTGCGGGCATTTCGCGGATATCCGCAAGATGATGATCGACCGTCTTCCCCTCCGTAAAGCTCCAGATGAAGGCATCGAAACTGCCGAATTCCTCCTGTATCTTGCAGAATGCACGCGCGTTGCCGATCGCGGCCTCGATCTTCTTGCGGTTGCGGATGATGCCCTTCTCCTGCATGAGGGCCTCGATCTTCTCTTCGCCGTAGGCGGCGACGGTCGCGGGGTCGAACCCATCGAACGCCCTACGGAAGTTCTCCTCCTTTTCGAGGATCAGATTCCAACTGACGCCCGCCTGCATGCCCTCCAATACCAACATGGCGAAGAGCTCCCCGTCGCGATGTTCGGGCTTGCACCAGCGCGTATCGTGGTAGCGCAGCATCTTCTCGGAGACCTTGTCCTCCTTGGCGCCGAAGCTGAAACTGCAGCGTTTTTTCGCTACAGGTCCCCCGTTTCCCTGCACAGAAGGCAATTTTACGGCGACACAGCGGTAGATGGGTTTGCCCTGCGCGAGGAAGGTCGCCTCGTATTCTGTGACGATGTTCTCCTGCGCATATGCGCTGTGATGCAGATCGCGGGTGACTTCCTCCACGCGGAACCCGCAGGCGGCGTAGTTTTCGAGCGATTCATCGAAAAACCAACCGCAGTCGGTCTTCTGATAGATCTTGCCCCCGTCGCAAAGAAGACGGGAGTAGATATCGAGAAAGCGCGGACTTGTAAGCCTTTGGCGGGCGTGGGTGGAACCGGGGAGCGGGGTAGAAAAGTTGAGATAGAGGGCGGAAATACTGCCTTCGGGAAGGAAACAGGGCAAGATTTCGGCGGGGATGTTGAGGAAACGCACGTTTGGAACCCCCTCGCGGAGGATGCGCTCCATGGCCGTGAGGATGACGTTGCTGCACAGCTCCACGGCGATAAAATTGCACATGGGGTGACGTTTTGCCTGTTCGAAGATGAAGCCGCCGTTGCCGCAGCCCACTTCGAGCTCCACGGGATGATCGTTTCCGAAGAGCGCATGAAAATCGAGGAGGGCGCGGTAGGTCGCGGCCGCCTCTTTGAGATTTTTGATGGGACTGCCGCGGGCGATCAGAACGCTCGAGCAGGCCTCCATGCGCGGCTCCAAATGCCGCTTTTTATGCATACGCATACCCACTTCTCCCGCCGCACATGCGGCTTTTTCGGTCGTGTATCTGTGGTGAAAGTGCTTGCTTCTTTTCGGGGAAGCCCCTACGAAGTCCGCCCCCTTGCTGCCCCTTTTAGGGGAAGTACCTACGAAGTCCGTCCCCTTGCTGCCCCTTTTAGGGGAAGTACCTGCGTCAGCAGGGGAAGGGGTTTCCAAAACCCCTCAGTCACGTCTTACGCCGCGACAGCTCCCCTACGAGGGGAGCCAAGGGGCGCTCGGGATTGGCCCCGTCGGTCTCCTGCCCACCCCCCTACCCCCCTCCGCAGGAGGGGGTGGTGCTCTATTCTCCAATAGAGGGGCGTGCGGAATAAACTACATAGGTACCCCATGTTTACTCGGACAACCTGCCCTCATTCCGAGCCCCGTTAGGGGCGAGTGAATCTCAAGATCCGCTCACTCCGCTACGCTTCGTTCGGGATGAGGTCGCTATGATAGGCCCCGTCGTCTCCCTTGCCCCCCACCACCGCTACGCGGAGCCTCCCCCCGATGGGGGTAGGCCTTACGCTCATCATGCGCAAAAACGGGTACCGTTAAACTGCGGAGAAGCGCATTCGGGTTACGTCAAACTGCAAAGTTGCAAGTAAGACAAGGAATGCGAGGCTTTTCGCAGGGAGTGTACTAAATCGTACACGACCAAGAAAAACGCAGCATGACGAAGTATTACGCAGCAAATTTGCAGTTCGCCCTTACTTCCCGGTCGACCCAAACCCGGAGGCGCCACGTGGGGTTTCCGTTATCTCCCCCACCTCGCAGAACTCCCCCGCATAGTAGGGCATGACGACGAGCTGGGCGATGCGGTCGCCCGCGGCGATCTGCCGAAGCGCGCTCCCGTGGTTGTGGAGCGCGACGATGATCTCCCCGCGATAGTCGCAATCGACGACGCCCACCTTGTTCGCAGGGGCGAGGTCCTGCTTGCAGGCAAGCCCGCTGCGGGCGTAGATAAGCCCCACCGTCCCCTCGGGAAGCTCGATCGCAATGCCCGTATGGATGAAGCGGGTCTCCCCCGCGGGGATGGCCTCCGCCGCACAGGCAAAGAGGTCTGCTCCCGCCGCATTTGCGGAACCATATACGGGAAGTTTGGCGTCTCGGGTGAGTTTTTTGACGTTGATCTTCATGCCTTCTCCTTGATCTAAGCAAAGCGCGGCGTCATTTCACGCTGTAGAGGATATCCGAATACGTCGGATAGGGCCAAAAGTCGGAGGACGTCATCGTTTCCATGCCGTCGACGAGGGCACGAAGGGCCTCCATATCGGGCACGACGATATGCGCCATCGCTTGGGCCGCGGGAAGCTCGCCCTGCGGAAGGGCCGCGAGGTCTTTTTCGAGCTTTTCCACCGCCTCGGCCGCCGCCTCGTTCATCGAAGAGAGCTTTTCGGCAAGCGCATAGTCCCGCGTGCAGGCGAAGTCATCGCTCACGGCACGCTTGGCGGCAATGACCGAGCACAGCTCCGCGATGTAGCCGTTGACGGAGGGATAGATATCCCGCTTGAACATCTCGGCCATGGTGAGCGCTTCGATGTTGATGGTCTTGATATAGTTTTCGAGCTGGATGTTCGCACGGGCGAGGACTTCCTTCTCGGAATACACCCCCTGCTTCACGAACACATCGATATTTTCCTGTTTGAAGAATTCGGGCACGGCGTCGGCGGTCGTCTTATTGTTGAGAAGCCCCCTCCGCTCTGCCTCGGGCTCCCAATCGGGGCCGTAGCCGTTGTAATTGAAGATGATGCGGTAGTGCGCCTTGAGCAGTTTTTCGGTATACGCCTTGCACGCCTTGGGGAAATCCTTGGCGCCCTCGAGGGCTTCGACGGCCTCGGAGAAGGCCTGTGCCGCGATCGTATTGAGGACGATGTTGGGATCGGCGACGGAGGCCTGTGAACCGAGCATGCGGAATTCGAATTTGTTGCCCGTGAAGGCAAACGGCGAAGTGCGGTTGCGGTCTGTCGTATCGATGGGGAAGATGGGCGAGGAAGGCACGCCGATGGACCCCGGCACCGCCTTCTTGGGCACATACTGCCTGCCCATCACGATGGAATCGACGAGGGAGCCGAGCTGATCGCCGAGGTAAACGGAGATGATCGCGGGCGGGGCTTCGTTGGCGCCGAGGCGGTGATCGTTGCCCGCAGAGGCCACACATGCACGCAGGACCCCTTGGTATTTATCGACGGCGGAGATCACGCATGCCAAGATGAGCATGAAGCGGGGATTCTCCTCGGGATTTTCCCCGGGGTCGAGAAGATTGAGCCCGCTGTCCGTCGAGAGCGACCAATTATTGTGCTTGCCCGAACCGTTGATGCCCTCGAAGGGCTTCTCGTGGAGAAGGCAGACGAGGTGATGTTTCTTTGCGACCTTCTTCATGAGCTCCATCGTGAGCTGATTGGCGTCGACGGCGACGTTGGTCGTCGTGAATACGGGCGCAAGCTCATGTTGGGCGGGGGCGACTTCGTTGTGCTTCGTCTTGGCGAAGATGCCGTAGCTCCAGAGCGTCTCGTCGAGGTCGCGCATGAACTCGGAGATACGGGTCTTGAGGGCGCCGAAGTAGTGATCTTCGAGCTCCTGTCCGCGGGTCGAATGTGCACCGAAGAGCGTCCTCCCCGTGAGGATGAGGTCCTTGCGCTGAAGATAGACGTCTTCATCGATGAGGAAGTACTCCTGCTCGGGACCGACCGTCGTCGCCACCTTTCTGCACTCGATGCCGAAGAGCTTCAACAGCCGTTTGGCCTGAAGGTCGAGGGCCGTCATCGATTTCAGCAGCGGCGCCTTCTTATCGAGCGTCTCGCCCGTGTAGGCGACGAACACGGTGGGGATGTAGAGCGTCCCCTCCTTTACGAAGGCGGGCGAGGTGGGATCCCATGCCGTGTAGCCGCGTGCGGCCGACGTCGCCCGCGTCCCGCCCGAGGGGAAAGAAGAGGCATCGGGCTCCCCCACGATGAGGTCCTTGCCCGTAAGCCGCATGATGACGCGGTCGCCGTCGGGCTCGATGAAGCTATCGTGCTTTTCGGCGGTGAGATTGGTGAGGGGCTGGAACCAATGCGTGTAGTGCGTAGCGCCCTTGGAGACCGCCCAATCCTTCATCGCGTTGGCGACGGCGCCTGCGATCGAGGAATCGAGGGGCTTGCCCTCGTCGATCGTCTTGCGGAGCGATCTGTATACCTCCTTCGGGAGCGAATTCTTCATGACTTCATCGTGAAAGACATTGCTCGCAAACAGCTCGGTTACGTTCATAGAGTCCTCCTTGAAAAACGCATGACGGTAAAACCAAGCTATATTATATGAAAATTGACGCGCAAAGTCAAATGTTTGAAAGAACTTCGAAAAAGAATTCAAAATTGAACGCAGAGCATAAAAAATGAAAATCAGGAAATGGGAAATGGAAATGAAGAATGAAGAATTGAGATCGGAGACGAAAAGCGGAGAATTCCTACCCCCTCCGTAGTTTATCCCACGCGCCACCCCCTCCGTGGGAGGGGGATCAAGGGGGTGGGGCGGCGAGGAAGCAACTACGCAAGTCCGACCCCTTGCTTCCCCTCTTAGGGGAAGTACCTGCGTCAGCAGGGGATAGGGTTTTGAAACCCCTCAGCCGCGTCTTACGCCGCGACAGCTCCCCTACGAGGGGAGCCAAGGGTCGCGTGTGATACGCGCGCACGTCATTTCGAACGTTAGTGAGAAATCTCGACGTGGCATACGAACCAGCATTCTAAACACGTCATTCTGAACGAAGCCCCCAAGGGCGAAGTGAAGAATCGCATTAGTCTTAACCTTATATTGTCACTCATATAAGAATTAAGACCGCGGCGACCCTTCAACTACGTTCAGGGTGACGTAATTAGAACGAGATTCCTCGGGCTACGCCCTCGGAATGACGTACTGATGTGCCCCGTCGTCTCCCGCCCACCCCCCTACCCCCCTCCGATGGAGGGGGTGTCGTGTGTGATACGCCCCGTCGGGGGTACGCGCGAGACCCCTACGCAGTCCAACCCCTCATGGGAGAGCAGTCCGCCCACCCCCTCCGTGGGAGGGGGATCAAGGGGGTGGGGCGGCAGAAAAGCAAGTACGCAGTCCGAACCTCATCCCGAACGGAGCATAGCGGAGTGAGCGGATCTTAAAGATACACTCGCTACGCTCGGTATGAGGTCGCTTTGAATAGGCCATGTCGGACGCCCCGTCCTTCCCCTCAATAAAAAAACACCGCGGCGGGGGGCTGCGGCGATAAGCATTCACACGGTTTCGTACATAGAATAGGTTGTTCTATGTACTTCTTTTCTCATTATATCTTCTCATTCCCCGTTTGTCAAGAAAATCTCCCTCATTTTTCATAAAATCTTTTATCCTTTCTCTCATCTTCGGCGCCTTTGGGCGCCTTTTTTCTTTCTCCTCTTCTATTTAATGTACGCAGAACAACCTATTCTATGGTCCTGTGCCATGTGATTTTCGGTACGGTATGAACGCCGCTTCGTCCCGGCGGCGCACATATAAAAAATCATGATTTTTGAAGGAGAAAAACAATGCAAAAAAGAAGCAAGAAAGGCTTTACCCTTGCAGAACTCTTGATCGTCGTCGCGATCATCGCCGTCCTCGTCGCTATCGCCGTGCCGCTCTTCGTCGGCAGCCTCCAGAAGGCCCAGAAGGCAACGGCCGACGCTAATATTCGTGCCGTCCGCGGTACCGCCAGTGTTTATTTGCTCGACAACACCGATACGGATAAGGCAGAAAAACTTTGGCCGAAAGACGTCAAGGGTTGGGATGTTGAAGCAACTGTTAGCTCGACTGGCACCATTACGATCGATAAAATTACCGCCTACACTTCCGCGAGTTCGCTTGATGGAGAATCTGCGAAAAAGCAATCTGACGGAAGCTACAAGGTCCAAGTAATCCTTACCAATGCGGATATAACCGCTACACAGATTGGAGAAGCGGCGTAACCCTTCTCACACGCCGTTGGGGACAAACGGCAAACAAATTCACAAGCTGACGCAGCAGCCAAGGCAAGGGATACTGCGTTTGGCTCCGTATCCGACAGGGATGTAAAGATACGGGAAACAGCGGGGCTCACGCTCCGCTGTTTTTTTGCTTGTTTGAACTTCGTATTTACGAACTGCGTAGAAGCGGCGCAATACTTTGTACGGCGCGCTACGCGCTTGTGCCGCCGAAATGAGCAAATCGTTTTCATGTTGCTTGTTCTCGGCGTTCGAACTGCGCTTTCCTACTTCGCCTAACGGCTCGTGCCGCGCTTAGAGAATTAGAAGTGCGCGCGGGGCGGTCACGTACGCAAAAGTACGCTCCCGTCGGAAATGCTCGTTCTCCTTGTCTTGCTTGCTTCTCCGCAGTTTGACGGTGCCCGAATGTGCGTCCCGCAGTTTGACGGTGCCCCACCACGTCATTTCGAACGTTAGTGAGAAATCTCGTCCTTGAGATTCCTCCTCCCTGCGGTCGTCGGAATGACGTACTGAGGTGCCCCGTCGTTTCCCGCCCACCCCCTCCGTGGGAGGGGGATCAAGGGGGTGGGGCGACAGATAAGCAACTACGAAGTCCGTCCCTCATCCCGAACGGAGCGTAGCGGAGTGAGCGGATCTTAAAGATACACTCGCTACGCTACTTCGCAGAACGGCTCGTGCCGTGCTTCGATAAACAATAGAAGCCTCGCACGGGGCGGTATGAGGTCGCTTGAAATCAGCCTCTACGCAGTCCGACCCCTTGCTTCCCCTTGTAGGGGAAGTACCCGCGTGAGCGGGGGATAGGGTTTCCAAAACCCCTCAGTCACGGCTTACGCCGCGACAGCTCCCCTACGAGGGAAGCCAAGGGTCGCGTGTAATACGCGCGCACGTCATTTCGAACGTAGTGAGAAATCTCGTCCTTGAGATTCCTCCTCCCTACGGTCGTCGGAATGACGTACTGAGGGGCCTCGTCGGTCATTCAAGGAAGTCGTCGCGGCGGAGGCCTTCGCGGAGCTTGGAGAGCGCCTTCTTCTCGATGCGCGAAACGTAGGAACGCGAGATCCCGAGCGCACGCGCCACCTCCCGTTGCGCGAGGGGGGTCCCCCCGTTTAATGCGTAGCGCATGCAGATGACTTCGGTCTCCCGCTCCGAGAGCAGCTTCTTCACGGCGGCGAGAAATTTCTCCTGCATGAGGCTGCGCTCGACGCCTGCGAACACCTTCTCTTCCTTCTCGAACAGCAGGTCCATGATCGTGAGTTCGTTGCCGTCTTTATCGGTGCCGACGGGGTCGGAAAGCGATACCGTCCCCCGATGTTTTTTGCCAGCACGGATGAGCATGAGGATCTCGTTTTCGATGCAACGTGCGGTATACGTGGCGAGACGGGTCCCCCGCCCGGGTTCGAAGGTATTGATCGCCTTGATGAGCCCGATCGCGCCCACCGAGATCATATCGTCGGTCTCCGCCGCCCCGCTGTACTTCTTTGCGATATGCGCCACGAGCCGCATGTTGTGGCGGATGAGCTTCTCCTTCGCCGCCCGATCGCCTGCCCGCGCGCGCGTGAGACATTCCTCCTCCTCTTCACGGGGAAGGGGCCGAGGATACGAGCTTCCGTCCTCGACGGCGCCCGTAAAGAAGAACAGCCGCGCAAGCAGCGCATAGAGAAAACCGAACATAGATCACCTCACTTGCATTATATGCGGCGCGGTGCTTATCCTATGAGCGGGAACACGGGCAAAGAAAAAGCGCTCCGAAGGACATTCAGAGCGCGTTTTTGATACATGGGGTAAGAAAATTTACTTTTTCTTGAGGGCGATGTGGACTTCGTCGAGCTGTTTTTGTTCCACGGGCGAGGGCGCATTCATCATGAGGTCGCGCGCCTTGGCGTTCATCGGAAAGGCGATGACTTCGCGGATATTCGTCGTATCGGCGATGAGCATGACCATGCGGTCCACGCCGGGGGCAACGCCCGCATGCGGGGGAGCGCCGTATTCAAAGGCGTGATAGAGTGCGGGGAATTTGCTCTCGACGACCTCTTTGCCCATGCCGACGATGGAAAACGCCTTGAGCATGATCTCGGGGTCGTGGTTGCGCACCGCGCCCGAAGAGAGCTCGACACCGTTGCACACGATATCATATTGATAGGCGAGGATCTCCAAAGGGTCCTTCGTCTCGAGGGCTTCGAGCCCCCCTTGCGGCATGGAGAAGGGATTGTGGCAGAACTCGAGCTGCCCGCTCTCTTCGCCGATCTCGTACATCGGGAAGTCGACGATCCAGCAGAAGCGGAAGACATCCTTTTCGAGAAGGTCGAGCCCCGTGCCGAGCATGGTGCGGAGGATCCCCGCCCGTTTTTGTGCGTCACGCAGTTTATCTTCGGCGACGAGGGCGACGAAGCAATCTTTCTCGGCGCCGAGCGCCTTCTTCCACGCCTCTGCGGCGGGCGCGACGAACTTCGCGATGCCGCCCGCGGGAGCGCCCGTTTCGTCGAGCTTGAACCAATACATGGCGCCGCCTTCCGTCTTTACCTTGAACTCCTCGCAGGTCTTATCGATCCACTTGCGGGGGACGCTCACGCCCTGCACGCAGATCGCCTTCACATGCTTGAGCATGATGGGATCAAAGCCGCAGTTCACGGTGAGATCGGTCACATCCTTGATGAGAAGCGGGTTGCGAAGATCGGGCTTATCGGTGCCGTAGTCCTCGAGGGCGGTGAGATAGGGAATACGGCGGAACGGGGGCCGATCGGCAGCCTTCCCGCTGTACTTTGCGAAGACGGGCGGGAGGACGCGTTCCAACACGGCGAAGACATCTTCCTGCGTCGCGAAGGCCATCTCGATATCGAGCTGATAGAACTCCCCGGGGGAGCGGTCTGCACGGGCGTCTTCATCCCGGAAGCAGGGCGCGATCTGGAAATATTTATCGAAGCCCGAGCACATGAGCAGCTGTTTGTATTGCTGCGGCGCCTGCGGGAGGGCATAGAACTCTCCGGGGTAGACGCGGCTCGGCACGATGTAATCGCGTGCCCCCTCGGGCGAGGAAGAAGTCAGAATGGGCGTCGTGAGTTCGTAGAAGCCTTCCTCCGTCATGAGGCGGCGAAGGTCGGCGACGATCTTCGAGCGGAGGACGATCTTCTCCTTGACGGCGGGATTGCGCAGGTCGAGGAAGCGGTAGCGCAGGCGTGCATCTTCCCCCGCCTCGGTGGAATGCGAGATCTCGAAGGGAAGGGCCTGCACCGTGCGCTTTCCGAGCACTTCGACCTTTTCGGGTACGATCTCGATCTTCCCCGTGGGAAGTTTTTCGTTGGGCGCAGAGCGGAGGGCGACCATTCCCGTGACCGAGACGGTGGACTCCGTGGGGATCTCCCGCAATTTGGAGAGAAGGGGCTCTTCGGAGCAGACGACCTGCGTTACGCCATAGAAATCGCGGAGCACCGCAAAGAGCAGCCCGCCCTTATCGCGCTTGGAATCCAGCCAGCCCGCGAGCGTGACTTTTTTGCCGACGTCCCCCTCCCGGAGTTCGCCGCAGTTGTGCGTTCTGTAGTACATACTTGCCTCGCAACATGTTTTCTATTATTGTAAGCCTTCGCAAGAAGAAAGTCAAGAAAATGCGGGCATTCTGCGAGAATTTCGGACGGGTTTTGCTTACAGCCGCACGGGCGGCATATGTTCATCCGACGTCTCCACGAAGCGCATCCCGCAGAACGTGACGTCGAGGCGGTACCCCTCCGAGGGCGTGTAGCGGTAATAGAACTCGTTCAACATGCCCCCTTCTTGGAGAAGAGAAGCCCAAGAAACGACCACATCCCCCCGCGGATCGTGGATGACGACGGGCAGACGATCTGCGGCGTCGAGGGGGTCGTAGACGAAAACCGAGCCCCCTTGCTTGCCGTAGCCGTAGAAAAGATCTTCGATCTCATCCTCCGTGAGGTTGGTCTTGAGGGGGACCGAGATCACATAGGGATCGGCATTCTCAAACAAAAACGTGAGCTCCGCGTTGCGGTCTTCGGTGACGGTGAGGAAGTATTCGCACACGAGATCGAGCGTGGCGCCGTCGGAAAAAGCATGGGTGCCTACCGTCTTTTTCTGATGCCTGTATTCTGCGGCGGGAAGCTCCGCGCAGCCTAAATCCGCATACATGCCCGTAAGATCGGTGAACGCGACCTCCGCGGGGAAGGTGATGCGCGCATCCATCTTCAAGGTGACGGAAACATTTACCCCGTCCTCTTTGGCGGAGACCGAAAATTCGACGTTTTCGGTGAGGGCGACGGGCGTTTTTTCGCCGTCGAATTCCACCCGGATGACGGCATCGAGCGTTTGGATCTTCGCGTTCTCGGGAAGGCCGAAGTCCTCGGGATCGAAGCTGTCTTCGAGGTCGTATTCGAGCGCATACCCCGAGGAAGTTTGAAATCCCTTGGGCTGAGGGGGATCCTCGGTGAGGCCGCCGAGCTCGAGGGAGCCGAGCATCCCTTCGAGTGCGCCGAGATCTTGCGGGTCCTCGGGATAGGTGAGAGACAAGACACTGCCCCCTTCCTTCGTGAAGCACGAGATCGCGCCTTCGAAATCCGCCTTGCCCTTCTTCTCCGCCGTGCCCGTATACTGCTTCGTCCCGCGGCGGAAGAGAAGCGAATATGTAGGAAGGCCCTGCCCGAGATCGACTTTTTTTCCGTCCTTTTCATAGTCCGAAGCGAGATAGGTGAAGGCGTCCATCGTGAGGCGTTGGGGCGTCTTGAGGTTGGCCGCACGCAGTTCCATCGAGGTAGAAGTGCTGCTCTTCGTATAGGGGGCGTCTTTTACGTCGCCCGAAAGCGCCATGGAGAGCGTAAGGTCCATGGTCATATCCATGGCGGCGGGGGAAAATTCCTCGAGCGAAGCAGTGAGCTCCGCCCGCGCCGCATCGCCAAGCGCCCGATCGCAGCCCGCAAAGGCCGCGCATGCCGTAAGGCAGAGCATCGCCGAGATCGCACATGCAAAAATTTTTTTCATATTTTTCCTCCTATGTCTCCCGCCTTCGGGGAGGTTCCGAAAAATATTATACACCCCCCCCTGCATGTCAAGCGAAATTATGAAATTTCTTTTCTTTTTTACGGCGTATTCCACGCCTTTTTGCTTCACCGCACGATGACGAGGCGCTTCTTCGCCCGCGTGACGGCCGTATACAGCCAGCTCTGCCCCTCCTCGAAAAAGCGGCTCTCATCGAAGACGACGACCGAATCGTATTCCGAGCCCTGCGCCTTGTGGCAGGTGACGGCATAGGCGAATTCGAAGCGGCAGACGGTATCCTCCCGCTTGACGCGCAGCCGCCGCAAGGATTCGTAATTATTTTCGTGGACGAGCACCCCGTTCTCGAGCAGGCAGGCCTTGGCGCCGTAGCCGTGGTAATACCTCCCCTCGCGGAAGACGCCCGTATCGAAGGGAAGATCTTCGAGGAGGTCGGGCAAAAAGTCGGGGCGGAAGTCGAGCTGCCCCAACCCGTCTTCCTGCGGACGGACCCTGTAGCACCTGCCCATGATGCCGTTGACGAGGTGGAAGTCCCCCTTCTCGTCGAGAGGCTTGGACCAATCGTTGAGGGTGCAGATGAGCTTCTCGCCGTCGATGGGGAGCACGGCCTCCGCGGGAATGCCGAGGTACCCCCGCATCTCGCGGTTGACGAGCGCACGGGTGCGGTTGGTGCCGACGATGATCTGATCGGCCTGCATGAGGAGGTTCCTCCGCTTTTCGCCCGTGAGCGTCCGCGCGGGGATGACGGCAACGCTGTCGCCGTAGATGCCGTAGGCGGGAAGTTCGCCCTCGCGGATGGCACGGGAGAGCCCGATGATGGGGTTTTCCCGCTCCTGCCGCACGATCTCCTTCAGGGTGATGACGGGAAGAGACAGGAGCGTATTCGTGCCGCCCACGGGGGGAAGCTGGGCGGGATCGCCGCAGAAGAGGCACTTCACGCCGAAAGAGAGCAGGTCCTTCAAGATCTCATCCGAGACCATCGACGTCTCGTCCACGACGATGAGCTGCAATTCTTTGGGCAGTTTATCTTTGAGGACAAAGCGCAAAAAGCGCTCGGAGATGACCTCGCCGTCTTCGTTGACTTCGATGTCCTCCTCGCGCGTATAGATAAGGCTGTGGACCGTCCCCGCGGGCGTACCGCCGCGGATGAGCACGCTCGCGGCCTTCCCCGTGGGGGCGATGAATGCGACGCTGTCCCCGGGCACAAGCCCGAGTTTGCGCACGATGTGATCGACGAGGAAGGTCTTCCCCGTGCCCGCGTAGCCGCACAGCACGAAGATCTGGGTATGCAGATGAAAAAACCACTCCTCGATGAGTTCTGCCGCCTCGGCCTGATCGGCGGTCAGAACGGGGGTCTTCAAAAGGCCGCTCTTATCCATACCCCCATTGTATCACATTTGCGCGATGATTGCAAACGTTTGTTCAATGGTTTTGGGAAATTATCTGGAAAATTCGGCGCGAAGAAGTTTGCCGAGCACGACTTCCTCGAGGATGATCTTCCCCTCCCGCATCGCAAACGTGCGCTTGGTGTTTCTGCCGAACAGGGGCGCCGTGAAGGTGATCTCCCCGCGGTCGGGGTCGGCGCGATAGGTGCCCTCAAGGCTCCCTTCTTCGCCGCCCTCGATGGCGTAATTCATGCAAAATCCGCCCCCATATGCAAGTTCGAGGGTATATTTTCCCGAATGCGTCGTGTCGCCGTAGGTGATGCCCGTGCATTCATAGACGCCCGTATAGGGCTTTGCGAGTTCCTCGAGCGAGCTCATCTCCTTCACCGAACAGCCGACAAGGAGCGCCGAAAAGAGCGTACAAAAAAGCGCGGCCGCAAATACACGTTTCATGCGATAAGCATTTGCGATCGCGCAGAGTTTTATGCGCCGCGATGAGCTCTTATGACTTCCTCGAGGATCTCGGCCGCCGAGGCAATGAGCTCGGGGCAGGGGCGCTTTTTGTAATACGCCGCCGTCCGCGCTTCGGGCGTAGGCGAGCGGTCCGATGCGATCCCCGCCCCCGTGAGAAGTTCGCCGCAGCGAATGCTCCCGTGCATACTGCGGAATTTTTCGGCCACCTCCTGCACGAGGGGATAGATCTGCGCCCTGTCGCCCTCGGGGAAGATGAGCCCCAAGCACATCACGGCCCCCGAGACGGCGCCGCAGGTCTCCCGAAGCCGCCCCATGCCGCCGCCCATGGGCAGGGCAATGCGCGCCACGATCCCGGGGTCGATCCCGAGCTCCTCCGAAAAGGCGAGCATCACCGCCTGTGTGCAGTTCTTGCCCGACAAAAACAATTCTCTTGCCCGCGCTCCGCGCTCTGTTGACATTTCTTCTCCTTTATGGTACACTGTGGTCATGAAGATCTACTACACGGCCTCGGGCACGCGCGAGGCGCTCTTTGCGGAAGTCCTCGCCCGCGAAAA
The DNA here is from genome assembly GCA_947595585.1 of uncultured Clostridia bacterium. Classification (GTDB taxonomy): domain Bacteria; phylum Bacillota; class Clostridia; order Christensenellales; family Borkfalkiaceae; genus Gallimonas. The sequence goes on from CANQET010000003.1 coordinate 49,633, forward strand.
CGCCCAAACTTTTTTGCCCCATCTCGCCGAAAATGCCCACGGGAAGCCCTATTTTCGCATACATGGTGCCCCGTTTTTCAATCTCACCGATACGCACGGCCTTATTGCCATGGCGATCGGGGAATGCGAAATGGGGCTCGACGCCGAGCGGAGGATCCCCAGAAAGTCGGATGCCATCCGCGCAAGGCTGACTTCCCGCGAACGGGAGGAAGATTTCTTTCTGCTCTGGACGGCGAAGGAGGCCTTCGTAAAATTTTCGGGAAGCACCCTCGCGGCCATGCTGCCCCGCCTCGAATATGCGAAGGGGCAGATCTTCCTCGGCGGCGAGAAGATGGACGTATGCCTGCAACATTTCTATGTAGAAGACGCCGTCCTCTGCCTCTGTACGGAAAAGCCCGTAGCCTGCACGCTCGTCCCCCTCGCGCTCACACCTCGTACCACGTGCCCTCCGCGGGGACGATCGTCCTGACCCCGGGGAGCGTCTCTTCCGCCGTGGGGGCGAACTTTTTGACGTTCATCTTATGCGTGAAGGGCGGGAAGGCGTCGTCGAAATGGTCGATCATCACGCCCTTGGGGGCGAAGATGCGCAAGAACTTACGCATATAGCGGTGCATGCGCGTCTTCCCCTGATAGGGAAAGATCAGAAGGTCGCACCCCGTGGGATATTGCACCCTCTTCTCGTACCCCGCAGAGCCGAGGATCATCACGCGTTTTTCGCCGTCGGAGACCTCAAACGCATATACGTCCCCCGCGATCTTGAAGCGATGCACGCCCTTGATGAGCGCCACGCCCGATCTGAAATGACAAAAATACGTCTTGGGGGAGAAGAGCACGCCGAGCACCGTCCATACGTCGAACACGCAGTGGCGGCTCTTGAAGACCTTCACGGTGAACGGCCCCACCCGAATGGCGTCGCCCGCGGCGATCGCCTGCATGCGCGAGGCGTCGAGCCCGCTTCCCCGGGCACGCCGTATGCCGTTTTCCGAGACGTACACCCGCTGCACGGCCCCCTTGGAAAAGAGATCGATATCGCGGAAATGATCGAGATGGGGATGGGTGATGAAGATCGCCTCGGCCGTCGTCGCCTCATCGATGGGTACGGGGGGAAGCCCCCGCGAATATTCTTTGCAATAAGGGTCGAAAAGAAGGCGGGTCCCCCCCCCGCTTTCCAAGAGGAGCGACGCCGTTCCGTACTATTTGATTTTCATGCGTATCCCCCATTTGGGATATTATAGCATGCTGAATTGCAATTTGCAAACCTTTTGCGCGGGTTCGCGAAAAAAGCCGAAAAAACCGCCCGCGCAGCTCCGCGGACGGCAAACCTTACTTTCCCTTCACTCTTGCGATATCAATGTTGTCCTTCTTGCGATCGGAGAGGGCGCGGACGGGATGCTCAGCACCCTGGATGCGGTAATCCTGCCCGAGCTTTAAGATCGCCTTCTCAATGACCGTGTGCGTGCCGGCGCTCTCGGGCTTCCCGTTGATCTTCGCGTTGTAGCCGAAGTAGCGGAAGGTATCGGGCACCTTTTCGAGCTCCTCCCACCCCTCTTCGACGGCGGTGAGACGCACGCTCTTCAAGACGTCGCGGATATACTCCTTCTGCGGACGGAACTTCAGAAGTTCGGGGAAGGCCCCACCCTCGGGCAGGACTTGCTGCCAGACCTTGCCTTCATAGGTCTTGAGCAGCTCCGCCGCCTCGTGCAGATGCGCGACTTCCTCCTCGAAGTGCTGTTCCCAGATCTTCTTGATGCGCTCGTCCTTTTCGTCCTCGTAGCACGAATAATAGAGGTAGCACTCGGTGTATTCGTTCATGAGAAGATTTTCCCACGGCGTCATGCAGGGATCTTTGAGACAGCCGTACCCCGTGACATGCTGCTCCTCGATCATGGCGATCTCGTTGTAGAGCTTTCTGCCGAGAGGCGAGGCGTAGAGGTTGGCGACGTTCATATAGAAGTTCATGGTCTGCTGTTCGGCCGCCGTGATGATGTTGATGTTGAGCTTGGTCTTGAGGTCGTTGAGATAGCAGTTGATATAGAAGTTTACGTCGTCGGAGGGATGGCGGTATTCGGCGACGGTCGGCCGCCCGGGCATGATCTCGGTGTAACTTCCCACGAGCTTCTTGGGGTCTCCCCCCTTCTCGAGCTCCATGAGGTCGGAATACCTGTAGAGGTGGTCGAAATCCTCGAGGAGGGCAAAATCGAGCTGACGCTTCACATAGGCGTTCTTCTCGGTGACGGCGAGCGCGGCGGTAAGGTCGACGGCAAGCTGCTCATAGCCGATCGTATGCTCCAAGATGCTCTCGTCTGCGGGCTTTAGGGCGGCCACGCGCTTTTGTTGGATCTGCTCGCCGCGGCGCATGCGGGCGAGACGGCGGCGAACGTCGTTGTTCGCACACATGCGGGTGAAGGAATTGGAGAGGCGTACGCTCTCGAACTCGGTGCCCGACATCAGGATGACCCGAAGACGGGTATAGGGATCGACTTCGTTCTTGTTGTAGGGCTTTACGAGCACTTTGTTCCACGAGGTAAAAATCTTTTCCGCACTCTGCGGTTTCAAATCAAACGGATCCATTTGATTCCTCCTTGCTGCGGTTATTGCCATCCGCAGGAAGAAGTATGCAGACGCTTGCCAAATCACAAAAAACTTGTTATAATAAAAAAAGAGGTAAGTTATGATAGGTGTTGTCATTGCTATGGATCGGGAGGCCGAACTCCTGCTCGACCAAATGGAAGTGGAGAATATCCGCACGATCTTCGGAAAGACGGTGCACATCGGCAAGGCGTTCGAAAAAGACGTCGCCCTCGTCGTCTCGGCGGAGGGAAAAGTCAATGCGGCCGCAGGCGCCTGCGCCGCACTCGCGCAGGGCGTAGATCTCGTGCTCAACTTCGGCGTCGCGGGCGGTCTTCGCCCCGAAAAAACCGAGGTGGGCGAAGTGTATCTCATCGAAAAGGCCGTACAATACGACTTCGATATCACCGAGCTTTCGGGCAAAGAAGTGGGTACGCTCCCCGGCGAATCCGAAAATTTCCTTCCGCTCTTCTGCCCCACGGGGCTTGCACTGCCCCGCCGCACGCTCGGCACGGGCGACCGCTTCGACGACTCCCCCGAAGATCATGCCCTCCTTCTTCGCCTCGGCTGTGAGATCCGCGAGATGGAGGCGGGAGCCATCGCACAGGTCTGCAAGTATGCGGGCGTCCCCTTCTGCGCGGTGAAGGCCATCTCCGACGTCTATGGTTCGAGCCCGACGGCCGAGCAATTCCGCAAAAACTGCAAGTATGCCCTCCTCGAACTGAAGGCGCAGCTTCCCGAGATCTTTGCGGCGTTGGAGTGAGAAGATGATCGACCTCGGCGATTGGAAGGAGCCACTCGCTCCCCTCTTTGCGGATGAACGCTATCAAAAGATCCGTGAATTTCTGAAGTACGAATATTCGCACTATATCGTCTATCCCGATATGCACGATATCTTCAACTGCTTCCGCTATACGCCGTATCGCCGCGTGAAAGTCGTGCTGCTGGGGCAGGACCCCTATCATGAATACGGGCAGGCGCACGGGCTCTGCTTCTCGGTGAAGGAGGGCGTACCCAAGCCCCCCTCCCTCGAAAACATGCTCAAGGAGCTGAAGCAGGATCTCGGCTGCGATCCGCCGAGATCGGGGGATCTCACCAAATGGGCAAGGGAGGGCGTGCTGCTTCTGAATACCTCGCTCACCGTGCGGGAACATCAGGCGAATTCGCATGCAAATTGCGGCTGGAGCTGGTTTACGGACGCGGTCATAGCGCTCCTTTCCGCCCAAAAAGAGCACCTCGTCTTCCTGCTTTGGGGCGGCAACGCGCGGCGCAAGAAGCCGCTCATCGACCAAACAAAACACTGCATCCTCGAGTGTGCGCATCCCTCTCCTCTCTCGGCATACAACGGGTTCTTCGGCTGCCGCCACTTCTCGCGGACCAATGAATATCTCACCGCCCACGGAATTTCGCCCGTGGACTGGGATCTGAACAAATAAGGGGGGGTACCTATATGAAAAAAACACTGTTTGCGGCGACGGCGCTCTGCGCCGCGCTCGCCATCTGCGGCTGCGGAGGAGAGCCGAAAAAGCCCGATCCCGCGCCCGAACCCGTATCTGCACAATACGATATCCGCGAGGGCCACTTCGATATGGATGCAAACGCGGATTTTGCGGCGTCGACGGTCGTACCGCGGGAAAACAGTCCGCTCGCGGGCAAGCTCTTCTACTTTCTCGGCTCCTCGGTGACCTACGGCGCCGCCTCGGGGGGCGAGAGCATGGCGGATTTCCTCGCCGCGCTCACGGGCTGTACCTGCGTGAAGGAAGCGGTCTCGGGGACGACGATCTTCGACGACGGCAAAACCGATAACACGGGTACGAAATCGTATACCCGCCGCCTGACGCAGGGGACCGCCTTCGATAAGACCGCCCGCCCCGATGCCTTCATCTGCCAAATTTCCACGAACGACGCCACCAACGATCGCCTCGGCATGCGCGGGGAGATCGCGGAGGGCATCCTCGCCGCAGAGGAATACGACCGTGCGACCACCCTCGGCGGCGTGGAATTCATCCTCCGCTATGTCTCGGATACATGGGGGTGCCCCGTCTATTTCTATTCGGGCGCCTACTTCGGCGACGAGGGCAGCCGCAAGAATTCCAACCCCAAGGGTTCGGAATACGGAAAGCTCGTCGGGGAAGTCAAGGAGGTCGTCGAGAAGTGGAAGCATGCGGGGTACGATGTCGACGTCATCGATCTCTACAACGATGAAGCCTTCAACAGCGCCGTCACCGATGAATATTACGCTTGGTGCACGAGCGACCCCATCCACCCCAAGAAGGCGGGCTACCTCAATTGGTGGACCCCCTACTTCGAGGCCTTCCTCATCAATCACCTGAAGTAAGCAAGCTGTAGGAAGCAAACGGGCAACTACGCAGTCCGAAAGCCCTACCCCCTTCGGGGGTTCATCTCGAGCATCTACCCCTCCGTGGTTTATTCCGAGCGACACCCCCTCCGTGGGAGGGGGATCAAGGGGGTGGGGCGGCGAGAAAGCAACTACGCAGTCCGACCCCTTGCTTCCCCTCTCAGGGGAAGCACTCGCACAGTCCTCTCCCTTGCTTCCCCTTTTAGGGGAAGTACCTGCGTAGCAGGGGATAGGGTTTCCAAAACCCCTCAGCCGCGTCTTACGCCGCGCCAGCTCCCCTACAAGGGGAGCCAAGGGAGTCCGAACGTCATTTCGCCCCGACCGCAGCTTCTATTTGTTCTACTAAGGTCGGCACGAGCCATTAGGCGAAGTAACGAAGTAGAGAAATCTCGCCCTTGAGATTCCTCACCCCTAACGGGGTTCGGAATGACGTGCTGAAGTGCCCCGTCGTCACCTGCCCACCCCCTACCCCCCTCCGTGGGAGGGGGGTAGGGGGTGGGGCGGAAGAAAAGCAACTACGCAGTCCGACCCCAAGCCCTACCCCCTTCGGGGTTCATCTCGAGCATCTACCCCTCCGTGGTTTATTCCGAGCGACACCCCCTCCGTGGGAGGGGGATCAAGGGGGTGGGGCGGCGAGAAAGCAACTACGCAGTCCGAAAGCCCTACCCCCTTCGGGGGTAGGGTGGCACGGCATCGCCGTGACGGATGGGGGGCAAAAAATGGAACACGACGGGGCAACTACGCAGTCCGTCCCCTTGCTTCCCCTCTCAGGGGAAGTACCTGCGGCAGCGAGGGATAGGGTTTCCAAAACCCCTCAGTCACGGCTGCGCCGCGCCAGCTCCCCTACGAGGGGAGCCAAGAGTCGCTCGAGAGAGGCCTCTTCGGTCTCCTGCCCACCCCCCTACCCCCCTCCGTGGGAGGGGGTGGTGGTCGGTCCTCCGCGGGAGGGGGTGGTGGTCGGTCCTCCGTGGGAGGGATATTGCGCATGATAAACTACATGGGTGCCCCGTCGTGCCACACCGCGGTAAACTACCGAAAAAATATTACGCCCTGCGAAAGCCGCAGGGCGTATGCGTTTTTCAAAGCTCCAAACCGAGCAGATCGTCCGCCGAAATGCGGAACGTCTTGCAGATCGCAACAAGGCATTCCACCGTCGGCATGCTCTTATCTTTCTCCCAAAGCGAGATCGTATCCTGTGATACGGCGAGCATTGCGCCGAATTGCGCTTGCGTCATGCCCGCTTCCGTACGAATCTCTCGGATCCGCTGTCCCAATGTTGTGTTCACGCTTCTATTTTACGAGAATTTTTCGTAAAATACTTGACATACGAGGATTTCTCGTATAAAATATCATCTATGAAACTTCGGACGACGGAAGGCGACGAGGAAGAGATCGTCTTATTTGTTTTGATCCCGCAATGCAGCCACTGCCGCGCGCGCATTCGGGAAGAGCTGATGCGATGCGGCTATTGGGAGCGCGTGGAGATCGGCTACCCGCTTGCCGAGGGTTCGGCCGTCTCGCTCGTCTATCGCAAGGGGAAATTCCCCGAAGTGGACTATTGGAAACTTGCCAAAGCGGCCAAAACGCGGCTCGACCGACTCGGTTACCGTGTCCTTTGAAAAAATACGCCCTGCAAAAGCCGCAGGGCGTATTTCGTTTAATCTTTTCGGAAGACGAGTTCGCCGTTTTCCTCGGTGACGAGGACGGTCCCCTCTCCCCCGAGCCGCCCCTCGAGCAACTCTTCGGAGAGGCGGTCTTCGATGCGCCGCTGAATGGTACGCTTGAGCGGCCGTGCGCCGAGCTCCTCACTGTAGCCTTCATCGACGAGCTTCTGTTTGGCACGGTCGGTGATCTTGAGGCGGATGCCCCGCTCGGCAAGGCGCTTGGTGAGCCCGCCGAGGATGCGGTCGCAGATCTCCGCCGCGTCCGCCCGTGAGAGCTTATGGAAGATGACGATATCATCGATCCTGTTGAGGAATTCGGGCTTGAACTGCGTCTTCAAGGCCTTTTCGATATTGCCCTTCATCTCGGTATACGCGCTCTCGCTCGTCTCGCTGCGGAATCCGAGCGATTGCACCTCCTTGACTTCATGCGCGCCGACGTTCGACGTCATGATGAGCACGGTATTCTTGAAGGAGACCGTCCTCCCGCGGCTATCCGTGAGCCGCCCGTCGTCGAGGATCTGCAGAAGCAGATTAAAGATATCGGGGTGGGCCTTTTCGATCTCATCGAAGAGGATGACGGAGTAGGGCTTCCTGCGGACGCGCTCGGTGAGGGCGCCCTGCGTATCGTCGTAGCCGACGTATCCCGGAGGGGCGCCGATGAACTTCGTCGAGGACCCCTTCTCCATGAATTCCGACATATCGAGGCGGATCATGAGGCGTTCGTCGCCGAAGAGGCTCTCCGCGAGCGCCTTGGTAAGATCGGTCTTGCCCACGCCCGTAGGCCCCACGAAGATGAAGGACCCGATGGGGCGGTTGGGGTCGTTGAGCCCCGCCCGCGCACGGCGGATGGCACGGGAGATGGCGGCGACGGCGTCGTTCTGGCCGACGATGCGCTTATGGAGCTCCTCCTCGAGATGCATGAGCCGCGTGCTCTCCTCCTCGGTGAGGCGGTTGATGGGCACGCCCGTGTGATCGCTGACGATGGCGGCGACTTCCTCGGCCCCGATGAAGAGATGGGTCTCGTTTCTGTGGTTGTTCCACTCCTCGCGCAAGTTGTCGCGCTTGGCGGTGAGTTCGTCGATCTGCTTGGTGAGCGAAGCCGCCCGCACGAAATCCTGGAATTTGATGGCCTTTGCGCGATCGGCGGTCAGCCTTGCGAGTTTTTCTTCGTACTCGCGGATCTCGGCGGGGCCGTTGTAGGAATTGACGCGTGCGCGCGCCGAGGCTTCGTCGATGATGTCGATGGCCTTATCGGGCAGGAAGCGGTCGGTGATGTAGCGATCGGAGAGCTTCACCGCCGCCTCGATGGCGGCATCGGTGATGATGACGTTGTGATGGGCCTCGTACTTATCCTTGAGCCCGCGCAGGATGGCGATCGCATCCTCCACGTTGGGCTGTTCGACGAGGACCGGCATAAATCTTCGCTCGAGGGCGGCGTCCTTTTCGATGTATTTGCGGTATTCCTCGCTCGTCGTCGCGCCCACCGTCTGCAGTTCGCCGCGGGCGAGCATGGGCTTTAAGATATTCGCCGCGTCCATGTTGTTTTCCGAGGAGCTCCCCGCGCCCACGATCATATGGATCTCGTCGATGAAGAGGATGACGTTCTTATCCTGTATGACGGCGTCCGTCACCGCCTTGAGGCGGCTCTCGAAGTCGCCGCGGTAGCGCGTCCCCGCGAGCAGGGAGGTGATGTTGAGGGAGAAGACCGTCTTCCCGCGCAGAAGCTCGGGGACCTCCCCCGATACGATCGCCTGCGCGAGGCCTTCGATGACGGCGCTCTTCCCGACGCCCGGCTCCCCGATGAGCACGGGGTTGTTTTTGGTACGGCGGGAGAGGATCTGGATGACCTTCTCGATCTCCTTCCTCCGCCCGATGACGGGGTCGAGCTTGCCCTCGAGCGCACGCCGCGTGAGGTCTACGCCATACTCGGAATATGCAGGATGGTCCCCCTCGTTCCGTTCTGCGGGCAGCATATTTTTGAGGTAGCTCCCCACCCTTCCCCGAAGAGAACGGTAGGGCGTATCTTCGGGCTTTGGCTCCTCCTCTTCTTCGGTCTTGACGAAATCGCCGAGCCGTTTTTCGAGGGAATCGAGGCTGACGCCGATGCGGGTCAGGATGTGTGCGGCGAGGCAGTCGCTCCGCATCACGACGGCGAGCAGCGTGTGTTCGGTCCCCACGAGGGTCCCGTAGCCGCCGTAATCCGCGGCGAGCTCGGCCGCCCGCTCCAGAAGGCTCTTCGTGCGGGGAGTATAGCCGACGACGGGCGTATCCGGCCGCACGGCACGTTTGAAGATCTCGGTGTATTTATCGAGGGTGGCCCCCGCCTCGACGAGGATCTTCCCCGCCGTGGAATCGGGCACGCAGAGCATGCCGAGCACGAGATGTTCGCTCCCGATGTACGTCGTATTGTACCGCTTCGCGACTTCCTCCGCGATGAGCAGTACCTGTGTGAGATGTTCGGTGTATTTGGATGTATCCATACCGTCTCCTTCAGTAAAAGAGCTCCATGCCCCGTATGGTCTTGGTCACGTATTCTGCGCGGAAGGCGCACTGCCCCGTCTCATCGAGGGTGCCCCCGTTCATGCGTTCGATGCTCGCGGGGCGCATGGCGGTGAGGAGCTGATCGAGCTCCTGCATGCGGTCGTCGCGGCGGTCGCCGTCCCTGCCGAAGTACCCGAGCGCGACGCCGAGCTTCACATCGGCGATGCACTGCGAAAATTCCGAAAGCCCGATGAGGCAGCAATTCGAGAGCAGGCCGTATGCCCGCATCACGCGGTCCTTGAGCGCGATGCCCTCCTCGGCCTTCATGCGCCCCCGTTCTAAAAGTTCGGCTTCGACGATGACCCGTACCGATTGCTCGACGCCCTTGATGAGTTCGACTTCGGAGACGCCGAGGGTCACCTCGTTGCTCACCTGAAAGAGTTCGCCCTCCGTGCCGCTTCCCTCGCCCGAGGCGCCGCGTACGGTAAGCCCGAGGCGCTTCAAATCCGAGGTGATGCGCTTCATGCGCCCCCGCCGCGAGAGGGCGGGCAGAAAGAGCATGACGGAGGCACGCATGCCCGTCCCCACGTTGGTGGGGCAGGCGGTGAGGTACCCGAACTCCGCATCATAGGCGAAGGGGATGGAATCGGAAATGATCTCGTCGATGCCCGCGATGCGCTCGTAGGCACGGCGCAGATCGAAGCCCTCGAGAAAGTATTGCTCGCGGATGTGGTCTTCCTCGTTGATCATGACGGAGATACACTCGTCTTTGGAGACAAGCGCCGCCGCGATCCCGCGATGCCGCAGAAGATCCCGCGAGATGAGGTTGCGCTCCTGCAAAAACGCCGCAAGCTCGGGGGAGATGCCGTCCATCTCGTAGAGCGTGAAGTCCTCGAGGCTGGTGAGCTCGGCGGAAAGCAGGTGGATCATCTCCCCCGCCTGCTCTTCGGCATGCGGATCGCGGAAGAGACGCGCGGGGAAGGGGTAATCCTTGAAATTTCGTGCGAGACGGATGCGGGAAGTGACCGCAACGCTCTCGTAATCCAAAGCTACGGCTGCCATTTACACCTCCGCACCATAGAGTCTGCGGTCGATACGGCGGACGTCTTCGCGCAGCTGCTTTGCCGCCATGCTGTCTCCGCGTGCCTCGGCCTCTTTGAGCTCCTTGAGGAGCATATCCTTGCTGCGGACGAGCTCGCGGATGAGGTCGTAATTCTGTTCCGCCGCCCCGCTCGGCGCCACGCCCGCATGGCGGGTGCTCCCGTGCATATAGCGGATGACGGGCATGAGCTCTTCACGGAAAGCGCTGTAGCAATCGGCACAGCCAAGGAGACCCGTCGTACGGTATTCGGCATACGTCGTCCCGCAGACGGGGCAGCGCGGCCCCCGCTCTTCTTCCCCGAGGAAGGAAGCGAAGGTCTCCTTGCGGTCCTGTGCGGGATAGAGCGCCGCAAAACAGGCGTCGCAGAGGATGAGGCGAAGCTCCCGCCCCTCCCGCACGATACGGCGCTCAACGCCCTTCTTTCCGCAATTCGTACAAAGCTCCACTGCAAACCTCCGAGGGGCAAAACGCCCTGCCCCCGTGTGTTTTATTTACATAGGTCCCTGCGGATCTTGCAAAGTTCTTCCCACACGCCCGCGGCACGGGGGAAGCGGTAGGCGCCGTAGGCACATTCTACGGCGAGGATGGGCGCAGGGCTCTCTTCCGTATGCAGCCCCGTGATCTCTTCCCATTTCAGGAAGATGCTCTCCCCCGTATCCCGCCAGAAGATGCCCTCCTTCGCGATGACAAACACCGCACGGGCACGCATGAAGTTCCCGATCGCACGCCCGAGCACGACGGCCCCGAACGCGGCGAGGATGGCGCCGAGCGTGAGCGGCTTTACTAGGACGGCGATCGCGATCCCCGCCCCGATCAACATAAGCCCCACTGCCCCCAAAATGAGGGACATGTGTTGCGATTTTTTATTGGGAAGCGAAAACGTCTGCTCGGCTTTGTATTTGGTCTTCGGGAAAGTTTCGAGATCTCCTTGGGGTTTCTCCCCGAGAAGTTCCAGCCCGTGCGCCTCGATGCAAGCATAGAGACGGGGCTTGGCGTCGGCACGGATGAGCGCGGTCCCCTCGCCGTCCTTCTGCAAGAAGTTCGCGGGGATCTCGATGAGCACCGCCCATTCCCCCTTCTCCCGCATGTATTTGCGCATACAGATCGAGAAAAACCTCAGGCGCGCATAGGGAACGCGGATGGGCGGGGTGGGCGTATCGTCGTGCAAGACGATGCCCTCTTCCCCGAAGGTCAGAAGCGTCGTATCCCCCACGAAGAAGCTCTCCGCGCTGTCGCACTGTTCGGTGAGATCGGCAAAGCGCTTTCCGAGGAGCTCGCCGTGCTTCATCAAAAAATATACGGCGACCGCACAGCCGATCGCAAGCAGGGCAAGTCCGCCCATGATCCCGAAGAGGAGGAGGTCCATCCCGAGATCTGCGAACTCGAGCACGAACATCACGGCGACGACGCCGATCAGGGAGAGCAGTGCCAAAATGGCAATGCAAAACGTCGCGGTAAGCGTCGCCGTCTTGCGCCGCCGAAGCGATCTCTTTGCGGTCTCCTGCCCCGCCGTATCGGGCGGAACGGGCTTATTATAGAGTGCCTTCATACTTCCTCCCGTGCGTTACTTTTCGTTTTTCCCCGAGCTTGCCCGCTTCCACCAGACGAAGAAGAAGAGCGCGAGCAACTGCAGGGGCACCCCGATGATGAAGATGAGCCAGAGCTTCGAAGCCTCCACCCCCGCCGCCAGCACCGTAAAATAGACGCAGGCGAGCACCGTCCAGATGAGGACGGAGAGCGAGACGATGCGCACCCACTTATACCCCCAGATACAGCTGAACACGAGCACGACGATCGCCGAGACGGGCACCGCATAGAGGAAGGCGAGCCACGTATCCCGGAGATCGGGCGCGATGATCCCGGGGAAGACGAAGCAGATGACGGCGACCAGCCAGCACAGCCCCACCGAGAGCGCTATGATGATGAAGCGGCGCAGAAGGCGGGTCTTCTTGGGCAGTACGGGTTTATCCTTATTTTCGTGCAGAAGATCGTCCACCGAAACATTGAAGATCTCGGCGATCTGCACGAGGATCCGCACGTCGGGGATGCCGTTGCCCTGCTCCCATTTGGAGATGGACTTATCCGAATAATTGAGTTTTTCCGCAAGTTCGAGCTGCGTCATATCGGCCATCTTCCGGAGCCGCATGATGTTTTTGCCGATGACGCGCGCCAGATCCTGATCTTCCATGCCTCTATTATATCCGAAAATACGGGGGATGTCAATCATTCTACCGAGCGTAGAGCGGTTTTTCGGGACTCTACTCGGCCGCGCTCCCCCCTTTTTCGCCGCGGGGTGACAAATTTCGCCGTATGAATGGGAAAAAGGGCAACGACGCCGTTGCCCCAAGTTCTTCTTTGCGCCATATGGCGCCTTTTTCGGTTATGCGTTGAAGTAGCGCTTCAGGAGCCCTTTGAACCCCGCTCCGTGACGGGCTTCATCCTTGGCCATCTCGTGGACGGTATCATGGATGGCGTCGTAGCCGAGCTCTTTCGCACGCTTCGCGAGCATGAGCTTGCCCTCGCAGGCACCCGCCTCCGCCGCCGCCCGAAGCTCCAAATTCTTCTTGGTGGACGGGGTGACGACTTCCCCGAGCAGTTCCGCAAACTTGCTTGCGTGCTCGGCTTCCTCGAAGGCATACCGCTTGTAGGCCTCGGCAATCTCGGGATATCCCTCCCGCTCGGCGACGCGGGCCATGGCGAGGTACATCCCCACTTCGCAGCATTCGCCGTTGAAGTTGGCGCGGAGGCCGTCCATCACTTCCTTGTCTTCGACGACGCCGTCGCCGACGTGATGTTCACAGGCAAACGCCTTCTCTTCGATGGGTTCAAACTTCTTTGCCTTGCAGACGGGGCAAACTTCGCAATCGTCGGGGACGATCTCCCCGCAGACAGCACATCTTTTCATTTTGTTTCTCCTCCTATGATCTTACCTTGATTATACCACGTTTCCCCGCGGACCGCAACGCTTTCGCGGAAAATTCTCAAAAATTTTTCGGGGGACGAAGGGCGCCCATGCGTACTTCGAGTAGGGCCCGAAGCTCCTCTGCGTCCGCGGCGAAACATCTTCCGCCGTATTCCTCGAGCAGGGCACGCGGGCGATATCCCCAGAGCGCGGAGATCGCATCCATCCCCGCGTTTTTTGCGGTCTGCACATCGGTCTCGCCGTCCCCCACGAAGACGCACTCCCCCACGGGAACGCGAAGCGAGAGCGCCGCATAGCGGGCGAGCGTGGGATCGGGTTTGCAGGGGAAAGAGCCGTCGTCCCCGCCCACGAAGTCGAAGAGACCCGGAAAGAAGCGCTCCATCAATAGATCGGCCGCCCGCTGCAGTTTGTTGGTGACGACGGCGAGCTTCATCCCCCGCGCCTTGAGGTCCGCCACAAGCGCCTGCATGCCCGCATACGGACGGGTGAGAAGATGCTCCGAGGCGGCGTAATACGATTTGAAGAGGGCGAGCAGCTTCTCATGATCTCCCTCGGGCGCCGCGCGTTCGATGAGTTTTCTCGCCCCATTCCCCACAAACGACAAAGTTTGGGCTGCATCGACGGGGGCATGGCCGCATGCCGTGAGCGCCTTGTTGAGGGCGGCGCGGATATCGGGCGCCGTGTCGAGCAGGGTGCCGTCGAGATCGAAAAATACGGCCTGCATCACATTTTTTCGGGGACGCCGATCCCGAGCAGAGTGAGCGCGTTGGTGAGCGCCGTGAGCGCGGCGCGGGTGAGGCGCAGCCTTGCGGCACGGACCGCTTCGGGGGCCTGCATGATCTTGCAATCGATGTAGAACTTATTGAACTTCTGCGCCGTGGAGACGGCATACCGCGCCACCACGGAGGGTTCATACGACGAAGCCGCCGTCTTCACCGTTTCGGGGAACTCCGAAAGCGCGCGCACGAGCTCGGCCTCGGCGGGGGTGAGATCGCCGATTTCCGCCCCCATGTATGCAATTTGGGCTTCTTTTGCCTTCTCGAGGACGGAAGCCGCCCGTGCGCAGGTGTATTGCACATAGACGCTCGTCTCGCCGTCGAAGTTGAGCGCCTTCTCATAGGAGAAGACGATATCCTTTATCTTGCTGTTGTAGAGTGCGCCGAAGATCACGGCCCCCACCCCCACCGTTTCGGCGACCTGTGCCTTGTTTTCGAGGTCGGGATTCTTCTCTTCGAGGACCTTCGCCGCCTTCTCGACGCACCTTGTCATCACGTCTTCGAGCCAGACCACCGTGCCCTTGCGCGTCGACATCGCCCCCTCCTCGAGGCTGACCATGCCGTATGCGACGTGCACGAGGTCCTTCGCCCAGGGCATCCCCATGAGTTCGATGACTTTGAAGAGCTGTTTGAAGTGCAGATTTTGCTGATAAGCGACCACATACAGGCACTTATCGAAGTCGTAAGTGCGTTTGCGGTAGAAGGCCGCGGCGAGGTCGCGGGTGCCGTAGAGCGAGGCGCCGTCCGAACGCAACACGATAAAGGGCGGCATCCCGTAGGCCTCGAGATCGACGACTTGCGCCCCCTGGCTCTCGACGAGCAGCCCCTTCTCCTTCAATTCGTCGATGACGGGCTGCATCTTATCGATGTAGAAGCGCTCCCCCGCGTAGCTGTCGAAGGAGACGTGCAGGCGGTCGTAGATCTTCTGCACGTAGGCCATCGTGAGGGATTTGAACCACTCGAAGAGGGCATTGGCCTCCTCGTCGCCGCTCTCGATGAGGCGGAAATACTCGCGTGCCTCGGCCTCCATTTCGGGCGTCGCTTCGCTGTTGAAACGCACATACAGGGCGTTTACGGCATGAATGCCCCCCTTCTCGACTTCCGCACGGTCGCCCCAATGCTTGTAAGCCGAAATGAGCTTCCCGAATTGCGTCCCGTAGTCTCCGAGGTGGTTGATGCCGACGACGTCGTACCCCAAGAACTTGAAAATTTTATAGAGGCTTCCGCCGAGCACCGTCGTCGAGAGGTGCCCGATGTGGAAGGGCTTTGCGATGTTGACGGAGGAATAGTCGATGCACACCGTCTTTCCCGCCCCGATCGCAGAAGAACCATAGAGGTCCCCCTCCTTTTCGATGCGCGAGAGCGTCTCTTCGGCGAGACCCCGCTTGTTGACGCGGAAGTTGCAATAGCCGTTTACGGCGGCCGCGGAGACGATGACGTCGTCCGCGGGATAAGCCGCTGCGATCTCCTCCGCGATCATAACGGGGGATCTGCGGAGCAGTTTCGCAAAGCGGAAGCAGGGCAGGGCGTAGTCGCCGAGCGATGTATCCGGGGGAACGGCGATGAGGGCTGCGATCTCTTGCGTCTCCACCCCCTCGAGGCGGATGCGCGCTGCGATATAAGACTTATGATCCATGGCATTCTCCCAAGTCGTTTTCCGTGATATTCTACCACATTTCCGAAAAACAGGCAACCGAAAGGCTTGATGTTTGGCGAAAAAAGTTATATAATGGTAAGAAAAAAGGGGAAGCACAGGGCTTCCCGCGGAGAAATACTATGAAACTCGGAGTTGTGGGGCTTCCCAACGTCGGGAAGTCCACCCTCTTCAACGCCATCACACAGGCGGGTGCGGAGGCGGCAAATTATCCCTTCTGCACCATCGAACCCAACGTGGGCGTCGTCGCCGTGCCCGATGAACGCCTCGAGAAACTCGCCGCCCTCTATGCGAGCAAGAAAGTGACCCCCGCCGTCGTCGAATTCGTGGACATCGCGGGGCTCGTGAAGGGCGCCAGCCGCGGCGAAGGACTGGGCAACAAGTTCCTTTCGCATATCCGCGAGGTCGATGCGATCGTGCACGTCGTCCGCTGTTTTGAGGACGAAAACGTCACCCATGTGGAGAATTCCGTCGATCCCGTCCGCGACATCACGACGATCAACCTCGAGCTCATCCTCGCCGATCTCGAGGCCGTGGAAAAGCGCAAAGACCGCATTCGTAACGCCGCAAGGGGCGGAGCGGACAAGGGCGCCGCGGCAGAGTTTGCCTTCCTCGAACGGCTCGAAAAGCACCTCGAAAGCGAACAGCCCGCCGCCGCGCTTGCCGTAAACGAAGAGGAAAAAGCACTGCTCGATAACCTCTTCTTGCTCTCCTCCAAGCCCGTCATCTATTGCGCCAACATCGCAGAGGCCGACCTCGGGAAGGAGGAGCTTCCCCTCGTGAAAGCGGTGGAGGAGTACGCCGCGGCTCACGGCGCCGAGACGATCGTCATCTGCGCCAAGACCGAAGCCGAGCTCGCCGAAATGGACCCCGAGGACCGTGCGATGTTCATGGAGGAGTTCGGGCTCAAGGAGAGCGGGCTCAACCGCCTCATCAAGGCTTCCTATTCCCTCTTGGGGCTCATCTCTTACCTCACCGCGGGGGAGAAGGAAACGCGTGCGTGGACCATCGTCAAGGGGACCAAAGCCCCGCAGGCGGCGGGGAAGATCCACACCGACTTCGAGAAGGGCTTCATCCGTGCCGAAGTCGTCGACTACGAGACGCTGCTCGAATGCGGCGGCCTTGCGGGTGCCCGTGAGAAGGGCAAAGTCCGCTCCGAGGGCAAGGACTACGTGATGAAGGACGGCGACGTCGTCCTCTTCCGCTTCAACGTATGACCCTCCTCCCCGTCATTTCGAACCCCGTTAGGGGTGAGAAATCTCGTCCTTGAGATTCCTCGGCTCACGCCTCGGAATGACGTACTGAGAGGCCCGTCGTGTTCCGCCCACCCCCTCCGTGGGAGGGGGATCAAGGGGGTGGGGCGACAGATAAGCAACTACGAAGTCCGTCCCCTTGCTTCCCCTCTCAGGGGAAGTACCTGCGTCAGCAGGGGATAGGGTTTCCAAAACCCCTCAGTCACGACTCACGCCGCGACAGCTCCCCTACGAGGGGAGCCAAGGGTCGCACATGATGTGCCCCTACGCAGTCCGCCCACCCCCCTACCCCCCTCCAATGGAGGGGGGTGGCGCTTTGAATAGGCCATGTCGGACGCCCGTCCCTCACGTCATTTCGAACGTTAGTGAGAAATCTCGTCCTTGAGATTCCTCGGCTCACGCCTCGGAATGACGTACTGATGTGCCCCGTCCTTCCCCTCAATAAAAAAACACCGCGGCGGGTGGGCTGCGGCGATAAGGATTCACATGGTTTCGTACATAGAATAGGTTGTTCTATGTACTTCTTTTCTCATTATATCCTCTCATTCCCCGTTTGTCAAGAAAATCTCCCTCATTTTTCATAAAATCTTTTATCCTTTCTCTCATCTTCGGCGCCTTTGGGCGCCTTTTTTCTTTCTCCTCTTCCATTTAATGTACGCAGAACAACCTATTCTATGGTCCTGTGTCATGTGATTTTCGGTACGGTATGAACGCCGCTTCGTCCCGGCGGCGAACATATAAAAAATCATGATTTTTGAAGGAGAAAAACAATGCAAAAAAGAAGCAAGAAAGGCTTTACGCTTGCAGAGCTCTTGATCGTCGTCGCGATCATCGCCGTCCTCGTCGCTATCGCCGTGCCGCTCTTCGTCGGCAGCCTCCAGAAGGCTGAAAAAGCTCGCGATGACGCGAATATCCGCACTGTACGTGGCGCTGCTGTTGTCTATCTGCTCGATAAAACCGAAGGCGCAGATGATCTTTGGGCCGAGCCGACCAAAGGCAATATCAGAGCATGGAAAGTAGATGCCAAAATCACCAGCAATGGCGAAATTACCAATTTGAAGGTTGATCTTGTTGAAAATGGAGTTGCGGCTAACGCAACTGACTCTAGCGGCTACACAACTGCTGGTAAAGTAACAAAAGAGTCTGGTAGCTTCAAAATTCAATTGCTGCTTACCGAGATCAACGTTACGGATCTTACCGCAGACAAATAACCCAATCCATTACACGCCGTTGGGGACAAACGGCAAACAAATTTACAAGCTGACGCGGTAGCCAAGGCAAGGGATACTGCGTTTGGCTCCGTATCCGACAGGGATGTAAAGATACGGGAAACAGCGGGGCACACGCTCCGCTGTTTTTTCGTGGGTCGGTTACGTCATTTCGACGTTAGTGAGAAATCTCGTCCTTGAGATTCCTCCTCCCTTCGGTCGTCGGAATGACGTACTGATGTGCCCCGTCGTATTCTGCCCACCCCCCTACCCCCCCTCCAATGGAGGGGGTATCGCTTAGAATAGGCCATGTCGGACGCCCCGTCCCTCACGTCATTTCGAACGTTAGTGAGAAATCTCGTCCTTGAGATTCATCCTCCCTACGGTCGTCGGAATGACGTGCTGAGGAGCCCCGTCGTGTTCCGCCCACCCCCCTACCCCCCTCCAATGGAGGGGGTATCGCTTAGAATAGGCCATGTCGGACGCCCCGTCCCTCACGTCATTTCGAACGTTAGTGAGAAATCTCGTCCTTGAGATTCCTCCTCCCTACGGTCGTCGGAATGACGTGCTGAGGAGCCCCGTCGTATTCTGCCCACCCCCCTACCCCCCCTCCAATGGAGGGGGTATTGCTTGGAATAAGCCACGTCGGGGGTATGTGGTCTGTTCACCAATGGAGGGGACACGTATTCTGTTCTCCAATGAAGGGGGTATGTGGTCTGTTTCCCGAGGGAGGGGTATCGCTCTGGATATGCCTGCGTTATCTTTTCGGGGTCAAGGAGGCGGTGTGCTTTACGATGCTATGGGCGGGGTAGCAGCCGCGGCAGAGGGTGAGCGGGTAGACCGTCGTACCCCGCCCGACGACCGTCCCCGGGCAGAGCACGCTGCCGCAGCCGATCTCGACGCCGTCCCCCAAAAAGGCGCCGCACTTCTTCCTTCCCGTGGGGAGATCCTCCGCCGCGTGAATGGTCACCGTGCTTTGGTCGCTCTTGAGGTTGGAGGCGACGGTTTCCGCCCCCATGTGTGCAAAACAGCCCAAAATGCTGTCTCCCGCGTAGCTCAAATGCGGGATCTTTGCGCCGTCGAAGAGGATGCAATTTTTGAGTTCGACGCAGTTTCCGACGACGCAGCCCTTCCCGAGAAGGACGCTTCCGCGCAGATACGCGCAGTGGCGTATTTCGCACCGCGGGCCGATGACGGCGGGGCCGAGGATCTCGGCCGTAGGGGAGATCTTCGCCGTCTTATGGGCGAATACGCCCTCCCCGATCTCTTCATACGCCCCGCCGAGGCGGGAAGAAAGCGCTTTCAGGTATGCGGGAAGCCCTTCGAGCGCCTCCCACGGGTAGGTAAAACGCGATAAATACTCCTCTGCCTGCGTATGCGCGAGGTCGAAGAGCGCACGCACGGTGCAATCCGAACGATCCATACCATATCTTACGCGCACCCGCCCGATTTCGTGACGTTTTCGAAAAAAGCCCCCGTACCTATATCGATAAAAGGGCTTCGGAATGCTCCGAAGCCCCTCTTCAGGATTGCCCCGTCGAGGAGATCGAATCGTCGTCCTTCTCCCCGCCGGGCATGATCATGCAGTGATGCGGATCATGGGCATACGCCGTCTTTTTCTTTTTCTTCTTCATCTTATCCCCCAAGGCAGTATGTGCCCTGCCCCTTTGCCCTATTCGGCCGCGATCTGCTTTTTGATCTTGGAAAAATTCTCCGTCTGCTGATCGATGAGCATCTTCGCCGCGGGCTGGACTTCGTAATATCCGCGGGCGAGCATCTGCTCGAAGATGCGGAACTGCGTCTCGGCGTGCTTCGTATAGCTCTTCAGAATGGCGTTGCGGAAGGGCTGGCTGCTCCCCTCGATGAGGGCGTCGCCGTAATACGTCATGAGAAGTTTTTCGACGTCGAGCATATCCTGCAGGGCGTCCTTTTCGGAGAGTGAGACATCTTTCTTGCTCTTATTCATTGTTTGCCTCCGAGAAGGGTGTAGAGCGCCGAAAAGCGCTGTTCGTGCTGCGAGGCGATGGCCTCCATTTCCTTTGCGAGGGCGACGTCCGTGAGGGTGTTGGCGTAGATACGTGCCTTCTTGCACGCCATCTGTTCCCCCGTGAGGACGTGGCTCAAGACGTCGAGATCTTTTGCCGTGAGATTCTGCATAAAAATACCTCCTTGGCCTATTGTTGCCGAAGGAGGAAGTTTTTATTCTTGGGGCGATGTTGTTTTCTTCTCGCGATACTGCTTGCACCAAGCGGTAAGCGTACAATGGGCGCAGTCGGGCTTTTGCGCATGGCAGATCTTCCGCCCGTGCCAGATGAGCAGGTGATGCGCCTTCGACCACATCTCTTTGGGGATGGCCCGCATGAGCCCCTCTTCCACCTTTTCGGGGGTGTTTCCCTCGGCGAGGCCCAAGCGATTGGAGACGCGGAAGACGTGCGTATCGACGGCGATGGCGTCCCCGCCGAAGGCCACTGCGAAGACGACGTTGGCCGTCTTCCTTCCCACGCCCGCGAGCGTGCGGAGCTCCTCGAGCGTGGAGGGCACTTCCCCGTGGAATTTCTCGAGGATATCCCGCGAGGCCGAGAGGATGTGCGCCGCCTTGCTACGGAAGAAGCCGCAGGAGTAGATGTAGCCCTCGAGCTCCTCCTGCGAGAGCGCCGCGACCGCCGCGGGGGTATTACAGCGGGCGAAGAGCTTTTCCGTCACCTTGTTCACCCGCTCGTCCGTACATTGGGCGGAGAGGATGACGGCGACGAGCAGCTCGTAGGGCGAAGAATAGTGCAGAGCGGGCTTGGCATCGGGATAGCACGCGGAAAGCGATGCGAGAATGTGTTCACGATCTGTTTGCATATGCGCATTATAGCGCATTTTGGGGAAAATTGCAAGCGCTAAAGGGGGATGTAGCCGCCCTTTGTCGCACGGAAAAAGCCTGCGAACGACGTATAGCTCCGCCGCGCGAGCAGGGCCCTTGCACGGGGCAGGAAGCGCTCCTCGAATTTTGCCGAGATCCCGCAGCCGACGCCCGCCTCCTTCGGCGTGGAGACGGCCTGTGCGGGGAAGCCCGCGGCCCTGACTTCGGCGAGATAGCCGAGCGTCTGCGCACGGGAACGGAAAACCGCAAGAATGGTCATGATTTTTCTCCTGTGTTCGTATAATGACATGAATATTTTTTGGGAGGAAGTATGATCTACCTCGACAATGCCGCGACGGGCGGCTTCAAACCCGCCGCCGTACAGAGCGCCGTCGTCGCCGCGATGAAGGCGTGTGCCAACCCCGGGCGGAGCGGCCACCGCCTCGCCGTCGCCCAAGCCGAACATGTGCTCGCATGCCGCAACCTGCTCTCCGACCTCTTCGGCGGCTACGGATATGAGCGGGTGATCTTCACGCGGAGCTGTACCGAAGCCCTCAACTATGCCCTTCTCGGCACCCTCAAGGCGGGCGACCATGCCGTGATCAGCACCCTCGAGCACAATAGCGTACTACGTCCCCTCGCCTTTTTGCAAAAGACGCGCGGCGTGACGTATGACGTCGCCCCCCTCGACGGGGGAAAACTTCGCCCCGAGCGCGTGGCCGAACTCGTCCGCCCGACGACCAAAGTCTGCTGTATCACGACGGCCTCCAACGTGACGGGGGAGGCGCCCGATCTCAAGGCGATCCGCGCCCTTCTTCCGCGCGGCGTCCTCCTCTTTGCCGATGGGGCACAGGGGGCGGGGCACCTTCCCATCTCGATGCGGGAGACGGGTATCGACGCCCTCGCCCTCGCGGGGCACAAGGGCCTGCATGCGATCCAAGGGGCCGCGGCGCTGCTCCTTTCCGACCGCTTCCTGCCCGATCCGATCCTCTTCGGGGGGACGGGCAGCGAAAGTTTCGATCCCGCGATGCCCGAATATCTTCCCGACCGCCTCGAAGCGGGGACGCTCTCGTATCCCGCGATCTGCTCGCTCTTCGAGGGGGCGCTGCTCGTGAAGACGCACCGCGAGGAGGGCGCGAAGAACCTTATGCGGCTGACTTCCGCACTGCATTCCGCCCTCTCCGCGCTCGAGGGATTTACGCCCGTATTTTCTCCCAATCCGTGCGGCATTGCGGCGTTTTATCACCATAGGTACCCCTCCGAAGAGGTCGCTGGGATCCTCTCGGAACGCTTTGATATCGCCGTGCGCGGCGGCCTGCATTGCGCCCCGCTCGCCCACCGTGTGCTGGGGACCTTCCCCGATGGCCTCGTGCGCGCTTCCTTCTCCCCCTTCCAGACGATGCGGGAGGTCAACGCGCTCGTGCAGGCCTTAAAGGCGATCACATCTTCTTGAGCGCCTCGGCGAGCTTTTGCAGTTTTTTGCGCTTTGCGCCGTCGAGCATGGGCAGAAGCTGGGCGCAGAAGCGATCGATCTGCGCATTGGTGAGCGTCCCGTTCTTCTTGCCCTCCGCGGCACGGGCGTAGATCTCGCGGAGAAGGCGCTCTTCCCCCTTTCCCTTGCAGGAGGCGGCGACTTTTTGCGCCTCCTCGAGCCACGCTGCGTCCGTCTTTTCCTTCGGCGTATAACTTGCGAAATCATCCATATCGGCACCTCTCTTCAATGTATGCGCCGCACACCCATCGGTGTGCGGCGCATACGATATCGCATGGATACGACGCTCATACTTTTGCTTCTGCTTTTCGCAAGCGATCCTTCCCGCAGGGATGCGCTCAAGAATTTTCTCGGCTTCTACCGGGAAAATCGCGACCTCATCCGCACATTTTGCGAAAGGACGCCCCCCGCCCCCGCCCCTTCCGAAGGGCAGGACGCAGTACAAAACGAAGTACAAAAAAATTCGCCCGAGGGATCGGGCGATGCGAATATCCTCGAGGCGTACCTCGCGCGGATGATGGGTTAGGCGAGCATTTCGAGGACCTGTGTGAGGAAAATGTCCTCTTCTCCCGGCAGAAGCGGGGCTTCGATCGCGATCGCGCCGTCCGCCTCGGTGACGCCTTTCCCGTGGATACTCGTGCCGTCGGGCCAGAAGATCTCGGCGACGGTGAGCTTCAGAACATTCCCTGCGGGATCGGTAAAGGAAGACTGCATGATGCCCTTGCCGTAGGTACGGGCCTCGGTCCCCTTGCGCAGGTAGATATCGCCATAGGAGACGGCGTCGTAGGAGACGAGGGCGCCGATGAGGCACTCGGAAGCCGAGGCCGTGCGCTCATCCGCGAGGATGCGGATCTTCACGTCGTCTGAAAAATATTCGGAGAAGCGGTTGCGGGCACGGTAGATCTCCTGATGCCCGTCGCGGTAGCGTGCCGTCGCCACGATGGGCATTTGCTCGGTAGCGCTCCGCAAAAAGTACTGCGCGATGCCCTGAAATACATGCAGGTACCCCCCTCCGTTGCTCCGAAGGTCGAGGATGAGCTCGCGCTTCCCGTGCGATCTCATGTAGTTCAGAAAATACGCAACTTCTTCCTCCGCCGTGCCGAAGAATTCATCGATGCGAAGATAGCAAGCCGTCTCGGGGAGCCCTTCCAAAGGCCCGATGGGCGCCTCATAGGTGCTCTTCTCGGCGTTCAGATAGCGGAGGGCGTGTTCGCCGTCGCGATACAGGCAGGCCGCGATGCGGTAATCCGCCCGCCGCACGGTGTAATTCTCGGCGTCTGTGCCCGCGGGATCGAAGCCGCAACGGAGCACGAAGTCCCCCTTCGTCGCAGAGACGAACGCGGTGAGCGCCTCGGTATTCCCCGTGGAAAGCTCGGCCTCGGAGCTCCCGAAAGCGAGGATATACATCCCCGCGAGGATGCCCGCACGCTCGGAGGGAGAGTTGCCGCGGGTGCGAAAAACGCGGATGGCCCCCGACGTTTCGGTGGTAAGAGAGAGACCCGCATCCGAACCTTCGCCGCCTTGCGCACGGCTGACTTCTTCATACGCCTCCTTCGTATAGTACTCGGAGTAGGGATCGAGGGAGAGCCCTTCGAAGAAGGTCGTGTAGAGGTCGTCGCGCGAGACCTCCTTGTAGTAATTCTTCTGCGCCGTCTCGACGGCCCACAAGAGCGCACGTGCCTGTCTATCGATGGAGTACCAACGCGCCGCCCAGCCGATGAAAAAGAAAATGACGGCGAGGATCACCCCGCCTGCCGCAAGAAGCACATTGCGTTTTGTATTTTTCCGCGGGGTCCCCCCTTCGTTTTCGGGTGCCGCGGAGGTCTCTTCGTCCATATGCCCCCCTTAATTTTTGAGCAGTTTATAGAGGATGGTGATCACGCGGAAGGTGACCGCATCCGAAAATTTGCGGATGTTCAGCCCCGTCGCCCGTTCGATCTTATCGAGGCGGTAGGTGAGGGTGTTGCGGTGCATGAAGAGGTTGCGGCTGGTCTCGGAGATGTTGAGGCTGCTCTCGAGGAATTCCTCGGCCGTAAGCGCCATATCCGCGTCGCCGAAGATCTCCTCGGTGCCCTCGATGCGGAACTGCTCCATGTACTCCTTGAGGCGGCTCTTCGGGACGTCTTCGAGCATACGGACAAGCAGGTATTCGCGGTAGGAATGCACCTCCCCCTCGCCGTGGAAGATGCCGCTCATGCGTACGGCCATCGCCGCCTGCGCATAGGAGAGCGAGATCTCCGAAAATGAGTGCATTTCGCACCCCACCCCCACACTTGCGCGCACGCCGAGCTCTTCATAGAGGGACTGCGAGAGGAACTGCCCGAACTCGCTCGGGGACTGGTCGTCTTCGCAAAACCGCACGACGGCGATCCGCTCTTCGATGGCTACGGCAAAGTCCCTATCGGAGATACACCGCTCGATGAGGGCAAGGGCCTCCGCGGGAAGTTTTTCGGGCAGGATCTCGAGAGCGAAGCAGGGGCCGTCTGCCATGGAATAGCGGTTCATGTAGCGAAACGCCCGCCACGAGCCGCCCTCGCCGAGGAGGATGTGCCCGAGCTCGGCCTTGCGGTCGGCGATCTCGCCGTGTTCGGCGGACGCGAGGAAAAAGGCGAGGAGCCTTGCTCGTTTTTCGGCCTCTTCCCCCTCTCCTTCAAGGTATGCCGAGAAGGACTTCCCGCCGAAGGTGAAGCCGAATTTCGTCGCCCCCTCGAAGGGTTCGAGCGAGACCGTGGTATCCGTCTTTTCGGAAATTTCCTGCAATATCGTGCGCACTTCGGCGGCTACATCCATGGCATGCCTCCCATGTTTATCGAAATCAGTCGTGTGCGGAAAAGTATCTTACGGCGCAAAGCGGATGACGACCGAAAGCCCCGCTTCCTTGCTGTATTCCCTGCGGACGGAAAACGTATCCACGAGGAAGAGTCCGCGGCCGCGCTCGGCGGTCGCCTCGGGGCAGACCGAAAGGCGGGGCGGCTCAAATTCCTTTTCGCCGCGGACGCAGATCAGTACCCCATCCTCCTCTTTTTCGCAGGAGAAGTAGGCCTTCCCGCCCCCGTACTTCAGGGCGTTCGTGATGAGTTCGCTCGCGACGAGGCGGCTATCGAAGCGCACCCGTTCGGGCAATGCGGAGAGAAGTTCCGCCATCTCTTCGATCGCACGGCGGAAGGTGACGGTATCGGAGATCACGCACTTCATGCCATGCCTCCCTTGAGCTCCTCTTTGAGCCTTGCGAGCACCTTGCGCTCCAAGCGCGAGACGAACATCTGGGAGACGTTCATGCGCTTTGCCGTCTCGGTCTGCGAGAGCTGTTCCCCGTAGCGGTAGCGGATGAGTTCCCGCTCCCGTGCGGAGAGCCCCGAGAGGGCGGTCTTCACGGCGTCCCGTGTCTCGAAACTTTCAAAGGGATCCCCTTCGGCGGCGATGAGGTCGTAAAACGTCGCCCCGTCCTCGCCGTCGACAGGGCGGTCCAGCGAGACGACCCGCCCCGCTTCCATACAGCGGACGATCTCCTCTTCCGTGACCCCCAAGAGGGCGGAGAGTTCGCGCGGCGTGGGCGCCTTGCCCGTCTCGGCGGCGATACGGTCGGATTCCCGCTTCACCCGTCCGCGGAGCTCGGCCACCTTGCGCGGAAGATGCACGAGGCGGGAGCGGTCGCGGAAGTAGTTCTTGATCTCCCCCGTGATCGTCGGCGTGATGAAGGTGGAGAACTTCACGCCCTTGCGCTCGTCGAAGCGGTCGATGCCCTTCATGAGCGCAAGCACGGCAACTTGGTAGAGGTCGTCGTACTCCACCCCCCGCCCCACGAATTTCTTCGCGAGGACCGAGGCGATGAAGAGGTACTTCTCTACGATCTCGTTGCGCAGCGCAAGATCCCCCGTCTCCCTGAATTGGCGAAAGAGTTCAATTTCTTCCATCGGTCGCAAAGCGGAAGGAGACGCCGAACAGTCTTCCTTCCCTCTTCTCCATCTGTACGCCGACCGCAAGCGCCTCCAAAAGGGCTGCGGAGATATCGTCTTCGGGGACGGGAGCGGCTTCCCCGCATGTCCCCTCTGCCGTGATACGGACGAAGAGTCCCCCGTCCTCGAAAAATGCGATGCACGCCCGCCCGTAGCCCGCGTGGGAGAGAAGGAGCAAGCTCTCGGTGAGGCAGACCTTGCAATCTTCCCCCGCGTCGAGCCCCAAGCCCGCAAGCGAACACACGCCGCCCGTGGCGAGGCGGAGCGTCGTCATGATCTCGCCGGAGGTCGCAGCCTCCATCTTCAGATATTCTCTCATTCCGCTATCTCCATGACCGTATCGAGCTTGCAGATGACGAAGAGCTTTTTCAGCCGCGGCGCGAGATGCAAAAGCGCCATGCGATGCCCGTCTTCCTTTGCGATACGGCTCAGCCGCACGAAGGTGCCGAGGGCGGTCGAATCGAGAAATTCGAGCTTCGTGCAGTCGAATACGAGGTCGGAAGGTCCCTTCTTGTACTCGGAAAGGACTTCCTCCGAAAAGGTATCCGCGTTCTGCGAATCGATCTCCCCCGCCAGCCCGAAGGTCAGGGGGGCACGGGAGAGCAACGTAAGTTCCTGCATAGTCACCTCCGCCGCGCACATGCGGCTCTATTATTCATACCGCGCTTTTTTGCGGTTTCAAACACTTTGAAGAGAATTTACCCGAAAATATGGTTGAAGTCGGGCAGGACGAGGTCGGGCACATCGGGAAATTGTGCCATCGAGCGCTCCGTCGTCTCCCCCGAGAGCACGAGGATGCTCCGCATCTTGTTGTTGTTCGCAAAGCGGATATCCGTATGCATCCTGTCGCCCACCATGCACATCCTCTCCCGCGGGACGCCGTATTTTCGCACAAGGCCCTCCCCCATCGGCGCATACGGCTTGCCGATGATAGCATCGGGCGTGCGGTGCGAAGCGCGGGCGAACATCGCGAGGAAGGCGCCCACATCGGGCATGGAACCGTCTTCGGTCGGGCAGACGTCGTCGGGATGGGTCGCGAGGAAGGGAATGCCCGCACGCAGGAAGCGATCAAGCAGGCGGATCTTCGGGAAGGTGAGCTCGGTATCGTAGGCGAGTACGGCGACTTCGGGCGCCCCGGCATCGAGCACGACGCCGCTCTTTTCGAATTCCGTACGGACGGCATCCGTCGCCACGAGGAAGACGCGCCTTCCCGGATAATGCACCTGCAGGTATTCCGCCGTCGCCATACCCGAAGTATAGACCCCGTCCCCCGCCGAAAAAAGCCCGATACGGGTGAGTTTTTCGCGGTATTCCGCCTCGGTCCGCGAGGAGTTGTTGGTGAGGAAGACGAGCTGTTTTCCCATGCCGCGAAGCGCAGAGAGCGTCTTGCGCATGGCCCCGATCGGGCGGTCGCCGAGGTAGACGGTGCCGTCGAGATCGAGCAAAAACAGGGATACCTCCCGCAATAATTCTTGTTTTGTCATGCAAACTCCAGAAGCCCGAAATCGCGGATGAGGGCGGAAAGTCCTCCGCTCCGCTCGGGAAGCCCTCCGATGGGCTTTATCGTTGTCTTCGGGCGATGCCGCCGCAAAAAGTGCGCGTGCGCCCGTTCGACGCAGGAAAGCAGGCAAAGCGCCTCTCCCCGCATGCCGAGAAACACTTCCTCCCGCCGCATGAGTTCTTGGGGCGTCGGAATGCAAAGATCGCCATAGGGTACCCCCGCATCCCGTGCACGGCGGCGATAATCCGGCACGGTGTATCGCCGCAAAGCGCCCTCGGAAAAGAAGGTCTTGTAGAGCGAAAGAAGGGTTATAAAGGCGCTGTATTCGGGCAAGACGCCGCCGAGCATACGGGATAGAAAGATCCCCTCGCCGCACGGCATGCCCTCCGCCTCGCAGGTCCGCGCGGCGAAGTTCTTCTTTACGAGCGAGGGAAGATCTTCCCCCTCCTCGAGCAGGGCGGCATAGAGCCGTTCGGAGGCCGCATCCGCGCTGCGGAGCCCGAAGCGGACGAGCATTTGCGTCTCAAACAGGGCAAGGCGGGTCAGCAAAAGGCGGCTTTCGGCGGCGGCAAGCCCCTCCGAGAGCAGCGTTTTATCGAATACAGTCTCCCCTCTTTTGAGGGGGACGGTGCGAAGCTCTCCGTCCAATACGATCTCCCCCGCCTCCTCTGCGACGCCGTCGAGGGCGGCGCCTACGGGGAGCAAAAGGCAGGGGATGTGCATGATCTCCGCGAAAAAACGGCAGGCGCGGAGGGTCGCACCGCCGCCCACCGCGATCGCCGCCCCCACTTCGGGCAGGGCGAAGAGCGGGAGCGCATCCCGCTCGAAAACGACGGTCACGGCCCGCGAACCGCCCAAGGCCTCCAAGGCAAGCCCGCAGCAAGCCGCATCGGTGATGGCCGCCGCCTTCCCCGCCGTACGGCACAAAAAAGCTCGGATCGCTTCCCGTGCCGATGTGAATTCCACTTCCCCCGCTTCGGGGCTTCTCTCGGGTAAAATCGCCGCGTTTTGCATGGCGACCTCCCGTCATTTTCTTACCTCATGTGTGCATTTTGGGCTAAAAGAGCAGCCCGAGCGCGCAGGCGGCGTAGCCCGCCGCGATGGAGAAGAGCATCACGCCGCCGAGGATACACAGCCCGCGGCGAAGGGTCCCCTTCTCGCACAGGGCGATGTACCCGAGCCCCGCGCCCGCGAGGAGCCCCGAAAGCAGGCCGCCGAAGCAGATCCCGCCGAGGGCATACGTCTCCGCGAGCACGACGGACGCGGCACAGTTGGGGATCACTCCGATGAGGACGCAGAGCAGCGGCTGGAACCAATACCCGTTGCCGCCGAGGAAGGCGATCACGTTCTCTTCGCCGAGCGCATAAAAGAGCGAACCGAAGGCGAGGTTGACGAGGAAGACGAAGGCCGCCACCTGCAGCGTGTGGAGCAGCGGCGACACAAAATAGACCATCCACTTGCCGCCGTGCTTGTGTTCGCAGGGCGAGAGCTCGTCGCAGGCGCAATCGCCCGTCTCGTGCACGTGCTCATCCCCGTCCTCGTGGGCTTCGTGATGCTCGTGTTCGTGCGCTTCGTGGTCGTGATGTTCGTGATCGTGGTGCCCCTCGGGCAGGGGGGCGAGCGTACGATCCCGCAAGACGAGGTCGCAAAGGTACCCCGCCGCGGCGCCCAAGAGGAGCTTGATCCCGATAAGGACCCCCACCGTGATGAGTTTTGGCTTCCACGCGAGGGGGGAAAACAGGAGCACGATGAGGGCTTCATCGCTCGTTGCGAGAAGTACGGCGACGAGCGTCCCCAAGGTGATGTGGCGGTGGCGATAGAGCTTGGAGGCCATCACCGAGAAGCCGCACATCGGCACGATCCCGAGCGCGGCGCCGATGAGAGGCGCCCAAGGCCCCGTCAGTGCACGGCGAGGCTTGCCGACGTCCGTCTCATGCTCCAAAAGTTCGATGAGGATATAGAGAACGAGCAGGAAGGGCATGAGCTTGAGCGTGTCGAAAAGCGCATCCAAAACGACATCCCACATGGCATTTTCCCTCCCTTTTTTTCTCTAAAATCATACCGCATTTCGGCGGCTTTGTCAACTGTTTTCCCCAAAGATAAGAGCGCTTACCCGAGGGGTAAACGCTCTTTCGTGAGAAAAGTTTTTACTTCTGTTCTTCGTTTTCCTGAGGAGCTTCGGCGGGAGCCTCTTGAGGTGCTTCTTGAGGAGCCTCTTCGGGAGCGGGAGCGGGAGCGGCGGCAGCGGCTGCGGCCTCTTGCGCCTTGCGCTTCTCTTCCATCTTCGCATCGCGCTTCATCTGCTTCTTCATCTCTTTGGTGACGACGCGCGCCGCCTCGATCTGCGCCTGCATATCCTGCGGCGTAGGCGGAACGAACGCTGCCCCCTCTGCATTTTCGGGGATGACGTCGTAGTGCTCATCGCGGGCAAGCATCGTGGCCTCGGTGTAGCCGTCGAAAAGGTGGATGTGACGGGCGTCGAAGGCAAGCTCGATCGTATCGCCGAGGTTCACACTGGCACGCGAGGAGATCTTCGCGACCATCTGCGAGACGCTGTCGACGACGGTGTTCTTCTCATTCTTGTAGTCGAGATCGCAGTAGATCTGCATTTCGGCGCCGAGCTTTTCGATGACTTCGAGCTTGGCGGTGACGACCGTCTCGGGAGAAGTGGAGATGAAGTTCTGATCCTCGTGGATATCTTCGGGACGAACGCCGAGCGTGACCGTCTTGCCCGTGTTCACATATTGATCGAAGTTCTTGATCTTGGAGACGACCGACTCGGGCAGCGCGATCTTGTTGCCGCCGATGATGTTGACGTACGTCTTATCGCCTTCCTGCGTGATCGTCGAATCCTTGAAGAAGTTCATCTGCGGCGTGCCGATGAAGCCTGCGACAAAGAGGTTGATGGGATAATCATAGAGGTTCTGCGGCGTATCGACCTGCTGCATGAAGCCGTCTTTCATGACAACGATACGGGTGCCCATCGTCATCGCTTCGATCTGGTCGTGGGTGACGTAGATGAACGTCGTCCCAAGGCGGACATGGAGCTTACTGATCTCGGTACGCATCTGCGCACGGAGCTTTGCATCGAGGTTGGAAAGGGGCTCGTCGAGAAGGAAGACCTTGGGCTCGCGGACGATCGTTCTGCCGAGCGCAACGCGCTGCCGCTGGCCGCCGGAGAGCGCCTTGGGCTTACGGGAGAGGTAATCGGTGATGCCGAGGATGGCCGCCGCCTCTTTCACGCGCTGATCGATGACTTCCTTGGGCACTTTGCGCAGCTTCAAGCCGAAGGCCATGTTGTCGTAGACGGACATGTGCGGATAGAGCGCGTAGTTCTGGAAGACCATGGCGATATCACGATCTTTGGGGACGACGTCGTTGACGAGCTTGCCGTCGATATAGAGTTCGCCCGAGGAGATCTCTTCAAGACCTGCGATCATGCGGAGCGTCGTAGACTTGCCGCAGCCGGAAGGGCCGACGAAAACCATGAATTCCTTATCACGGATCTCGAGGCAGAAATCGAAGACGGCCTGGTTGCCGCCGGGATAGACCTTATTGATGTGTTTCAGTACAAGACCGGACATAATTTCCTCCAAGGATAGATTGTAAGAATATTATACCCCGAACCTCGGAAAAATGCAATGGGCAAATTTTACAAACATGCCCCGCAGGATTGTATATTTTGCACAATCGTCCCGCCCCTACGCAGTCCGAAAGCCCTACCCCCATCGGGGGGAGGGGGATCAAGGGGGTGGGGCGGCAAAGAGGTGAGTACGCAGTCCAACCCCTTGCTTCCCCTCTTAGGGGAAGTACCCGCGCCAGCGGGGGATAGGGTTTCAAAAACCCCTCAGCCGCGGCTTACGCCGCGACAGCTCCCCTACAAGGGGAGCCAAGGGTCGCTCGTGATGCGCCCCGTCGGTCATCCGCCCACCCCCCTACCCCCCTCCAATGGAGGGGGTGTCTACATCATTTCGAACGTTAGTGAGAAATCTCAAAGTCGAGATTCCTCGGCTCACGCCTCGGAATGACGTACTATTGTGCCCCTACGCAGTCCGAACCCTCATTCCGTGAAAGCAAGTACGCAGTCCGCCTACCCCCTCCGTGGGAGGGGGATCAAGGGGGTGGGGCGGCAAAGAGGTGAGTACGAAGTCCAACCCCTTGCTACGTTTTCAGGGAAGCCCCTACGCAGTCCAACCCCTTGCTTCCCCTCTTAGGGGAAGTACCCGCGTCAGCGGGGGATAGGGTTTCAAAAACCCTTCAGTCACGGCTCACGCCGCGACAGCTCCCCTACAAGGGGAGCCAAGGGTCGCTCGTGATGTGCCCCGTCGGTTTCCCGCCTACCCCCTCCGTGAAAGCAATTACGCAGTCCGCCTACCCCCTCCGTGGGAGGGGGATCAAGGGGGTGGGGCGGCAGAAAGAAAAATACGAAGTCCAACCCCTTGCTGCGTTTTCAGGGAAGCCCCTACGAAGTCCAACCCCTTGCTTCCCCTCTTAGGGGAAGTACCCGCGTCAGCGGGGGATAGGGTTTCAAAAACCCCTCAGTCACGGCTCACGCCGCGACAGCTCCCCTACAAGGGGAGCCAAGGGTCGCTAATGATGGGCCCCGTCGGTTTCCCGCCTACCCCCTCTGTGGGCGGGGGGGTCTACGTCATTTCGAACCCCGTTAGGGGTGAGAAATCTCAAAGTCGAGATTCCTCGGGCTACGCCCTCGGAATGACGTACTATTGTGCCCCTACGAAGTCCGCCTCACTCAAAGCGCAAGCAATAGAAAAACTGCCGCGCAGAAGCGCGGCAGCCTTTTCTTGTGTTTTGCGTTAGGCGTTTTCGATCGTAACGATGATCTGGTCGTTTTGATCGGCTTCGGAGCCGTTGTGTTTCAGGGTGTATTTGTACTCACCCATGGTCACTTCAGTCGTCTTCGCGCCGCCTTCAGTCTCAAGAGGAGCATTCACACTGAGCTGTGCGCCACCATTGATCGTGTAGTGGCCCCACCACCACTTACCGTTCGGCCCGATCCCCGTGAAGTCGAACTTCAGGGTCGCCGTGCCGTCTGCAAGCGTCACGCTGCTGACTTTGAGCGTCATATCACCGGTTTCACCGATGAAGACGATCGTTTCAAGTTCTTGCTGCGTGTAGCCCTTCACGCTCGCCGTGAGCACAAGGTAGACGTGGTTATCTTCGGCAGTGAGCGCAGCCTTGGTGAAGTCGAGCTCGGGAGCATTCGTATCCGTCATGATCATGCCGAGGGTTCCCCAGAAGTACTCCGCCTTGTTGCTCGAAGGATCGTAGACAAACTTGAACGTCTTCGTGCCGATCTTGAACTCTTTATCGTTCAAAGTCTGATCCGTAGGCTTGCAGCTTTCGGTATTGTTGTTGTCGCCGCCGATGCCGTCCGACGAATCGAAGTGGATCCCATAGGAACCGACAGTGAGCGCGGTGATATCGAGCGTCAACGTCCAATTACCTTCCGCAGCGGTGACCGTTCTCGCATATTTGTTGAGACGGTCCCAACCCATGCGGTCGAGATTATCGTTGTGCTGAATATCGTAGTAGACAACCTGCATATAGGCAGTAATGTCTGCATCGCTGCAATCCGCATAGGTACCCGAGAGGACAAGGTTGATCTTCTCGCTCGCCTCTTCGACCTTCGCACCGGTCACCGCATAGGTGACCTTCGTGATCTTAAGCGTAAGGTCGGAGCCGCTGGTCCCTGCAAGCGTGAACATCGTGCCTTTCGCGGCGATCGTCTTATTTATCGTCACGTTCTTGATGTTGCCATTGCCGCTGCAATCGCTTGCAACGATATAGCTTCCCGCTGCAGTCGAGGAAACATCGAGCGTTACGCTGAACTTACCGTCTTCCGCGGTAACGGTCGGCTGGAGTTTCGTCCAAGCAGAGCCATAGAGGTCGACGCACATCGTGCGCACATCCTCATCCTCAAGGAAGCTCTTAATTTGCTCGGCGGTGAAGGCCTCGGTCTCATAGGTGCCGTTCACGACAATGGCCGCCTTATTGTTGGCCGCAGTAAAATCAACACCGGTGACCGCATAATTGAACGTAACCGTCAGATAGATGCAGCCCCAATGTACCGTGTCGTAATTATCGGCATAATTCTTGAGCTCAAAGGTACTACCAACTGCCTTCACGCTATTATCGGGGCAAGCCGTCGTGCTGAGCGTGAGATCGTCGGATCCGCCTTTAGGGCCGAAGCGGCAGATATACTCGCCGGGTGCAAGCCAAGTGACATCGAACTTCAAGGTCCAAGTCTTGGCCTCGGTATCGATGGAGATCCTTCTGATGCGATCTTTCGTCTTATCGAGGCTTAAACCACCAAACTGGAAGGGATAATTCGCCTGCTTGAAGTGATCCTTTGCGATCGCTTCGGTGACTTCGCCCGTGTAGGTACCGGAGAGCACGAAGAATGCTCTTCCGATCTCGTTCTCAAAGTTCTCGTCGGTGCCGTTGCCCTTATCGTTCATGAGCTCGAGCTTCGCGGACGTAGGCGCGGAGAAGGTGTAGGTGGGCACGATCGTGCTTTCGATCGAGAAAGTCACGTTGCCCCAAGTATAGATCGGGTCACCCTGCTTCTCACCGATCGGAGCGCCTGCCTTATACAGGTTCGTCCCAAGCTCAATGGTGAGTTGCTGGTTCCAGAGGTTGTAGTATTTGCCGCCGTCGCTATAGTTGTTCAAACCGTCGATGAAGAAGATGCTGCCGGGCGTGAAGTAATCGCTCTCACCTGCCGTGATATCGATCTTCATCTCCCAGGTCCCCTCGCCCATCGAGAAGGTCCAACCGGTGCCGTCTGCACCCGTAGCGGTGCCGTTGATCTTGTGAATATCCATGCGGAGCGGAAGTGCCTTCAACGCGGCTTCCAAAGTCTCTGCATCATAGTTCGCGCAGGTACCTTTATAGAGAAGGTATACCTTGTCGCCCTGCTTCTCGAGCGTGAAGGCCGTCACCTCATAGGTGGCATCTTCGGGGATCTCGACATAAGCTTCCACGTTCAACTGCGTGTTGCCGTAGCCGTTCTTTTCGATCGTATACTTCTTATCGCCGAAGGTCACGGAAGAAGTAAATGCATCTGCATTCCATACGATATCGCCGCTACCGGAGTTATCTTCGCAAATGTAGTAGATCACGACCGGGACTTCGGTGACATCGATCTTGACGGTGAACTGCCCGTTCTCGGTGGTCACGGTCGTCGGGCATTCCGGCCAGCCCCAAGCAGCCAAGTCGCCCGCAGCTTTCGTTGCGGTGATACCGATAAAGAGCTCATTCTTGTTGTCATCTTCGAGCTTGCCCTTGAATTCTTCATCGGTGTAGCCCGTGAAGGTACCGGTGATCGTGAGGTAGACCTTATCGGCCGTCGCTTCAAGCGACATCCCCGTATAGGCGTGCGACTTGCCCGCTTCGCCGATATTGATCGTCAACGTACCGGATTTGCCGAGCTTCAACGTGTACTTCTTCGTGCCGAGCTCTTTGGTTGCGTTGGCATCTTCGGGGAGCGTCTTGATATCGCCGCTGCCGCTCTTGTCCATGCAGACGGAGAAAGGAATCGTGCCTTCGAGCGCGGTGATATCGATCTTCACCGTCCACGTGCCGTCGCTGTTCACTTCGACTTCGGTGGTCGTCTCCTGCCAAGTCCAAGGCTTTTCGCTGAGGCAGACGTTGGGAGCGAGGACGTTCTCGTTGGAATCCTTGAGCGCGGCTTCGAAGCCGTTCTTGGTGTAGCCAGAGAAGGTACCGCTTACGACCACGTAGACCTTATCCGCCGTCGCTTCGAGGGTCGCAGACGTATAAGCATACGCCTCGGTGATCTCGCCGTCGTAAGGGGTGAAGGTGTAGGTGTCGCCGGCCATATCGTAGTAGACGATGTTGTCGCCGTCCATCACGGCAGCAAACGGGCTCAGGGACACTTCGCCCATTTCCTGATAGCCGACGATGTACTTGCCGATCGAAAGGAATTCGGCATCTACGAAGGCGGCATCGAGCTTGATCGCGCCGCGGTTGAAGTCGAGGAACTTCTCCTCGCCCTCTTCGCCCGAGCTGTAGACGCCGTCGGGCTCCGCCGCGTCACCGAGCGCCTTGCGGCCCGAGAATTCGATGGAAGCTTCTTCCCCAAAGGGGATCGTGAGCTTATCGTTCTCGAGTTTGCCTGCGGTGCCGTTGAAGTCGATCGCGCCCTCTTCGGACACGGTGCCGTGGACGCCTGCGCCGAGCTTCGCGGCGCCGCCCTTCTCCGTGAACATGAATGCGACGAAGAGATCGGTCTCATCGAGCATTACGGCAGCTTCGACATCGAAGGTCTTGCCGGCGTAACTTTCGCCGAGCTTGGCGCCTTCGGCTTCGCCCGTCCAATACCCGCTGTAATTATCGACGATCTCCTTCTTCCACTGTGCAGTGAAGGTGATATCCTTTGCGGGCATGACGTACTTCGCACCGGGGGCAACGTTCTTCGCGCCGTCGTTCCACGTCGTGAAGGTGTAGCCCTCGTAGGTGAAGGTGTTTTCCTTTACGGTGAACTCTTCACCCTCCTTGTACTTCTCCACCGTGGGAGCAGTACCCGTACCGCCGCCGGCGAGGTAGGTAACGGTGTAGGTCTTCGGCTTGGTGCAAGCCGAGATCACCGCCATACCGAGGCAGACGGAGAGCATCACCACCAAAAGGCGGATGATGTGCTTTTTCATAACTTTCCTCCTATAATTATAATGTGCGCAAAAGGCGGGCTTTCATGCCGCCCACCGAACTGCGTCTGAATGTATTATATTGCACTTTCATGGGTTTGTCAATAGAGAATTGCAAAAAATGCAAAAAAATTCCTTTATTTTTGCCCGATTTCGTGCCTGCTTTTCCCTTTCTGCATGAAATTTTCATTTTTTTGCGTTCCCCCGCCGCCTGCAGGGCTTGTGTGGAACGGGACGCGGCGAGACAGAGCGAGGCGGGACGGGACGAGACAGGGCGAGCAGACGGGCGGACGGGACGGACGGGACGGGGCGAGGCGAGGCGGGACGAGCAGACGGGCGGACGAGGCAGACGAGGCACGGCGAGGCGAACGTGGCAGGCGAGGCGGGACGGACGGGACGAGGCGGGGCGGAATGAAGTATCGCCCTGCCCCCTTCGGGGCTAATTCCGTACACCACCCCCTCCGTGGGAGGGGGATCAAGGGGGTGGGGCGGCAGAAAGGTGAGTACAAAGTCCGAACCCTCATTCCGAACCCCGTTAGGGGTGAGTGAATCTTAAGATCCGCTCCCTCGGCTACGCCTCGGTCGGGATGAGGTCGCAAATGATGGGCTCCGTCGTTCGTCCCCTTGCTGCCCCTCATAGGGGAAGTACCCGCGTAAGCGGGGGAAAGGGTTTTGAAACCCCTCAGCCGCGTCTTACGCCGCGACAGCTCCCCTACGATTGGAGCCAAGGGACGCACGAGATGAGCTCCGTCGCCTCCTGCCCACCCCCCTACCCCCCTCCAATGGAGGGGGTACGTTCGGAATAAGCAATACGGGTACCCCGTCTACGTCATTTCGAACGTAGTGAGAAATCTCAAGTAGAATTAAGACTGCGGCGATGTTTCGACTACGCTCAACATGACGTTATTAGAACGAGATTCCTCGGCTCACGCCTCGGAATGACGTACTGATAGGCTCCGTCGGTCACCTGCCCACCCCCCTACCCCCCTCCGTGGGAGGGGGATCAAGGGGGTGGGCGGCGAAGAGGTGAGTACGAAGTCCGAAAGCCCTACCCCCTTCGGGGGGAGGGTGGCACGGCATAGCCGTGACGGATGGGGGGCAAAGGCTTCCAAATACGTCATTCTGAACAGAGCCCGTTAGGGCGAAGTGAAGAATCGCATTAGCCTTAGCCTCATATTGTAGCTCATATATAGGATTAAGACTGCGGCGATGTTTACTTCGCGCTACGCGCTCGTGCCGCGCTTAGAGAATTAGAAATGCGCGCGGGGCGACTACGCTCAACATGACGTTATTAGAACGAGATTCCTCGGCTACGCCTCGGAATGACGTACTGATGTGCTCCGTCGCCTCCTGCCCACCCCCCTACCCCCCTCCAATGGAGGGGGTGGTGCTCTGTTCTCCAATGGAGGGGGCACGGCGACGAGGCAAATACGCAGTCCGACCCTCATACCGCCCCGTGCGGGGCTTCTATTGTTTATCTAAGCACGGCACGAGCCGTTAGGCGAAGTAGCGTAGCGAGTGTATCTTAAGATCCGCTCACTTCGCTACGCTTCGTTCGGGATGAGGTCGCTCATCATGCGCGACAACGGGTACCGTCTTGCTTATCAGGAGCGACAACGGGTACCGTCAAACTGCAAAGTTGCAAGTAAGACAAGGAATGCGAGGCTTTTCGCAGGGAGCGTACTTTTGTGTACGTGACCAAGAAAAACGTAGCATGACGCAGTATTACGTAGCAAATTTGCAGTTAGCTTTTACGTAGTCCAAACAAAAAAACCGCACCCCATGTGCGGTTTTTTTGTATTACGCTGTCTTCTTATAGACAAGTTTCGGCTTTGCCCCCGAGGCCACACAATCGCGTGTGATGATCACTTCCTCCACGTTGTTCT
This sequence comes from uncultured Clostridia bacterium, assembly GCA_947595585.1. Lineage (GTDB taxonomy): Bacteria > Bacillota > Clostridia > Christensenellales > Borkfalkiaceae > Gallimonas. The sequence continues at coordinate 87,991 of CANQET010000003.1, forward strand.
CCGAAGGCAGATCGTACATGACGTCGGTCATCAGCCCTTCGATGATCGTGCGCAGCCCGCGCGCGCCCGTCTTCAAACGGATCGCCGTGCCCGCGATCTCGCGCACCGCCTCGTCTTCCACGGTCAGCTTCACGCCGTCCATGCCAACGAGCTTCTGGTATTGCTTGATGATCGCATTCTTGGGCTTGGTGAGGATATTCACGAGGGCGGCTTCGTCGAGGGCCTGAAGGCTCACGACAATGGGGATCCTCCCCACGAATTCGGGGATGAGCCCGAACTTGGTGAGGTCCTGCGGCTTGACGTCTTCGAGGAGGGAATAATCGACCTCGTTCTCGCCGAGACGGAGCTTGCCGCCGAAGCCGAGGCGGGAATCATCCTTGCGTGCGCCGACGATGCGGTCGAGCCCGACGAACGCCCCGCCGCAAATGAAGAGGATGTTCGTCGTATCGATGCGCATGCAGTCCTGCTGCGGGTGTTTTCTTCCCCCCTGCGGAGGAACATTCGCGACCGTGCTCTCGATGATCTTAAGGAGGGCCTGCTGTACGCCTTCGCCCGAGACGTCGCGCGTGATGGAGACGTTCTCCCCCTTGCGGGCGATCTTATCGATCTCATCGATGTAGATGATTCCTCGCTGTGCGCGTTCGATGTCGTAATCGGCGTTCTGGATGAGTTTCAAGAGGATATTTTCGACGTCTTCGCCCACATAGCCCGCTTCGGTGAGGGTGGTGGCATCGCTCGTTGCGAAGGGGACGTTGAGGATCTTTGCAAGGGTACGCGCGAGCAGCGTCTTGCCGCTGCCCGTCGGCCCGAGGAGAAGGATGTTGCTCTTCTCGATCTCCACGCCGTCGTCTTCCGCCCCCTTTGCGAGGGCGTTGATGCGCTTATAGTGGTTGTAGACCGCAACGGAAAGCACCCGCTTCGCCTTATCCTGCCCGATGATGTACTCATCGAGCTCCTTCTTGATCTCGGCGGGTTTTTTCAGTTCGACCTGCTCGACGTTCTGCACGGGGGTCTTCGCCATCATATCGCGGCAAAGCTCGACGCATTCGTCGCAGATGGCCACCCCTTCGGGCCCGGAGACGAGTTTCTTCGTCTTGGATTTTTCCTTTCCGCAGAAAGAGCAGTGTTGTTCGTATTTTAATGCCATTTTGTTCTCCGCGTTTATTTCCTGTCGTACACCCCGTCGATGAGCCCATAGGAACGGGCCTCGTCCGCGGTGAGATAGTTATCCCGATCGGTATCGCGTGCGATGACTTCGTAGGGCTTGCCCGTGTTTTCGGCAAGGATACGGGTCATCTTATCCTTGATGCGGAGGATGTGCTCCGCCTGAATTTTGATGTCGCTCGCCTGCCCCTGTGCACCGCCGAGCGGCTGGTGGATCATGATCTCGCTGTTCTTGAGGGCGAAGCGCTTGCCGCGCGTGCCCGCCGCGAGGAGGAAGGCCCCCATCGATGCCGCCATGCCGATGCAGATCGTCGAGACGTCGCACCGCACGTAGTTCATGGTATCATAGATGGCCATGCCCGCCGTCACGGAGCCGCCGGGGCTGTTGATGTAGAGGCTGATATCCTTGCCGGGGTCCTTCGCCTCGAGATAGATGAGCTGGGCGACGACGGTGTTGGCCGTGGCGTCGTCGATCTCACCGCCGAGGAAGATGATCCTGTCTTCGAGGAGACGGGAATAGAGGTCGTAACTGCGTTCGCCGCCCGCCGTCCGTTCGACGACGTAGGGGATGAGGATGTTCTTTTCGTTCATGCCTGTGCCTCCTCGGGTTTGACCATTTCGTTGTTGGCTTCGAGATATTCGAAGAGCTTTTTGATCTTGATATCTGCCGTGATGTAGTCGATCTGGCGGGGGTCCATGCCCTTCTTGTAGGTCTCGGGCTCCTTGCCGACGGAAGCAGCTTGCTCCGCGATACGGGCGGAGATCTCCTCCTCGGTCGCCTCGATCTTCAGAAGATCCAAGAGGGTCTCGAGCACGCACTGGTTCATGACGGTGCGGCGGGCTTCCTCTTCGAAATTCTTCTTATACTCCTCGCGGGTGGACCCGACGTAGGCATAATAATCTTCGGGACGTACGCCCTGACGCAGGAAGTTCTGCTCGAATCTTGAAAGGGACTCCTCCTGCTGCATCTCGATGAGGGCATCGGGAAGTTCGGCCGTCGCCGTCTTCGCGATCTCGGTGAGGATGGAATTCTCGGTCTCGTCGCGGGAACGGTTGGCGGCGCTGTTTTCGAGCTGGCCGCGGAGATATTCGCGCATCCGGTCCATCGTTTCGAATTTGCAGAGCTTGGCGAATTCGTCGTTCGCTTCGGGAAGCACCCGCTCGGTGATGGCATGGAGGGTCACCGTGAATACGGCGGCCTTGCCCTTGAGCTCTTCGGATTGATAGTCCTCGGGGAAGGTGACGTTGATATCGCGCACCTCGCCGATCGTCATGCCCACGACGCCCTCTTCGAAGCCGGGGATGAAGCTGCCCGAGCCGAGCGTGAGGTCGTACCCCGCAGCCGTACCGCCCTCAAAGGCCTTGCCGTCCACCTTTCCGACGAAGTCGATCTTCACGGTATCGCCGTTTTGGGCGGGGCGGTCCGTCACCTCGCGGGACTTGGCGTGTTGTGCGCGGTAGCGCTCGATGCGGGCGTCGACGTCGGCGTCCGTAACAGTATACTCATACTTGGGGATCTTTATACCCGTGTACTTCTCGATCTTGACTTCGGGGAAGATGGGCGTCGTCGCGACGAGGACGACGTTCTCCTCCGAAAAATCATCGCCGAGGGCGAGCTCGGGCTCGGCGACGGGGCGGAACTTCTCCTTCTCCGCCTCGAGCACGGTGCCGTAGTTCTCGCGATAGAGCCCGTTCAGAGCATCTTCGAAGAATACGCCCTTGCCGTAGAACGATTCGATCATGTAGCGCGGCGCCTTGCCCTTGCGGAACCCGTTGACGGCATAGCGGCCGCGGGTCTCGAGATATGCCTTGGTGAGCGCGGCGTTCCACTCTTCGGCGGTGAACCGCATGGTGATCTTTACCGTGCTTTTTTCTGCGGGTGCGACTTCGTACTTCATATTTCACTCCTGAATGTTATATAAATTTCGTACGTTATATTTTACCACAAGCCGCCCGAAAAGAAAAGCGATTTCGTTTACTTTTTTCGTCTTTTCGTGTATAATGGGGAAAAAGCAGGCAAACTGCACCGCAAAAAAGGGATATCTATGCCTCAAGACGCCTTTACCCTCCGCCTCGTCGCGAAAGAGCTCGACAAAGCGCTCGCGGGCGGGCACATCAACAAGATCATCCAGCCTTCGCCCGATGAGATCGATCTTCTCATCTTCACCGCAGCGCGGAAGACGCGCCTTCTCGTGCTCTCGACGAACGCCTCCGAGTGCGGGGCGTATTTCGAAGACCGTGCACAGGATGCCCCGTCCGTCTGCCCCAACTTCTGCATGCTGCTCCGCAAATATATCCAAGGCGCCGAAATTTTATCCGTGGCGCTCGTGGGCTTCGAACGCATCCTCGCCTTCCGCCTCCGCGAAAAGACGGAATTTACGGATACCGTCCGCCTGCTTCTCCTCGAAGTCATGGGCAAATATTCCAACCTCATGCTCACCGAAGGAGAGGGTCTCGGGACCATCCTCGGAGCGCTCAAGACGACTTCGATCGACGGCAACACCCGCCGCGTCATCTTCCCCGGGGTGCGCTATGTGCTCCCCGCCCCGCAGGCCGAAAAAGTCTCCCTCGCAGAAGCGGACAGGGCGGTGCTGCGCGGCGTGCTCTCCTCCGCCTCGGGCGACCTCGGGCATTTCCTCTTTACCCGCGTCGCGGGGCTTGCCCCCTCGACGGCCGAACAGATCGCGGAAAGTTTCTCGGGCAGCGACCTCGAAGCCCACGTCCGCGGCTATGTATTTTCCGACGACATCTCCCCCTGTGTGCTCGAAAAAGGGGGGGTACCTATCGATTTCTTTGCGCGTTTCGTGGCGGGTGCACGGCCCTTTTCCACCCTCTCCGAGGCGCAATCTTATTGCTACGGCAAGAAGCGGGCAAGGCGGGGCTTTGAAGGGAAACGCGGAAAATATACTTCCGCCGTCGCCGCCGCCCTGAAGAAACAGGAAAAGCGGCTCGCGCAGATCCTCGAAAAGCAGAAGGAGTGCGAAAACTGCGAACTTCTGCGCAAAAAGGGAGAGATCCTCACCGCCAACCTCTATCTGCTCAAAAAGGGCATGGAGGGGTGTACCCTCCCCGATTATTACGAGGGCGGGGAGCTGCGGATCGCGCTCGATCCCATGCACACCCCCGCCGAAAACGCACAAAGTTACTTCAAACGCTACCGAAAACAGCGGCGTACCCTCGAAATGCTCGCCCCGCAGGAGGCCGAAACGCGCGAGGGGCTCGAATATCTGCGTACGCTCGCCGCGGCCGCGGAGAAGGCCGAGACGGAGGAGGACCTTCTCTCCCTCGGCGAAGAACTCGCGCTCGCGGGGCTCATCCGGAGCGAACCCCAAAAACGGGGGAAGACCCGCCCCGAGATCCCCTACCGCACCTTCGAATACGGCGGATTTTGCATCCTTGCAGGGCGGAACAACCTGCAGAACGACCGCCTCGTGCGCGCTTCCTCCCCCGAGGACCTCTGGCTGCACGCACAGCGCTATCACTCCTGCCACGTCGTCGTAAAGAGCGGCGGAAAGCCCGTCCCGCAGGACGTGCTGCAATACGCCGCCGACCTCTGCGCCCGCTATTCGGACGCCCACGGCGAGCGCATCCCCGTCGACTGCACGAAGATCAAAAACGTGAAGAAGCCGAAGGGCAGCAAGGCGGGCTTCGTCACCTACACCGATTTTATCACCCTTGCGGGCAGACAGGAGCCGTAAAAAGGGGCAAAATACACACATGGGGTAAGAAAATCATGCAAAACGGCAGAACAAACTGCCGTTTTTTGCTACGGAAAAATATCACTTTCCACGCTGCGATAGAGCGGATCCGAGCGGTAGAGCGCCCCGCCGTCGGCAAAAAGAACGACCACATCCCCCCTCGTTTGCTCCCTGCGGGCGATCTCCCCCGCGGCGAAGAGGGCGGCGCCCGAGGAGAGCCCCGCCGCGATCCCCTCCTCTTTCAAGCACTTCAGGGCGAAGACCGCCTGCTCCTCCCGCACGGGGAAGACTTCATCGCACAGAGTAGGATCGTAGAGCGCAGGCACGAACCCCGCCCCGATGCCCTGCAATCCGTGCGGCCCCGCGCATCCGCCCGAGAGCACGGGGGAAGATGCGGGTTCCACGGCGACGAGCTTCACCTCCTTGTTCCTTGTTTTGAGGTACCGCCCCGCCCCCATGAGCGTTCCGCCCGTCCCCACCCCCGCGACGAAGACGCCGGCCTTCCCCTTCGTATCCCGCCAGATCTCGGGGCCTGTGGTATGAAAATGCGCCGCGGCGTTCGCAGGGTTTTCGAACTGCCCCAAAAGTACGCTTCCCGCGATCTCTTTTTGCATGGCCTCGGCCTGTAAGACCGCCCCACGCATGCCGTGCTTCCCCTCCGTGAGGACGAGCTCCCCTTTCAGTTCCGCGATACGCCGCCTGCGCTCGAGGCTCATGGTCTCGGGCATCACGATGACGGGCCGCAGCCCGAGCCTTCTTCCGTAGGCCGCAAGCGCGATGCCCGTGTTGCCCGATGTGGCCTCGATGACCGCCGCCCCCGCCCGTATCCCCCGCCGCAGGCACGCTTCGAGCATGGCAAGCGCCGCCCGATCCTTCACGCTGCCCGCGGGATTGCAAAATTCGAGCTTGGCAAAGATACGGGCACGGGCCCCCACCGCTCTTTCGTAAGTTTTGAGCTCGACGAGCGGGGTATTCCCCACGCCGAAAGAAGTTTCCATAGCGCGCCTCCTTACGAAAAAACGACCCCATGGGGCCGTTTTTCCCGATTCCGTAGAGTGTTCTCGGTTACTGTTTGCTGCAGGAGCGCCCCTGCGGGTAGAGCGGGAGTTCGAAGAAGCCCGTGCAGACTTCCTGCGAATACTCCTGTGCGGGCGGGATGGCGCAATAGCCGTAGCTCGGAACGAGAAGCTCCACCTGCATGGCGACTTTGAGGATGCACGTGATGCAGGCGCTTAAAGTAAACGCCCCGCTCGTCTGGTCGAAGCTGCCCTCGGGCGAGACGCACGAAGCGACGCTCGTTACCGTAAACGGCATGACGGACATGGGCGGCACATACATGAGGACGTCTTCATTCAGGACGACCGAACTCGTCGCAACGCCCTCGACGCCGTTTGCATCGGTGTAGACGATCTCGATGGGCACGGTGACCGTCGCCTGTACGCGGGAACTGCACCCCTCCGCCTGACGTTCGACATTGACGTTGGAGACGGTCGCAGACCCGACCGAACGCGCACTCACGAACGTGAGCGGATATGTAGGCTCTGCGGGGACGAAACTCTGCACGGCGGCCGAATAATTCTCGAGACGGGTCTGGATAATGCCCGCATCGAAGATCTTCTCCGCCTGGATGCACACCTTCTCGCACAGCCCGTTCAAGGGGTTGCCCGAGATCGTCCCGGGGCAGTGATCGGATGAGAAATTTGAAAAGAACGACATTGGTTACCTCCGTGAAACAACCGTATCCCGGTTCTACTGAATTGTATGCAAAGGGCCTTCCCCCGTGTGACGCTATAATACGACGCACTGCCCGATATAGAGCGCACCCCACGCGTTTTTTCGGTCATAGGTCGCGGGAGAGCCGCAGAGAAGCCGCTTGCTCTCCCCGCCCCGCACGGTATAGAGATTTCCCGAGGAGGGCGGGATCTTTACGACCTGCCCCGCCCAAGGCGCCTCGCTCAGCCCGTTTTCCGCGGCGAGGATACGGGGCGTCGTATGAAATACCGCGGCGATCTCTTCGAGCCTCTGCCCCCGCTTCACGCGGTAATATGTGCCCGTTGCCAATTCGAGTTTCACGCCCCCATTCTATGCGCGGGCGCATAAAGTTGTGCAGGCGCAGAATATAATACCACCATGAACTTGTACAAGACCGCCGCGATCGTCACGATCTTCGCCGCCATCGAACACGGGTTGGGCTTTTTGTACCGCATCATCCTCTCGCGGATGCTCGGTCCCGAAGGCCTCGGGATCTACCAACTCGCCCTCTCCGTCTTCTCCGTCTTCCTCACCGTCTGCGCTTCGGGGCTTCCCATAACCCTCTCCCGCATCATCTCCAAGCACCGTGCCGAAGGTCACCCCGCGCGTGCGCACAGGGCAACGGCGGCGGCCGTACTTCTCTCTGCCTCCTTCAGCCTCGCCCTCACCGCGCTCCTCTTTATGCTCCGCGGCGTGTTTTCGGGGATCTTCGCAGACCCAAGGTGCGCCGATCTCTTCTACATCCTCCTCTTGGGGCTGAGCTGTACTTCGGTCTATGCCGTCCTTCGAGGCAGTTTTTGGGGGAACAAGCGCTTTTTCGCCTACTCCCTCATCGAGCTCCTCGAAGAGATCGTGATGATCGTCTCGGGCGTGCTCCTGCTCCTCTTCGCGGGCGGGGGCGTGGGCAATGTGAACAAAGCGGGGGCGGCCGTCGTCATCTCCTACCTCGCCTCCTTCTCGATCGCGCTCTTCTACTTTTTTTGGAAGGGCGGGAAGATGCGTTCGCCGCGGGGGGAGATCAAGCCCCTCGTCTGCGCCGCACTGCCCGTCACCATGATGCGCACCTGCTCTTCCCTCACGAGCTCGCTCATCTCGGTCGTCTTCCCGATGCGCCTCATCGCGGCGGGGTACACGCGTGCACGGGCCATGAGCGCCTACGGCATCGTAGGGGGCATGGTGATGCCCGTCCTCACGATCCCCTGCTCCCTCATCGGCTCCATCGCCCTCGTGCTCGTCCCCGAGCTCTCCGAGAGCTACTACCGCGGCGACAGGGAGAAGCTCTCCGCCCTCGTCAAGAAGGCCATCGACGTCACCCTCCTCATCGCGGGACTGCTCGTGCCCTTCTTCATCGCATGCGGGGAGGGGGCGGGGATCTTCCTCTATGCGAATGCCGAGAGCGGCAAGCTCATCGCCCGAAGCGCCCTCATCCTCTTCCCCTTGAGCGTGACCATGATCTCGACGAGCCTGCTCAACTCCATGAATTGCGAGAAATATACCCTTCTCTTCTTCCTGTTCGGAGCGGGGGCGATGCTGCTCTGCGTGTGGGTCCTCCCCGCCCGCCTCGGCGCGGGGGCGCTGCTCGTGGGCATGGCGGCCGACCATACGGTGACGGCGGCCTGTTCCCTTCTGCTCCTCGCGAAGAAGACCAAGCTGCGCTCGGGGAAATACTTCTTGCGCCTTACGCTTGCCGTGTGCATCGCCGCGGCGCTCGGGTTGGGACTGCAAAGCATATTTTTGCAATTTTTCAACTACATCCCCGCCCTTCTTCTTACGGCGCTCGGCGTAGGCCTTGCGGAAGTTCTCCTCTTTCCGCTGCTGCATCTCTTCGATCTCTCCGCCCTTTTTCGGAAGTTTCTCCCCCGCCGCAAGAAACCCCTCCGTCACGGCCTCAGCCGCGACAGCTCCCCTGCGAGGGGAGCCAAGGGTCGCCCATGATAGGCCCATCGTATTCCGCCCACCCCCCTACCCCCCTCCAACGGAGGGGGTATCGCTTTGAATGAGCCCCTATGCAGTCTCCTCGTTGCGTCACGCGCGCGGGGACAATAAAAAAATTTGCGCTTTCCGAAAAAAAATTTGTCATATTTTCTTATTACAGCTTGACAAAATGCTATGACAAATGTATACTGAAACCATGCAGCGGAAGAAATTTCGCAAATTTTCGGCATCGTAAAGGAAGAATTATGAAAAAACTCAAGAAACTCGGCATCGTATTCGCCTCGGGCGCCTGCATCGTATCGCTTGCGGCAGGCATCGCGGCTTGCGGCGGCAAGAGTGAGACCCCCACCGTCGAGCAGGGCACTTCTTCGACCCTTGTCACCGACAAATCGCCCGATCAGCTCTCTCCCGAAAACGTGATCTACGCGTTCATGCAAAAGCAGAGCGAACTGCAAAGCTACAAGATCACGACGGAAGGCACTGCCGTAGCCAGCCTTGCGGGCTACGAGCAGGATATCCACAACGTCACCTACAAGAGCGGCGACGACTATCTGAACCAAGCCTCTTCGGATTCCGTCCTCGTGAAGATGAAGCACCAGGCCTTCTCCAAGGGCGGCAAAGTCGTCTACCGCAACAGCTTCGACGGCGAGATGAAAGTCGCCGAAAAGGAAGACTATGTGAAGGTCTACGGCTTCACCGCGGACGACGTCCTCCTCGGCGGGTACATCATCAATCCCAAGACGCTCCGCTTCGCCCAACTCGAGAAGACCGAGGGCGAGCTTCTCACGTATTATATGCGCCTCGCGGGCGACCAGTCCGTCGCAGGCGGCGTGGCGACCGAATCGGCCACCTCGGGCATCCGTCTGCAGGCCAAGGCCTACGGCTCGCTCGATAATCTTCCCGCCTTCTCGGATGTGGATCTCCGCCTCACGATCAAGAAGGATTGGACGCCCGTCTCCTACACCTCTTCGTGCTCCTACGAGGCCAAGAAGATCTTCAACATGAGCGTCGAGCAAAACGTCGTCTGCACCTATTCGGATGTCAACGGCATCGTCGCCATTCCCGACGCCAAGGAATTCAACGCCAAGATCGGGACGACACCCTCCGAAGTGACCCCCGACAACGGCGAGGCCGATCCTCTCATGCAGCTCGCTACCGCCGTCGGCGGCGCGTTCGACGAACAGGATACCCTCGCTGTCTCCGCGCCCATCTCGATCAAGATCGGCGCACAGAGCGTGGTGATCCCGGGCAAGCTCGAGCTGAAACTCCGCAAGGATGCGCTCGGCGGCGGAGACCTCGCCGACGCCTTCGCTCTCCGCTACGACCTCGACCTTTCCGCGCTCCCGCTCGTTTCGGGCATCGCAAGCACCCTCACGCTTCGCTATCTCGGCGACGGCCTGCTCTTCGTGATGCTCAACAATCCCGCAAGCGGGAAAGATAATTACATCTTCACCTATGCGGCCGACCTCGGCAGTCTCTTCGCCGACCAAGCGGGAGAAGGCTTCTCTCTCGAAAACCTTCAGGTGCTCGTCGAGCAGACCGTCGACGTGGACAAGACGGATACGGGCTTTGCGATCTCGCCCAAGCCCTCCGCGCTCCAAGGGCTCAACTACCGTTACGGCGAAATGATCGCCTCTCTCGCGGAGACCCTCGGCGATACGCACGGCTATCTCCAATCTCTGCTCGGCTTCACCTTCACGGAGCTCAAGCTCGAGCTTGCAGGGACGGATAAGGTCACAGAGATCTCGGTCTCCGTCGCGGCGACCCCCGGGGAAAACGTCACCATGGGCGAGAAGATTGGCGTCTCCCTCGACACCCAACTCATCGGCGGCTCGATTACACAGCCGTTTACGGGCGATCTCGATTTCCGTCTCGATCCGACAGTCGTGTGGTCGGGCGATTACTTCGCGCTCGCAAAGGCGCACCTGAACCTCGATCTCAAACCCGCTCTCCCTCTCCTTTCGCTGCTCGGAGCCTTCGGCAGCACGATCCCCGATATTCCTTCTTGGCTCAACGCCGACCTCACCGGCCTCGATGTCTACTACATGGGCGACGGCAAGCTCACGCTTGTGCTCAGCAATGCGGCGGGGAACCCTGTCTTTACGACCGATATCGATCTGACGCAGTACTTCCTCCCGGCGGCGACCGCGCTCGAAGGCGAAACAAGTGGCGAGACGAGCGGCACGCAGGGCTTGCAACTTCCGCAGCTCATCTTTGAGATCAAGGAGAACGGTTTCTCGGTCTCCCTTGGCGAAAACCTCGTGCAGGCGCTCAACGCCGCTTACGGAGAACTTGTGCAGACGGCGGTGGATTCCATCACGGCCGCCGCGGGCGATAGCCTTGTAGGGCAATTGATCGGCGGTATGATCGGCGCCGAGATCACGGGCGCGGGGATCTTTGTCGGCAGGAACGACGAGGGCCTTCTCACCTTCAATCTCAATGTTGACGGCATTCCCGCGAGCAGTCCCGACGCAGAGACTTCACTTCTCTCCATCACCCTCACCCACCTCAGAGCGTTGGAAAGCGCAGAGCAGGAAAAACTCCTTGCGCTTGGCGAAACCGTCAAAAACCTTCGCGCGATGAACGAGAAGGCGGCGGCATACGACGTACAGGTGCAAAAGTTCATCGACGAAATGGATGTTTCCGAGGGCGGCTATGAGAAATACGTCGAGGCCGTCACCGCCATGCAAAACGAGATCGCTGCCGAGGCCGACGGCGTGAAGTCGCTCATGGAGAAAAAGTCCTATCTTGAAACAAAGACGTACAACGAAAAGGAATACACCGTTCTCCTTCTCACCGCAGAGCTCTATCACGACCGCGCGGAGCAGTTCAAAGCGAAGGTATCGGCCATCACGGCGGATTCTCCCGAGACCGAATGGGACGCGCTCAACGCCCTCTACGAAAAGTCCGCGACCACTTCGAACATCACCGTTCCCGCGATCGAGGGGAACGAAGTCCTCGAAAAGGCGGTCGGCCAAACAACGATCGAAAGCTATCTCACAAAGCGCAAAGCGCACGAAACACCGATTGCACAAGCGCTGAAAGCGAACATCGCCGAAGCCAAGGCGGCATTCGACGAGGCCACAACGCGCGACGGCTGGACCGCTGCGCTCACCAAGATCGTCAATGAATTTAAGCCCGTCTACGACAAACTTTCCGCCGCATTGCAGGAAGACACGGGGTATCGGGATTTCGTCGCCGCGGTCTACCAAAAGAACCTTGACGATGTCATAGATTCCTATAAAGAGATCAAGAGCGAGCTCGAAGCGCTGACCGAAAAGGGCAATGCAGCTTCGATCGAGGACCTCCTCGGAACGATGAAGAAGCTTTCCTCGGCGTACGCCCTCTACTACGGCAGCGATTATTGGAAGTCCAATTCGGACAACACAACGACCGCGATGGCGTGGGGAAAGACGTGGGTGACCGCTTTGAAGCCGACTTGGCTCGAGGAAACCAAACAAGCGGAACTCGACCAAAAAGTCACCGACCTCATCGCACTGAACAGAGAACTCATCAAAGGCACTGTGGAAACGTCCGTCGGAACCGCGCTCAAAGACGTCATCGGAAATGCGGTCTCCGAGCTCTACGAAGAGATCGGAGCTTGCAGGATCGTTGCCGAGGAAGGCGGTGCGGTGACGTGGGACTTCTCCAAATTCGATGCCGCGTCCGAGGAAACGAAGGCCGCCTTGCTCGAAAAGATCCATGGGCTCCGCTTCCTGATCTCTAAAGTACTCCCGACGACGATCATTAATGATATTTGGGGGAATGATCCAAAGGATGCGATGCGGCAATTCGCGCGGACCAATCTCACCAAGTACGAAGCGGAATTTGAGACGTATGTCGCCGCCGCCTCGGCGCCGCAGGCATGACCTCTGAACCGCAAACGATCCATGCCCCGCTCCCTCACGCGCGGCGGACGGAGCCCGCATGACGTTCTCCAAAACAAAAAGCCTACCTTGCGTTCCCGCAGGGTAGGCTTTTTGTATCTCGCAACTCCTGCCCACCCCCCTACCCCCCTCCAATGGAGGGGGTATGTTTTCTATTCTCCGATGGAGGGGGTGTGTTCTGTTCTCCGAGGGAGGGGGTGTGTTCTGTTCTCCGAGGGAGGGGTGCTTTGAATGAGCCCCTACGAAGTCCGCCCGCCCCCTCCGTGGGAGGGGGACTAAGGGGGTGGGGCGGCAAAGAGGCATTGAATGGAGCACGTCATTTCGCCCCGACCGTAGCTTCTATTTGTTCTACTAAGGTCGGCACGAGCCGTAGGCGAAGTTACGAAGTAGAGAAATCTCAAAGTCGAGATTCCTCCTTCCTACGGTCGTCGGAATGACGTACTGATAGGCCCCTACGAAGTCCGACCCCTTGCTTCCCCTTTTAGGGGAAGTACCTGCGTTAGCAGGGGATAGGGTTTCCAAACCCCCTCAGTCACGGCCTCAGCCGCGACAGCTCCCCTGCGAGGGGAGCCAAGGGTCGCCCATGAAAGCCCCCAACTCCCCCTCGCGCGCGGGCACAATAAAAAAATTTGCAAGCTCCGAAAAAAAATTTGTCATATTTTTCTGTTACAGCTTGACAAAATGCTATGACAAATGTATACTGAAACCATGCAGCGGAAGAAATTTCGCAAATTTTCGGCATCGTAAAGGAAGAATTATGAAAAAACTCAAGAAACTCGGCATCGTATTCGCCTCGGGCGCCTGCATCGTATCGCTTGCGGCAGGCATCGCGGCTTGCGGCGGCAAGAGTGAGACCCCCACCGTCGAGCAGGGCACTTCTTCGACCCTTGTCACCGACAAATCGCCCGATCAGCTCTCTCCCGAAAACGTGATCTACGCGTTCATGCAAAAGCAGAGCGAACTGCAAAGCTACAAGATCACGACGGAAGGCACTGCCGTAGCCAGCCTTGCGGGCTACGAGCAGGATATCCACAACGTCACCTACAAGAGCGGCGACGACTATCTGAACCAAGCCTCTTCGGATTCCGTCCTCGTGAAGATGAAGCACCAGGCCTTCTCCAAGGGCGGCAAAGTCGTCTACCGCAACAGCTTCGACGGCGAGATGAAAGTCGCCGAAAAGGAAGACTATGTGAAGGTCTACGGCTTCACCGCGGACGACGTCCTCCTCGGCGGGTACATCATCAATCCCAAGACGCTCCGCTTCGCCCAACTCGAGAAGACCGAGGGCGAGCTTCTCACGTATTATATGCGCCTCGCGGGCGACCAGTCCGTCGCAGGCGGCGTGGCGACCGAATCGGCCACCTCGGGCATCCGTCTGCAGGCCAAGGCCTACGGCTCGCTCGATAATCTTCCCGCCTTCTCGGATGTGGACCTCCGCCTCACGATCAAGAAGGATTGGACGCCCGTCTCCTACACCTCTTCGTGCTCCTATGAGGCCAAGAAGATCTTCAATATGAGCGTCGAGCAAAACGTCGTCTGCACCTATTCGGATGTCAACGGCATCGTCGCCATTCCCGACGCCAAGGAGTTCAACGCCAAGATCGGGACGACGCCCTCCGAAGTGACCCCCGACGAAGGCGAGACCGATCCCCTCATGCAGCTCGTGGAAGCGGCAGGGAGCGCCTTCGATGCCGAGAGCACCCTCTCCGTGCCCGCCTCCGTGGCGGTTACGATCGGGGAACAGCACTTGGACCTCCCCGGGCAGCTCACGCTGAAGCTCAACCAAGACGCATTGAACGGCGGAGACCTCGCCGCGGCCTTCAACATCCGCTACGACCTTGACCTTGGCGCAGTTCCGCTCGTCTCGGGCATCGCAAGCACCCTCACGCTTCGCTATCTCGGCGACGGCCTGCTCTTCGTGATGCTCAACAACCCCGCAAACGGGAAGGATAATTACATCTTCACCTATGCGGCCGACCTCAACGGCATGACGCTCGGCGGCGCCGACTTCTCCCTCGAGAACCTTCAGACGACCGTAGAACGCATCCTCAACATCGAGACGTCGGAAGCGGGCTTCGAGCTCACGATAAAGCCGAGCGTGCTCCTTGCGCTCAACGCCGCATATACACAGGCGATCGCCTCGCTCACGGAGCAGGTCGGCGATACCTACGGCATCATCGAGTCCCTGCTCGGCTTCACCTTCACGGACCTCAAAGTCGAGATCGAAGGCCTCGAGACGATGACGGGGATCACCGTCTCTGTCGCGGCCGAACCCGGCGAAAATATCACCACGGGCGAGAAATTCGGCGTCACGATCGATACCCAACTCGGCGGCGGAATGCTCTCGAACCCCTTCACGGGCGACATCAAGCTCCATCTCGATCCCGCGGCGGTGTGGTCGGGCAATTACTACGCGATCGCAAAGGCACATCTGCATCTCGACCTCTCGCCCGCAAAGACGATCCTCGGAATGGTCGGAAGCTTTGCGCCCGCAGGTAGCCTTCCCCCCTTCGTAAACGGCGATCTCGACAACATGGATCTCTATTACATGGGCGACGGCATGCTCACGCTCATCTTCAATAACAAGGACGGTCAGGCGACCGGCGTCATGGAGTTTGACCTCCGCGAGACGACCAGCAGCGAACAGGCGTCCCCCATGGCCTTGGAGGAAGAGCCCGAAGCGCCGCAGACTTCCCTCGGGATCCTGCCCATCACGATCACGATCAACGAAAACAACCTCGTCATCTCCCTCAACGGACCCATCGTCCAACAGCTCGATGCAATGTACAACGAACTCGTCGATTCCCTCATCGCCTCGGCGGTCGAAGGCGCAGGCGGCGGCTTTGCGGGAAGCGCGGCGCAAGGCTTGCTCACCTCCATGCTGAAGGCGCAGATCACCGAGCTCGTGCTCACGCTCGGCACCTCCGAAGAGGCCAAGCCCTATCTCGATTTCGCAGTCATGGGCATCCTCTCCGGGAAGACCGACGTCGTCCGTCTCCTCGGCCTCAACCTCAGCTATATCGATCGGCTCACCGAAGAGGAGCGCACCATCCTCGATGCCGGCGAGAAGCCCGCGGCGGCGCGCGAACTCTATGCCCAAGCGCTGGTCTATATCAACAAGTTGCAGCAGCTCATCGACCACGTCGACCTCACCGATGCGGGCATGGCAAAATATGAATCCGACGTACGGGCCCTCGTCGACGAGATCGCGGCGCTGCCCGAAGAAGTGCAGATGGTCGTCTCCAATAAGTCCGCGCTCGATGAAACGGAATTCAGCGACAAAAATAAGTACCCCGGGCTCATCACGACCCAGAAGGCTTGGCGCACGCGCGTCGAAGATTTCCGCAATAAGATGGCGGCAAACGACGACTACACGCAGTTCACCGCCGAACAGTGGGCAGCCCTCGACAATATCTATGATAACGAAGGCACGATCACTTGGGGCGGCATCCTCGGGATTGGGGAAAAATCGATCACTATCCCCGCCGTCAAGGATTGCCCTTCGATGATCGAGGCGATCGGCGAAGCGCACATCGCGGCCTACACGCTGGCGCGGGAAGAGTACGATGCGAAGGTGGCACAGGCCTTCCTCGAAGAGTTCAACCCCATCGTCGAGGCATTCGCGGCAAAGGACAAGACGTCGAAGGACGATATGCAAGCCGAGCTTACGAAGCTCACCAAAGAGGTCCTTCCCAAATACAATGCCCTCGCTTCGAAGGGACTCGTGTCAAGCACCTTCGATCCCTATGCGCTCGCGGTCTGCAAGGCCAACCTTCAGATGATCACGGCGGAATACACCGCGCTGAATGCGAAATTCGAGCAGCTCTTTGCGGGTACGCCCACGCTCGAAGCCCTCATCCCGCTCCTCAAGGAATATTCCGACCTCTACACGTGGCACGGCGGATGGAACTATTGGCCTACCTCAGCCGTGAAAGCAGATTGGGGCGACGGATGGCTCAATGCGGTCCTTGCCACCCTTCAGGAAGATGCAAAGGCCGAGCTTCAGGCGGCTGATAAGGAAGCCACCGCAGCGCGCGCGGGATTCGCGGTCGATGGGACGATAAGCACGCAGATCCGTGAAACGCTCGGCGATGCGATCACGGCAAAGCTCACCGAGCTCAAGGAACAACTGACCCCCTGCAGAAGCAAGAACCCCTTAAATATTTATACATATGACTTCACGAAGCTTGGCATTGATGATGTTCCCGCGCTCGAGAACTTGCTTCAGACCATGCAAGGGCTGCGCTATATGTTCGACAAGATGTTCTCCGCCAACGCCAAGAAGGAATTCCTCGTCGATGGCAGCGAACTCTACACCTTCACAACGAGCGACCTCAAGACGTTTGAAAAGGAGCTCGTCAAACACATCAACTCCAAGAAGTGATCCTTTTCGGACCCCATGTAACAGAATTGAGCCTTTCGGCCCATGCAACTGCAAGATACGCGCTTATTTCGATAAGATGCGATCTCCCGAACAAAAAGCCTACCCTGCGTTCCCGCAGGGTAGGCTTTTTTTCTGCATTTTTCCGTCGTATTCAGAGCGACCCTTGTAGCAGGGCAGTCGCGGCCGATCATGTGCGCGCCTTGGCTCCCCTCGTAGGGGAGCTGTCGCGGCGCAGCCGTGACTGAGGGGTTTTGAAACCCTATCCCCCTGCTGACGCAGGTACTTCCCCTACAAGGGGAAGCAAGGGGATGGACTGCGTAGGGGTACATCACGTGCGACACCCCCTCCATTGGAGAACAAAAGAATACCCCCTCCATTGGAGGGGGGTAGGGGGGTGGGCAGGTGACGACGGAGCACATCAGTACGTCATTCCGAGGCGTGAGCCGAGGAATCTCGACTTTGAGATTTCTCTACTTGGTAACTTCGCCTACGGCTCGTGCCGACCTTAGTAGAACAAATAGAAGCTGCGGTCAGGGCGAAATGACGTGCTCCATTCAATGCCTCTTTGCCGCCCCACCCCCTTCATCCCCCTCCCACGGAGGGGGTAGGTGGACTACGTAGGGGCACATCATGTGCGCTACCCCCTCCGTTGGAGAACAAAAGAACACCCCCTCCATTGGAGGGGGGTAGGGGGGTGGGCAGGTGACGACGGGGCACATCAGTACGTCATTCCGAGGCGTGAGCCGAGGAATCTCGACTTTGAGATTTCTCACTACGTTCGAAATGACGTAATGGGCGAGGGCGCAAATCATGTGCGTCCCTTGCCCCCCTTAGCCGAGAATGGTCACGATCGAATCGATCTGGCCCTCCGTAAGGCCGAGCGAGAGCATCGCCTCACGCACCTTCTCGGAAAACGTCTCCCCGTGGAAGCCGTTGATCGTATTGATGTACGTATTGCGGATGGTACCGAGGTCGCGTGCGCCCTCAATGTACGCAAAGTTGGAGAAAAGGTAATCGCGGCACAGATCTGCCTCCGCGACGCCGAGCAATCCCCCGATCATGTAGGCGATGATGCCCGTACGGTCGGTGCCGATGCTGCAGTGGAAGATGATCGGGTAGTTGGAGGGATCGGCAAGCAGCGAGAAGACTTCCTTGAGCTGGGGTTTATTGAGCGTGAAGAGGTTGCCGTTCCAATTCATACCGATGTGATGATAGGCGACGGTCGAACCGAGCATGCTCTCGTTCTTGTTGCCGTATTCGCTCGCATCGTCCGAACCGCCGCGGAGGTCGATCTCCGTCTTGATCTTGAGCGTATCCCGCATCATGGCGATCCCCGCCTCGGTGATGGTCTGCTCGCCCGAATAATTCGCGTTGAGCCTGCCGCAGCGGTACAAGAGCCCCTGCCGCACGGGTCCGTTCGCGCCCTGCCAGCCGCCGAGATCGCGGACGTTCGCGACGCCGTCGACATAGAGATTCCGCGGCCCTCCGCTCTTCGTCGTGAAGACGGCCTTCCCGCTCTCGACATTTCCCGCGGAGACCGTCCAATAGTAGGTCGTCCCCACCTTTAAGTTATATACGTCCACCGTCATTTCGGCCGTGGAGAACTCCCACGCATCGTCCATGCGCTCTGTTTCGCTCACCGAAAGCGTGTACTCCGCGTCCGCCGCGGCGCCCTCCGCCCGCCACGTGAACGTGACGGGAAGGGGATAGCTGATCTCCCTGTGATCGTGCGTTTCGTCCTTGTTGACGCCGTTGGCATACTTATTGATCTCGGCATACGCCTTCTGCTTCAGATAGGCCGCCTGCTCGGGGGTGTGCAGTTCGACGGAGTTTCCGAGGTTGGGAAGGGTAAACTTGATGCCCTCGACGGTGCCCTCGAAGCCCGCACTCGGTGCAGGTTTGGAAGGATCGGTGGGGGTAGGCGTAGGATTTTCGCCCCCGCAAGCGACGAGCACGAGCCCGAGCGAGAGCGCGATCGCCGTAGCTGCAAGAAAACTGCGTTGTTTCATGAGGTTCCTCCTTGGGGTTGGGTCGGTTTTATTGTATCCTATCCCGCACCGCCCTGTCAAGTACTTTGAAAATAATTTTGATTTTCTCATGAAAGACTCTTGTATTTTGCGAAGAGATCGGGGCGTTTGTGCCCCTTCTATGCAAATAATTTTCGCATCCCCGTCCCAAAAATATTTTTTGGGGAAATTCACGCGGCCGGCTTGCCAAGCTCGTGCGGGCGTGGTATAATAGGATGAACTATTTTGGGAGGACACACTATGAAACTGACCGAAGAGCTGCGCAAAGCCATGCGCATCACGGTAGATTACACCAACATGACCGAAAAATATCTCGGCGACAAGGGCATTTCGCAGAAGACGCTCGATGCACAGCGCAGGTTGGCCAAGGCGGCCCATACCTATGTGAGCCGCAACCGCGGCAAGGATGAGCTCTTCATGGGCTGGACGGAGCTTCCCTACAACCAAGCCGAGGTCGTCGCGGATATCCTCACGACGGCAAAGCACATCCGCAGAAACTTCGATACCTTCGTCGTGCTCGGCATCGGCGGCTCCGCGCTCGGCCCCACGATGGCGTTCAACGCCCTCTGCCACCTGCATTACAACGACCTGCCCAAGTCCAAGCGCAAGGGGCCCAAGTTCTATGTGGAAGACAACGTCGACCCCGTCCGCATGAAGGAACTTCTCGACGTCATCGACGTCACGCGGACCTGCTTCAACGTCATCTCCAAATCGGGCGCCACGAGCGAGACCATGGCGCAGTACCTCATCATCTCCGATCTTCTCAAGAAGGCGGGCGTCAACATCCGCGACAACGTCATCTTCACGACGGACGCCTCCCGCGGCAATCTCGTGAAGATCTCCAAGGAGCTCGGCGGCGTGAAGAGCTACGTGCTCGGCGACGGCGTCGGCGGAAGATTTTCCGAGCTCTCCCCCGTAGGCTTGCTGCCCGCGGCCGTGCTCGGCATCGATATCAAGGCCCTCCTCAAGGGCGCTGCCTACATGGATAAGCTCTGCAAGCCTTCGGATATGTACCGCAATCCCGCACTCATGTGTGCGACCCTGCAGTATATCGCGATGCAGAGCGGCAAGAATATCGGCGTCCTCATGCCCTATTCGGATAATCTTCGCTACGTCTCGGATTGGTACGCCCAGCTCTGGGCGGAGTCCCTCGGCAAGAACGTCCACCTCGACGGCAGGCCCTGCAACATCGGCCAGACGCCCGTGAAGGCGCTCGGCGTGACCGACCAGCACTCGCAGGTCCAGCTCTACACCGAAGGGCCGTATGATAAGGTCGTCACCTTCCTCTCGATCGAAAACTACAAGGAGAAGACGCCCATTCCGCACGGCTGTGAGAATATTCCCGACGTCGCCTTCCTCGGCGGCCACACGATGGAGGAGCTCATCCAAGCCGAAAATAAGGCGACGGCCTATGCCCTCACCAAGGCGGGGCGGCTCAACTACACCATCCGCCTGCCCGAGCTCAACGCCTTCACCTTGGGCGAACTTCTGTTCCTCTTCGAACTGCAGACGGCCTACGCGGGGGCGATGTTCGATATCGATACCTTCAACCAGCCCGGCGTGGAAGCGGGCAAGAAGGCGACCTTCGCCCTGCTCGGGAAGCCCGGCTACGAGCTCCAGCGCAGCGATCTCGACAACGCCGCACCCGACGAAAAATATATCATCTGAAAAAGCGGCTACGGCTTCCAACGGAAAAACGGGGTTTTCGCCCCGTTTTTTTATAGCATCCCCCCGCGTTTTATGGGCGCGGGGGCATATGTAACACAAAACACATGCAACATATGCGGCATGGGAATTTTCGTGCATATGTGCGAAAATCCGCCCCCATGTATCAATTTGCATATGTCGCATATGAAAAGCGGGGCATATGCTGCCCCGCTTATTTCAAAATTTTATTCTTCGCGTTCCTTGATCTCGACGACGTACTTCTTCGAATCCTTCGGCGTCGCGTCGCGCACGATCGTGCGGAGCGCCTTGGCGATCTTGCCTTGCTTTCCGATCACCTTGCCCATATCCGAATCCGCGAGCAGCACGGTGACGTTGATCGCGTCGTCCGTCTCTTCGACTTTATACTCGATTTTATCCTTCTGCTCGGCGAATTGCTCGACGATATACTTGATCAAATCCAACATATGAGACTCCTCCCGCATTCGGCGCCGTGCGCCGCATACGGCCTATGATTACTTCTTCGCCTTCTTGCCCTTGGTCTTGGCGGGGGAAAGCTTCTCGCTCTTCTCGAGGGCGCCTGCCTTCACGAGCAAGTTCTTCACGGTCTCGGTGGGCTGTACGCCCTTCGAAAGCCATGCCTTCGCCTTCTCCACGTCGATCTCGAGCTTCACGGGCTCTGCCTTGGGGTCGTAGAAACCGATCTTCTCGATATACTCCCCTGTCGCGGCCTTGCGCGCATCGACGACGACGATCCTGTAGACGGGAGACTTCTTATCGCCCATCCGCACCAATCTCATTTTGACCATTTTTGTTACCTCCGATTTATGTTACAATATTTTTTGTTTTTGCATTTGCCCCGCTCCTTATACGAAAAACGGCGGGGGATGTAGTCGATCTTTTGCCCTATCGGGCTTTCTCCCATGTATGCCCCATTGAAGTTATCCCCTCCATTGGGGGGGTTATCGCATACATACCCCCATTGGGGGTTTATTCCATACATACCCCCTCCGTCGGAGGGGGGTAGGGGGGTGGGAAAGCGTTCCGAAATTCAGAACGGCATTCTCCGCTTCCCGCCCTTCATCTGCTTCATGAGGAGCTTGGTCTGCTCGAACTGCTTGAGGAGCTGATTGACTTCCTGCACGCTCGTCCCCGAACCCAAGGCGATCCTGCGCTTGCGGGAAGAGCCGATGATCTGCGGGTTCTCCCGCTCTTTGGGCGTCATCGAGAGGATGATCGCACGGGTCCGCTCCATCTTCTTTTCGTCGAGGTCGCTCTCGCGGATCTTGAGCTTGCCCGCCCCCGGGAGCATGCTCATGAGCGCTCCCGCACCCCCCATCTTCTTGAGCGTCTCGAACTGCGTAAGATAATCGGTGAGGGTGAAGGCGTTTTCGCGCATCTTGCGCTCCATCTCCTTGGCCTGCTGTTCGGTGACCGCCTCCTGTGCCTTTTCGATGAGGGAAAGCACGTCGCCCATGCCGAGGATGCGGCTCGCCATGCGGTCGGGATAGAAGGGCTCGAGGTCGCCGAGCTTTTCGCCCACGCCCACGAACTTGATGGGCTTGCCCGTGACCGCCTTGATGGAGAGGCAGGCGCCGCCGCGGGTATCGCCGTCGAGCTTGGTGAGGATGACGCCCGTCACATTCAGCCTTGCGTTGAAGGTCTCTGCGACGTTGACGGCGTCTTGCCCCGTCATGGCGTCGACGGTGAGAAGGATCTCGGTGACGCTGACCGCCTTCGTGATATTCTCGAGCTCGAGCATGAGCTTTTCGTCGATGTGGAGCCGCCCCGCCGTATCGATGACGACGGTATCATACCCCATCTTCTTCGCATATTCCACGGCCTCTTTTGCCGTTTTGACGGGGTCCTGTGTGCCTTTTTCGAAGACTTCGGCGCCCGCCTTCCCCCCTACGACCTTGAGCTGATCGATCGCCGCGGGGCGGTAGATATCGCACGCGACGAGCAAGGGGTGCTTGCCCTGCTTCTTGAGCTGCACGGCGAGCTTGGCGCACATCGTCGTCTTCCCTGCGCCCTGAAGGCCGCACATCATGATGACGGTCGGAGGCTTGGGAGAGACCTCGAGCTTGGCATTTCCCGACCCCATCAGCGCGATCAGCTCGTCGTTGACGATCTTGATGACCTGCTGGGCGGGGTTGAGGCTCTCGAGGACTTTCTGTCCCACCGCCTTTTCGGAGACTTCGGCGATGAAGGACTTCACGACTTTGAGGTTGACGTCGGCCTCGAGGAGGGCGACGCGCACTTCCCGCATGGCCGTCTTGATCTCGAGCTCGGTGAGCTTGCCCCGCTTCGTCAGCTTGGAAAAGATATGATTGAGCCGCTCGGAGAGCGATGCAAAGAGCGCCATTTATTCCTCCCGGTCGGGGCCGATCGCCTCGCCGACGCAAACCATTTCCGTAATTTTTTCGATCTCTTCGGAGAGCTCGGGGTGCTGCGTGCAGAGATCTTTGAGCGCCCGCACGACGTCCGTCATCATGTTGGAGACGGCAAGGGCATAGGCATCGTTATCCCGCTTCACATGCAGCTTCTCTTCGAAAGAATCGAGGAGCTCCCTGCTCTTTTTGAGGGTATCCGAGACGGCCTGCTTGGAGACGCCCTTCTCCTCGGCGATCTCCGAAAGGGAGAGGTCGAGCGAGTAATACATCTCGCAGATCTCGCGCTGGAGATCGGTGAGCAGGGGGCCGTAGGCATCCCACAGCCCGAGATAATGGAGCCGCGTCCCCTGCACGGAAGGCGCCGCGGAGCCCTTCACCGTCGCGAACATACCCACCTCCGTCAAGCCTTTCCGCTTAACGCCTTCCATTATAACAGAAAGAAAGCCGCCCGTCAAGCATTTTTCCTTGACGGACGGATCTTTTTTGAAAAATCAAAGGTAGCCGATGGCGCCGACCGCCATCGCGATGCCGAGGGCGAGGGAGACGGCGACGAGCGGGAGCGCGAAGTAGTTTTTGCGCAGGGCGGCGTAGGCGGCCATGGCGGCATTGGGGAAGACGGCGAGGAAGACGACGACCGCCCAGTTGATGTAGTTCGCAAGGTAGAAGCCCCAGCCCGCAACGGTGAGCGCCAAAAACAGGCAGCAGAAGAGGAACCAAGCGCTCTCAAACCGCGGTTTTTGCACCTCATCTTCATGTTTCAGGCAAAAGAGAAGGATGCAGGCGAGCGCCGTAAACACGAACGAAGCGATATAGAGGCCCTTCGTCTCGAGGCGTAGGAAGAGGTCGACGGGCTGCCACACCCAAAAGATAAAGTTGGGCAAAAGAAGGATGCCGAAGAGCCCGAGGGCCCAGAAATCTGCTCCGAAGCCGTATTGCCCGAAGAACATCTTGCATCGCCCGGCGAATGTGATCTTTTTGCTCTGTTTCATACCGTGTCACCAAAAATACCGTTTTATCGATATAGGTCCCCCGTCTTTTTAGAAGAAACCCTCGACGAACTGCTCCGCATCGAAGAGCTCGAGATCGTCGATCTTCTCCCCCACGCCCGCGAAGACGACGGGCACCTTGAGCTCGCCGCAGAGCGAGAAGACGAAACCGCCCTTGGCCGTGCCGTCGAGCTTGGTGAGCACGATGCCGTCGAGCGAGACCGCCTCTTTGAAGACCCGTGCCTGCGAATAGGCGTTTTGGCCCGTCGTCGCATCGAGCACGAGGAACTTATAGAAGCGTGCCTCGGGGAACTCACGGGCGACGACGCGGTCCATCTTCTTGAGCTCGTTCATGAGGTTGTCTTTTACGTGCAGGCGCCCCGCCGTATCGATGAGCAGCACGTCCGTCTTCTTGGCTTTGGCCGAGGTGACGGCGTCGAAGACGACGGCGGAGGGATCGCTCCCCTCTTCGTGCTTTACGATGCGCACCTTGGCCCGATCCGCCCAGATGCCGAGCTGATCGATGGCCGCCGCGCGGAAAGTGTCCGCCGCCGCGACGGTGACGGTCTTCCTCTGCCGCACGAAGTAATTCGCGACTTTGCCGATCGTCGTCGTCTTGCCGACGCCGTTGACGCCGACGAACATCATCACACAGGGATATTCGATCGTGGGGACGGGGGCCTCGTTGAGCGTATCCTCGAGGATATCTTTGAGGAGATCGGTGACGAACGCCTCGTCCTTGATCTTGGCGCCGATCGCCTCCTCTTTGACCTGCTCCACGACGTCTTCGGCCGTGCGGACGGAGACATCCGAAGAGATGAGGATCTCCTCGAGTTCCTCATAGAAGGCATCGCCGATCTTGTTTTTGAGGAAGAGCTGGCGGAGCTTTTGCGCGACGTTTGCGCGCGTCTTCTTCAGCGCTTCCTTGATCTTTCCGAAAAAGCCCATTTGCTTCTCCTTATTTTACGGTCCCACCCCCCTACCCCCTCCCACGGAGGGGGTGAGTGGCACGTAATGCCGCCCCGCGCGACGCCCCCACGGAAGGGGTGGGTGGCACGACCCCCTTCGCTTCCCCTCCTGCGGAGGGGGCAGGGGGTGGGCGGAATACGGCGGGGCGTATCCCGAGCGCAAGGCCTACCCCCATCGGGGGGAGGCTCCGCGTAGCGGTGGTGGGGGGCGGTGCTTCTAATTACGTCACCCTGAACGTAGTTGAAGGGTCGCCGCAGTCTTAATCTTATATATGAGCTACGATATAAGGCTAAGGCTAAGGCGATTCTTACTTCGCCTAACGGCTCGTGCCGCGCTTAGAGAATTAGAAGTGCGCGCGGGGCGACACGTGCCCGCCCGCTTAAGGCGCGTTCGGGCACGGCTCAGAATGACGTATTTGGAATGCCTGTTCGTATACCAAGCCGAGATTTCTCTACTTGGTAACTTCGCCTACGGCTCGTGCCGACCTTAGTAGAACAAATAGAAGCTGCGGTCGGGGCGAAATGACATAGAAGAGGGGCGGGATCACATCACCGTGTCGCCGCCGAGCTTCTTCTCGACTTCGGAGAGCTTGACGGAGACGATCTTCGAGACGCCCTTCTCCTCCATCGTGACGCCGAACAGCGTATCGGCCTGGTTCATGGTGGGCTTTCTGTGGGTGATGACGATGAATTGCGTCTCCTGCGCAAACTGCTTGAGGTACTTCGCGAAGCGGTCGACGTTCACATCGTCGAGCGCGGCGTCGATCTCATCGAGGATACAGAAGGGCATGGGGTTGGACTTCAGGATCGCAAAGAGGATGGCGATGGAAGTCAGCGTCTGTTCGCCGCCCGAGAGCAGCGAGATCTTGGAGAGCTTCTTGCCCGGCGGACATGCGACGATCTCGACGCCCGCTTCGAGCGGATCGACGCCCTCCTCGTAATCGAGCTGCATCTCCGCCCTGCCGCCGCCGAAGAGGTCGTGGAAGGTCGTGGAGAAGTTCTCGTTGATGCGGTTGAAGCCCGCATCGAATTGTTCTTTCATGCGCCGCTTGACGTCTTCGAGGGAATCGGTGAGGTCGTGGATGCCCTTATCAACGTCGGCCCGCTGCGTCTCCATCTCATTGTAGCGGGCGAGGAGCTCTTCGTAGCTCTCGATGGCGGTGAGGTTGACGTTGCCGAGCTCGCCGATCTTGCGCTTCAGGGAGGCGATGTTCTTCCCCGAGCTCTCGAAGTCGTAGGCGGGATCGCGCAGCTCCTGTGCCGTCTCGTAGGTGAGGTCGTACCCCTCCTGCAGGCGCTGGGTGAGCTGTTCGAGGTAGACCTCGGCACGCCCCTTTTCGTTCTTGGCGCCCGCGATCTCTTCCTTGACGGCGTTCTGCCGCGCATAGGCCTCGGAGCGCTCCGCGGAGATCTTCTCCTGCTCCTCGGTGATCTGCCGTTTCTCGGTCTCGATGGCATCGCGGTCCGCATGCAGTTTTTCGACGACGACGCGGTCTTCCTCGCTGAGGCCGACCCGCGCTTCCTCGACCTCGAGCTCGGCGATCTTCTGCTCGCAGCTTGCGATGCTCGCCTGCATATCCTTGACCTTTTCGGCAAGCTCCCTCTGCTCCGCCTTGAGCTTCTCGGCGTTCTGCCTGTCGGCCTCACGGGAGGAAGCGAGCGAAGCGCTCTCGATCTTGAGCTTGGAGATACGGTCGAGGATGGCCGCACGCTCCTCGCGGACGGTCTCGATCTTGCCCGAGCTGAGCTTGAATCCCTCTGCCGCCTCGCTGCGGATACGGCGGAGAAGCTCTTCGTTTTCCTGCGAAGAGAGCACCTCGCTCTCGAGGTCGCTCGCCTTGCGGGTGAGGCGTTCCAAGAGATCGGTGTATTCTTTGATGGTGGCGTTGCGTTCTTCGACGAGGTCGGAGAGCGCACGTACGCGCTGGGTGAGTGCGGCGAAGTCCGCTGTCTTCTGCTGGACCTGAAGGCGGAAGGCATCGCGGTTCTTCCGCGCTTCGGCGAGTTCCTTTTCGCAGGAGGCGAGCGCCGCCGTGAGACGGGAAAGCTCGGACCTGTACTGTTTTATTTTGTCTTCGGACTCGCGGATCAGGCGGTCTGCGGAGAAGAGATTGGCCTCTTTGCTCCTGTGGCCGCCGCTCATCGCACCGCTCGTCTGGATGATGTCGCCGTCGAGCGTGACGATACGGAAGGCCTCGGGGAAGTGGTTGCGGATCCTCGTCGCATCCGTGAGATTTTCGCAGATGAGCGTGTTGCCGATGAGGTTCTTGATGACGTTGGTATCGTGCTCATCGTAGCGGATGAGGTCGTTCGCCGAGGCGATGGCGCCCTTTTCGGAGAGCGCACGGCGCAGATCGCGCGAATCTTCGCGGGGACGCATGCCGTCGAGGGGCAGGAACGTCGCCGTGCCGATGCGGTTGACGCGCAGATATTCGATGAGCTGCTGGGCGTCGCGCTGGGTCTCGGTGACGATGGACTGCATCGCCCCGCCGAACGCGGTCTCCATGGCAACTTCGTATTGTTTGTCGGTATGTACGAGGTCGGCGATCGTGCCGCGCATGCGCTTTGCGAGCGCGGGATCGGACTTCGCGTCTGTTCTCAAGCGGCGGACGGCCTCGCGGTACCCCTCCGAGCGGTCGCGCACGGAGAGCTGGTATTTGAGCTGATATTCGCCGTTGGAGATATCGTTTTGGGCCTTGGTGATGGCCTCGCTGTATTTGCGGTAGCCGCGCTCGAGGGCATCGGCTTCGTCGTCGAACTCCTCCTCCTGCTCCTTCTGGTGATCGAGGAAGTTCTTACACTCCTTGAGCTGCTTTTCGGCCTCGGCGAGCTGACGGGCATGCTCATCGCGGAAGCGCGTCTCACGGGCGATCGCGGCGTTGATCTCGCCGATCCTATCCTGCGTGGCGTCGCGCTGGGCGGAGAGGCTTCCCTGGCTCGCACGGAGATCGGCGAGCTGTTCTGCCGAAGAGAGCTCGCTGGCGTGCGTCTCGTCGGTCTCGAGCTCGTGGGCGATGATCCGCTTGTCCGCTTCCGCGAGGCGGGCATCGAGCTCAAAGAGCTGTTTATCGATCTCATGGATGCGTTTTTCCGCACTCAGGAGGCGTTTTTCGCCCGAATCGAGGAGGACGTCGATCTCCCCCGAACGGCGCTCGGAATCGGCGATATCCTCGGTCGCACGGGCACGCTGCTGGCTATACGCCTTGATGCGCTCCTGCATGACTTTGGCTTCGCCCGACTTGTGTTCGTTATCGACCTCGTACTTTCTGAGGTCGTCGTTGACGAGACGGAGCTCGTTGTCTACCTCGGAGCTGCGGAGCCGCGCGGAGGCCTCCTTCCCGTCGATGAGAAGGATCTGCGCCTCGACCTGCGAGAGCTCGGCCTCGGCCGCCGCGATGCGCCCGTTGTAGCGCGCTTCGTCCTGTGCGAAACGGTCGCTGCGGATGAGGAAGGTATTGACTTCCTCGTATTTGAGCTTATCGACGTATTCGCGGTATTTGCGCTCCTCCTCGGCCTGTTTGGCGAGGGGATCGAGGGTGCGCTTGGCCTCGTCGATGCGCTGGCAATAGAGGGCGAGTTTATCGCGGGAGAGGTCGAGTTTGCGCTCGATCTCGGCCTTGGTCGCCTTGTATTCCATGATGCCCGTCGCTTCCTCGAAGATCGCACGGCGCTCCTCGGGGCGGGAATTCATGATCTGGGTGACTCTCCCCTGCCCGATGATGGAATACCCCTCCTTGCCGATGCCCACGCCGTGGAAGAGGGCGAGGAGGTCCTTTCTGAGGCAGGGCTGCATGTTGAGCAGGTATTCGCTCTCGCCCGAACGGTAGAGGCGGCGGGTCATGGCGACTTCCGCATATTCTACGTCGAACATCTTGTCCGCATTGTCGAAGACGAGCGTGACTTCGCAGAAGGAGAGCGGGCGGCGCAGGTCGGTGCCGTTGAAGATGACGTCCTGCATGGAGGCGCCGCGCAGGTTCTTCGCCGATTGTTCGCCGAGCACCCAGCGCACGGCGTCGGCAACGTTGGACTTCCCGCATCCGTTGGGTCCGACGATGCAGGTCACGCCGTCGTCGAATTTGACGGCCGTCTTATCGGCAAACGATTTGAAGCCGATCAATCTGATTTCTTTGAAATTCATATCTTACCTTACTTGGAAAATTTCGAGCAGAGCCTTCGCCGCGGCGGTCTCCGCGGCCTTTTTGCTGGTTCCCTTTCCCCCCGCATGCCTGCCGAGGGCGAAGACTTCGGCATAAAAACCGCCTTCCGTCTCCCTTGTCCTGTATTCGGGGGCCTCTTTGGCCGTCTCCTGTACGTATTCCTGAAGACGCGTCTTGAAGTTCTCCGCGTCCGTCCCCGAGAGATGCGCGGCGAGGAATTTCCGCACGGGAGCAAGCCCGCCGTCCGAATAGATCGCCCCGATCACCGCTTCGAAGAGGTTGGAGCTCGTCTTCCCGCCGAGGTTCTCTTCCCCGCCCGCATGGCGGAGAAAGCGCATGAGCCCCATCCGATGTTCTGCCTGCTCGAGGGCAGGCCGCGCGACGTATTGCTTTCTCAGCTCCGTGAGGACCCCTTCGTCCTCGCCGTACTTCTTGAAGAGACGTTCGGTGACGATGAGCTGCAGCACGGCGTCGCCCAAGAACTCGAGCCGTTCGTTGCACACGCCCCCGTGCGCGTTCGCGTAGGAAGAATGCGTAAACGCAGCAAGGAGCAGCGTACGGTCGGAAAACGTGTATCCGATCGCCTGCATGGCCTGCGCGTAGGTCTCTTCCGTCCAATCTTCGCCGTTTCTCATTCTTCGGCCGCGATATGGGCGCCGATCATCCCGGCGATGTTGCCGATGAGATCGCCCCTGTAGGCATCGATCGCCTGTACGACGGAGGGCGTCACGCTCTTGGCTTTGGAGGCGCCGTGGCACTTCACGACGACCTTCTTGAGCCCGAGGAAGACAGATCCGCCGAGTTTGGCGTAGTCGAGCATGTTCTTGAGCGCCTTGATCTGCTTTTTCGCACACAGGTAGGCGAGTTTGCTCCCCAAGGACTTGCGGAATTCCCGCTCGAGCACGGCGGCGACCGTCTTGCCGCAGCCCTCCACCGCCTTCAGGGCGATGTTGCCCGAGAAGCCGTCGGCGACGGCGACGTCCACATAGTCGCCTTCTCCGAACATGATATCCCTGCCCTCGATGTTGCCGACGAAGTTGATCCCCTCCGTCTCCTTGAGCAGACGGAAGGCCTCCTGATGCAGCGTATCCCCCTTATGCTCCTCGGTGCCGTTGGTGAGCAGCCCCACGCGGGGAGACTCGATGCCGAAGGCCGCCTTCGCATAGGCCGAGGCCATGATGCCGAACTGCGCAAGATATTGGGGCTTGCACTCGGCATTGGCGCCGCAGTCGCAGAGCAGCGTCCTCCCGCCGCGGACGTTGGGGATGCCCGGGCAGAGCGCGGGGCGCAAAACGCCCTTGATCCTGCCGATGAGCATGATGCCGCCCGTGAGCACGGCGCCCGTCGATCCCGCGGAGACAAATCCCCCCACTTCGGGATCGTTCCGAAGCAGATCCAACCCGACGACGAGAGAGCTATCCTTCTTGGTACGGACGGCCTGCGTCGGGATATCGTCGCCCGTGATGACCTCCGTGCAGTGGACGATCTCCACGCGCGTCGCATCATATTTATATTTTTCGAGCTCGTGCCCGACAAGATTTTCATCGCCCGTGAGCACCAGCATGAAATCTTTTCGTTCGTCGAGCGCCTTCACGGCGCCCTTGACGATCTCCGCAGGGGCGTTGTCTCCGCCCATTGCGTCTACGATTATTTTCAGCATGTTTTCTTCTCCGAATTATGCAACACACCTTGCACAGCAGTATTTTACCATGTATGACGAAAAAAAGATTTTACTTCCAATATATTGAACTTTATATGCCGCAAAAACGCCGACGCCCACGGCATCGGCGATGCGCTTAAAAGAGATTGCCCGTGATAAGCAAAAGAAAGATGTAGATGAGCGTGAAGGCGAGCAAGGTGCAGAGCATCGGGAGGATCATCTTCTTGACGACGGAAAGGTAGGTCCGCCACTTTTCCTTCATCGTGGACTTCCGCTTGGGCGGCCCCTTCTCCTTTTTCCGCGTGTTCGACATATCGGCGACGGTCGAGCCGTCGTCCACATAGACGATCTTCTCCTTCTTCTCCTTATCTTTGCCCTTCCCCTTTCCGTTTCGGGTCTTCTTGCTCATTCTTCCTCCTGCGGGTAGCAGTGGCAGGCGACAAAGTGCCCGGGTTCGTATTCCTTATAGACGGGCGCGATGTGGCTGCAGATCTCCTTCGCGATGGGGCAGCGGGTGTGGAATTTGCAGCCCTTGGGCGGATCTGCGGGCGAAGGGATATCCCCCTTCAGCACGACGCGGTCCATCTTCACGTCGGGATTGGGATTGGGCACCGCCGAGAAGAGCGCCTGCGTGTAGGGATGCATGGGGTTGTGGAAGATGCTCTTCTTATCGCCGAACTCCACCATCGTCCCGAGGTACATGACGCCGATCTTATCCGAAATGTGCTTGACGACGGAGAGATCGTGCGAGATGAAGAGATACGTGAGCCCGAGTTCCTCCTGCAAATTGCGCAGAAGGTTGATGATCTGCGCCTGTATGGAGACGTCGAGGGCGGAGACGGGCTCGTCGCAGATGACGAGCTTGGGCTTCACCGAGAGCGAACGCGCGATGCAGATCCTCTGGCGCTGGCCGCCCGAGAATTCATGCGGATAGCGCTCGTAGTAGTAATCCCTGAGCCCGCATTGCTCCATGAGGCGGAGGACGTAATCCTTCACTTCGGCGGCGGGCACGATGTGATGCACTTTGACGGGTTCGGAGAGGATCCCCCCTACCGTGCTCCGCGGCGGGAGCGAGGAATAGGGATCCTGGAAGATGATCTGCATCTTGGTGCGAAGGGGACGCATCTTGGAGGGCTTGTAGCCCGCGATGTCCCTTCCTTCGAAGAAGATCTGCCCGCCCGTGGGCTTATAGAGCTTGAGGATGGAACGGCCCATCGTCGTCTTGCCGCAGCCCGATTCGCCGACGATACCGAGCGTCTCCCCTGCCTTGAGGGTGAAGGAGACGTCGTCCACCGCACGGAGGGCGAGGGTGACTTTGCCGCCGATCGTCTTCTTGAGCGGGAAATACATCTTGAGGTGCCGCACTTCGAGGAGGCTCTCCCCGTCTGCGGGCACGAATTCGTCGTCGAGGGCACGGAGCTCGCGCTCCCGCTGCTCTTTGCGGGCTTCGACTTCGTCGTCGAAGGCCTCGAAATCGCCGTTTGCGAGGGCCTCCGCGTTCTTGTCGAGGAGGGCCTGCTCTTCGGGCGTGATCTCGGCGAGCTTCGCGCGGCGCTGTTCGTTCTTCTTGCGCAGCTTCTCGAGTTCCTCTTCGGAGACGGGCGGCTCGATCCATTCGGGCTGCTCGTCGATGCGCTTTTGCATGTATTTGCGGAAGGGGAAGAGACTTCCGATCCCCGCACCGCCCGCAGCGAGCAGGATGAGCCCCAACCACCAGATGACGGGAACGAGGCAGAAGATACAAATGGCGCTTACGACGCAGAAGAGCGCAAGCAGCACGGCGGCGGCCGTATATAGCGTGCGGATCAACGCATAATCAAAGGGCTTCTTCATTCGCTCTTCTCCTTATCGTAGAGATGGCAGGCGACAAAGTGCGTCGGGCTGACTTGCACCATCTCGGGATAATCGCCGAAACATTTCTTGATGCAACCGCCGCAGCGTTCGCGGAAGTAGCAATAATCGGGCATATCGATGGGATTGGGCACGTTGCCGGGGATGTTGAACAGCGTATCGCTGTCCGAATCCATCGTGGGCTTGGACTTCTGCAATCCGATCGTGTAGGGATGCATCGGGTGGTGGAAGATCTCCGAGACCGTCCCCCGTTCGATGATCCGCCCCGCGTACATGACGACGACGTAATCCGCCATCTCGGCGATGATCCCGAGGTCGTGCGTGATGAGCAGAATGGAGCCGTGGATGCGGTCCTTGAGGTCGCGCAGAAGGTCGAGGATCTGTGCCTGAATGGTGACGTCGAGCGCCGTCGTGGGCTCATCGGCGATGATGAGGCGGGGGTCGCCCGCAAGCGCCATGGAGATCATGACGCGCTGCCGCATGCCGCCCGAAAGTTCATGGGGATAAGATTTATAGACGCGCTCGGGCATGGCGATGCCGACGAGGTCGAGCATCTCGATGGAGCGGCGCTTGGCGTCTTCCTTGGTGGCGCCGGGGAAGTGCAGGAGGGTGACTTCGTCGAGTTGGTTGCCGATCGTAAACACGGGGTTGAGGCTCGTCATGGGCTCCTGGAAGATCATCGCGATCTGCCTGCCGCGGAGACGGTACATCTCCTTGATGGGCATTTGGGCGATATCGAACACCTTCTCTTCCATCTCGAAGATGCGGGTGCCGTAAGCATCGCGCTTCTGGCGGCGCTCGGTCATGGGCGTGCCGTCTTTGTTGTGCTTTACGTTCCCCTTCTTATCCTTGATCTCGTCGTACTGCGGGTTGCCCGCTTCGTCGTCGTCCCACACGGGGATGGGCTTGCCCGCCTCATCGCGCTTGAAATCGTAGGACTTGAAGCGGATGCTGCCCGAATAGATCTGCCCGTAAGGGCCCTGCAGCAGCTGCATGATCGACATGCTCGTGACCGACTTTCCGCAGCCCGATTCGCCGACGACGCCCACCGTCGCCCCTTGCGGGATATCGAAGGAGACACCGTTGACGGCCTTCACGATGCCCTGTTCGGTGAAGAAGTAGGTGTGCAGGTCCTCGACTTCGAGGATGTTCTTCTCGTCTTTGAGCGTCGCCAAAAACTCGCTCTCGGGAGCCTTTCTGCGCTTCTTCTTCTCGAGCGCACGGACGATCTTGTTGTTCTCGCGGACGATCGCGCGGACCTCTTTGCCCGAGAGATAGTGGCGGCTCTTCTTTTTCTCTGCCATACCTTACCTCCTTGCCTTCGGGTCGAGCGCATCCCGAAGACCGTCGCCGACGAAGTTGAATCCGAGCACGGCGATGACGATACAGATCCCGGGAGGTCCCCAGATGTTGAAGTAGTTGCGCAAGATGTTCTCGTCCTCGGTGACGATGTTGATCATCGTGCCCCATGCGGCATACGGCGCCTTGACGCCGAGGCCGAGGTAGGAGAGCGTCGCCTCCTGCAGGATCATACTGCCGAGAGAGAGCGTCATCGAGACGATGAGCTGGGGCAGTACGTTGGGAATGAGGTGCTTGAAGATCTTCCGCGAGGTGGAAAAGCCCATGGCTTCGGCGGCCACCATATACTCCTGCTCGCGCAGGGATAGGATCTGGCCGCGTACGAGACGGGCCGTCCCCGGCCACGAGATGAGTGTGAGGAAGAGCATCAGAAGATATATTCGGTATTGCGATTCGATGTGCCATGAATCGAACAGCGTACCGATGATGAGCATGATGGGCAGGCTGGGAAGGCACATGAAGATATCGCAGATACGCATGATGATCTCATCCGTCACCCCGCCGAAGTAGCCCGCGATGCCGCCGAAGATGATCCCGAGGAAGGTGACGGCGAACACCGCGATGAAGCTGATGGAGAGCGAGATCCGCCCGCCGTACATGAGGCGGGTGAAGACGTCCATGCCCGCTTTATCCGTGCCGAGAATATGCTTGAGCCCGGGCGGCGCATAGGCGTTGAGGGTGCGTTCGGTCTCGGTGACCTGATAGATCGTGTAGGATTCCCCCGTCGCATCATCGTAGACCGTCATCTCGAGCGCGTAATACTCGATGCGCCCGCTCGCGTCTTCCTCGATCTCCCCCCATGCGCGGTAGACGATGGGCCCGAACCAAGAGAAGAGCATGAGGGCGACGATCATCACGAGACCGATCACCGAAAGTTTGGAGCGGAAGAAGCGCCGCATGACCATGCGGAAGGGCGAGAGCAGGCGGACGTTCTTATCGAGCGCATCGCTCTCATCGAGCATCGCCTCCTCTTGAGGCTCTTCCAAGGCGTGTTCCTCGCCGAGCATGTTGCGCTCGTCGCGCGCACGGGCTTCGGCCTCTGCCGCCTCGGGGGATACAGCCGTTTCGTTTTTCATCATTTCGTTTTCGTCCATCTCGGGCCTCCTCAGAACAGCTTCACGCGCGGATCGACGACCGCATACATGAGGTCGGTGAGCAAGACACCGATGACGGACAGGAACGCAAGGAACATATTATACCCCATGATGAAGGGGATATCCGCCGCCTGCATGGCGCGTAGGGCGATATTCCCGATGCCGGGGAGGTCGAAGACCTGCTCGGTGATCATGGCGCCCGAGAACAGCGTCGGGAGCACGCCCGCGAGCATGGTGACGATGGGAATCATCGTATTGCGGAAGGCGTGCTTATAGATAACTTTGGATTCGGGAAGCCCCTTTGCCCGTGCCGTGCGGATGTAATCGGAGTTGAGCACCTCGAGCATGTTCGTGCGCATATAGCGCATCGTCCCGCCGATGCTGAGAAGCACCATGACGGTGAGCGGCAAAATGATGTGCCAGAACTGGTCGAGAAGGGCCATGATGCCCGTGTACCCCTTCGAAGCATCCTGCAGCGCAGAAGGCGGGAACCAGCCGAGCTGCATGGCGAAGAGATTCTGCAGCACCCTTCCGAAGAAGAACGAGGGAAGGGAGATACCGATCATGACGAGCACGGTGACCACGTAGTCGCGCACCGAATATTGGTGGGTCGCCGCGGTGACGCCGAGCGGGATCGCGATGAGATATTCGAGGATGATCGCGATGAAGGCGATGACGAAGGAAACGCCCATGTGGTCGACGATCTCATCGAGCACCGAGTTCCCGTAGAGGAAGCTCGTGCCGAGATCGAAGCGGCAGAGCGCGCCCAACCAGTTCACGTATCCCTTGAGGATCCCGAGGAAGCTGTCGTCTTCGAGCCCGTACATCTTCTTCATCGCGTCGATCGTCTCCTGCGCCACTTCCTGCCCCGAGGCCGTGATCTCCGAGATCTTCTGTTCGATGAAGGAGACCGGCATGAGACGGACCAGGATGTAGATGAGCAGGGAGACGCCGAGCAAGATGAGGATGGCGAGCCCGAGCCGTTTGAGGATGTATTTCAGCATGTTGCTGCTCCTGTGGTGGATTCGCCCTCCGCCGCGCATTTACGGCGGAGGGGCTTGAAGTTCAAGAGATCACTTTACGAAATCGACCATCCAGATCTTGGAGAGCGGGGAGACGTAGGAGTTGCCCACGAGCTGCCCTCCCTTCACTTCGATCGAGAGCGTGTTGATATCGATGACGTTCGCATTGAGCGCGTAGAGCGTCTTCCTCTGGTAGGTGGGAAGCTCGACGGCGAGATCGAGGACCTGCGACATCGCGTTCTTATAGATCTGCGCACGGTCTGCTTCCACGGTCGTCTCGCGGCCGTCGTCGATGAGCCCCGAGAGCGTGTTGAGAATCGAGGTCTCCTGAGGATAGCTCGAGGGAGCGCCGAGGATCTGGGGATAGCCCCATGCCTTGACCGAGCTCGCGGTGGAGTTCTTATGATAGACCTGATACATATCGGGGTCGATCGTGGAGCCCCATGCCGCCGCCCAGACGTAGAGCGAACCCGTCGTGAGCTTGGTGAGCGCGTTGATATCGGGGTTGACCTGGATGTTGAAGCCGCACTGGTTCAGAAGATCCGCCGCGTGCTTGAACACGTTGTAGCAGGGGTGCTCGGTGAGGTTGGAGCCTGCGATCGTGAAGGTGATCGTGAGCCTCGGGTCGTTATCGGGAATGCCCGAAAGCTGCTGCCAGCTCTCGATCTCCGCGATGGCCTCTTCGTCTTCTTGCTTGTTTTGCGCTTCTTCCGAGCCGTAGTCCGTCCACTGCGTGTAAGGATGGCCGTTGTTCTTCACGATGCCGCTCGAAGGGTTGTTGGGATCGACGGTCACGCCCTGCTCTCTCGGATATGCCCAGCTCACGAGGGACATGGGCCATGCGATGGCGAGCGCCTGACCTTGGAGATAATACTCGACGGAGAGGTTGGTGTTCATCGCGGACATGATCGCCTTACGGATGTTGATGTTGGGCACGAGACCTGCGTTGATGCCGATGTAGCCGTAGCCGAGCTGCCAAGAGCTGACCTGCTTGAAGCCGCTGCTTTCCATGCCGTCGAGGATCTCGGCGTTGGCTCTCGTGTAGTTGGGTTCGACGAAGTGGACGCCGCCGCTCTTGAGCTGGTTGATGGCGTTCGTCGAGGAGACGACGAGATAGCACATATCTTCGATGAGCGGGGCATGGAGAAGTTCCGTGTTTGCGCCCTCTACGTTCTCGAAGAAGTGATGGTTGGCCTTGTAGTAGACGGTATTGTTGGTGAAGAAGCCGTTCGCCGCGGGCGAATCGCTCTTCTTCACATCGGTCGCCATGTAGGGGCCTGCGCCGAGGGGCACTTTGTTCTTGCTCACGCCGCTCGGGGTATCGCCCTGGATGACCTTCTGCATGAAGCTGAAGGAGCCCCAATCCACGCCGAACTTATTTTTCGCGATATCCACTTCGTATTTGGAGGGATCCGAATAATAGTGATAGGGCGCCACGGTGAAGCCGAAGTTCCAGATCGCCTTGGGGTCGGTGCCCGTCACGCGGACGCGGAGCACGTCGTAGCCGCTCGTAGGCCTCCCCTCTTCATCGTGCGACTGCGCGACTTCGTAGGTGTGCCCGTTGACATCGACAGAGGTGATCGTCTCTTCGGGCTGACCGTTGACCGTAGGCATATGGTCGGGCGAGAGCGAGCGGATACCCTGAATGTTGGGATAGGCAAGCCCCGCGCTCCCGACGCGCTCGTGCAGGATGGCGTCACGCGCCTGTCCGTCGAATTCCGCGCGGAGAGTGGTACCCGTCTGATAATAGCTCAGGATCTGGTGGAGCGCAGAGGAGATCTTGTCTTCATAGACATAGTTGATCGCAGAAGTGCGGTTCGAGATGTTGTTGTAGTTCTTGGTCGCCTTGATGATCTTGTTCTTATCCTCTTTGTTGGTGACGGGATCCTTGTAGTACTCGACGTCGATATAGCCTTCCATAAACATGAAGGAAGTCACTTCGTCGAAGACAAGGCCCGCCGTGTTCGTCGAATAAGGCTCATCCTGATAGGCGTCTTTGGCGGCGTTGAAGTCGTTCTCAAGCTCTTCGCGGAAGAGTTCGAGCACGCGCTCGTAGTCGGCAGCGAGCTGCTCGCGCGCCATCGCGTCGGCATCGCCCGCGGTAGGCGTGCCGTTGGGCCAGATGGCCTCTTTATAGCCGATCGTGGGATAGGACTCCGCGATCGCGGCCCGCATGGTATCGGGATCGGCCTCGTAGGTCGTGGCGCCCACCGAAGTCGGATGCGCCATGAAGAGGTTGATGAGTTCGTTCAGGCGGTTCTGCGCCCTGCCCGCGGCCGTCTTCGTGAGGGCATCGTCCTGCTGGGTGCCGCCGCCCGAGATGTTCTGCTGGGTGCGGTAGGTCTGCAGGCCGACGATCTTGGTCGAATACATCGTGGTCGAGCCCGTGTAGGCGGGGTCGAGGTAGACGTACATGTTGAACAAGACATCTTCCATCGTGAGCGGCGTCCCGTCCGAGAACTCGATGCCGTTCTTGAGGACGAAGTAGTAGACGCTCTCGCCGTTTTCCGTCTTCATCTCGTAGTCTTTGACGATGACGGCCTCGTCGTCGCCGTAGGCGATCTTGCCTTCCTCGTCCGTCGAGAACATCGAGAGCTGGGTCTGCCCGACGACGTCCATATCGGTGCCCGACGTCGAGAAGAAGGGGTTGAAGAGCCCGTTGAGTTCCTGCGTCATGATGACGAGGTACTTCGAGCCGTTCGTGCAGCCTGCAAACGCGCCGAGCGCGCCGCAGCCGAAGACCGCACTGAGTGCGATCGCCGCAAATTTGGTCGCTTTCTTTGCTTTCATCTATCTTTCCTCCGTTTATTTACGAATGATTTCCTTGGATATCGTCGGTCTCGGGATTGGGATCTGCCAGGGGATCGGGGTTCTTGGTGACGCGGACCGAGCCGTCTTCCTCGGCCTCGAGGAGCACGGGGTAGGTATTCACGAAGCCACCCGAAGCGCTGTCGTAGACTTCTACGACGAGCGAGCGGACGCGGATGCCGCCCGTGGCGATCCCTGCCGTGACGAGGTTGCCGCCGACGAGCCCGATCGTGAAGTTGGTGAAGTTGCGCTCATCGATGAGATCGCCCGCGAAGATCGTGCCCGTGAGCGTGACTCCCGTGATCGCGGCGCTCGAGGAGACGTCGCCCGCGAGCAGGCCGTAGAGGCCGCCCACGAGACGGGTCGCATTGGTGATCGTGAGCGTGACGTCTTCAAACTTCACGTTTTCGATCTTGGCTTCCGCCGTGATCCTGCCGAAGACGCCGCCCGCGATGAAGTCCCCCGCCTGAATGGTCGAGATGCCCTTGATCTCGTGTCCGCCGCCGAGGATGGTCCCGCGGAATTCGAGCTTGCCGCCGTTCCAGAAGAGCGTGGGGTTTGCCGTGAAGTCGAGATCCTGCAAGATCTCATAGCAGCCGTCTGCCTGAAGATTGGCGTTGAGCTGGGCGGCCGTGGAGATCTTGAACCAATTTCCCTCCCGCCATGTCGTGTAGCAGGGGACGACCGTGTTCGTGGCCGTGGCCGTCGCATCGTCGACGGTGCCGCCGTGCGGAATGGTCTCAAGGTACTCCTCCGTCTTATCGGGGGAGGCATAGATATGCTCGAGCGTCTTTCCCGTGATGCGGGGCACGGAGCCGTAGACGAGCTGGCCCGTCTCCAAATTCCATGCGGGAACGGCGATGCTCGCGGCGTTCTCGGGTTTTACGGCCGTGCCGTAGCTCTCCCACTCCCCCGCCTCGTTTTCGGCGAAGAATTCGTAGCTGTAGTTGGGGATCCAAGCCGCATGCAGCGTGATGCCGTAGCCCGAGATCCCCGCATGGACTTCGGGGGTGACGTCGTCCATGGTGAGGCGGTCGGCCGAGAAATCCCACTTGCCGCTGTAGGAGTAGCCCTGCGGGTTGCCCGTCTTGATGCAGAGGCCGCCGTTTTCATCGAGCTTGTTGCCGAGCTCGTCCACACGGGCCTGTGCGGCGGTGCGGTACCAACCGTAGAGCGTGTACCCCTCGCGGCTGACGATGGAGTTCGAGGCCCCTCTGCCCCGTGCGGGATCGCCGGGGGCGAGCAGCTTCACCCCGCTTTGCAGATCTTGGGAGCGATAGGTATCGACCAAGGCGCTGCCGTCGGCACTCGCGATGAGCCCGCCGTTCGGATCGAAGCTGACGAATACGTCGAAGCCCTTGCCCTTTATATCTTTATAGGGATTATCGTTGAGCGTACAGGCGCCGAGCACGGCCGCTCCGAGGAGGGCGCCGCAGAGCGCCAAGACGATCTTGTATCTCTTTCTCATCGTTTCCTCCGAAGTCCTCAGCTCTGCTTCTTCTTGCGCACGAGCACCACGGCGAGCGCAATGCCCGTTCCGATCGCGATGAGGCCGAAGAGCCCCGTAAACACGCCGAGCGTGACGACGGTGGGATCCGCCGAAGCCTTGGGCGGCGTTTCGGGCGGCTGCTCGGGCTGTTCGCCTTGCTCGAGCATCGCGAGGATGGCCTCTGCCGAAGTGAGCTTCTGATAGTTCGTGACGAGGGACTGCTGTTCGACGGTGACGATGGCGCTATACAGCCTGCGTGCCTCACGGATCTTGGCCGCATCGGCAAGCGTGATGTCGCCGAGTTCGGGCAGGGCGTCGATCGCACGGATCGCCGCGAGCGTCTCGTCCGCGGGGGCCGTCGCGCCGTCGATCGTCGTGCCGAAGTAGCTGTTCATGACGATGTTATCGTACCCCGTACCGTTGACGGGACGGACCATCGTGATATCCCCGGGCGCGACGCCGACGTGGTCGACGAAGTTGGCGCCGAAGAAGATGGCCGTGACGTTATCGCTCATGTTCCAGACGAAGAACTTGAAGATCCCGAGGCCGCTCACGCTCTCGCCGCCCGTCATCTCCTCGAAGCCGCTGATGACGCCCGAGACGGGACTGCTCGTGTAGAGCTTGCCGTCCGCGCCGCGGAAGACGGTATCGAGGTACATCCAGCTCGCCCAATCCTCATCGTATTGCTCTTCGAGGATGGGAGCCTGCAGACTCTTGAAGACAACCGTCTTGAGCGCCGTGCAGCCGTAGAAGGCCCGATCGCCGATCGCATCGAGGGAGACGGGAAGCTCCACCCGCTCTATTTCGCTGAGCGCAAAGGCAAAGGCGGAGATACGTACGGTCCCCTCGGGCACGGTGTAGCTCTTCTCCGTGCTCCCCGCGGGATAGCAGATGAGCTCGAGCCCCGTGGGTACGGTGCGGAAGAGCGCCCCTTCGATGACCTGCAGCGCGTCGTTGAGGCGGTAGGTATCGACGATCTTCTCGCCGACGGCAACGCCGTGGAACATCTCGGGCGTACGCATCGTGAAGCGCGGGATATCGCAGCCCGCAAAGGGGTTCTCGCCGATCTCGGTGAGCGCCGAAGAGAGCATCACGTTCTCGATGGGCGTCTCCATGAAGGCGAAGTCGCCGATGTGCGTCGCCCCCTGAAGGTCGAGTACGCCGCCGAGCGCGGTGCCCGAGAAGGCGTAATCGCCGAAATAGGTGACTGCGGAAAGATTCTTGACGGAAGTCAAGGCGTCGTTGGCTTCGAAGGCGCCGCTTCCGACCGTCGTCCCCTCTGCGTTGAGGGTGACTTCGGTGAGTTCGGCGAGCGCAAACGCGCTGTCACCGATCGCGGTGGCCTTGGAGAGGTCTGCCGCCGAGAGCGCGGTGCCGAGGAAGGCCCCGTCTCCGATGCTTTGGATGCCCGAAAGGTCGATGGAGGCAAGGGAGAGCGCATTCATGAAGGTCTGCGCGGGGATCTCGGTGAGGCTGCCGAGCTCGACGCTCTCGAGCGCGCTGCAGTTTGCGAAGGCGCCCGCTCCGAGCTTGCCTTGTTCGACGGACGAAAGGTCTGCCGACGTGATGACGACGCCCTCGGAGGTGTAGCCCGCCGTCCCCGAGACGGAAGTGATCGTACTGTTCGAGACCTGTACGACGTAGACGGTGTGGATGGATCCGCCGAATGCGGCCGCACCGATCTCTTTGACTTCGCTAAGATCGATATTCTCGAGCGAGATCGCATGGTAGAAGGCACCTGCGCCCAATCTTGCGCCCGCCCCGAGCGTGACCTCGGTGAGCGACATCGCATTGCTGAAGGCGTAGTCGCCGAGCACGGCGTTCGCGCCGATGTGCAGGGCCCCGAGCATGCTGCCCGAGAAGTACCAATCGAGGCTCGCGTAGTAGCGGGAGGTATCGTATCTGCCGAGAAGGGTCGCCCCCGTCTGCACGGGGAAGGCAAAGGCGTAGGCGCCGATCTCGGCATTGTCGCCGATCTCAACACTTGCGAGGGCGCCGCAGTAGGCAAAGGCATAATCCCCGACCTGTACGCCATCCTTGAGCTTGACCGAAGCGAGGTTGGTCGCGTAGAAGGCATAGCTCCCGATGCTCTCTGCGGAATCGAGGTTCGCCGCACGGAGCGAAGTGCCCGCGAAGGCGTAATCGCCGATCGTCGTGACTTTGCCAAGGTCTGCATTCAAAAGCCTGCTGCAGCCCGCAAAGGCGTATTCGCCCACCTCGGTGAGGTTTGCCGCCGTCACGCGGGCGATCGTCGTGTTGCCCGCAAAGGCGCCGTCGCCGATCTTGGTGATCTCGTTGTCCGTGAAGGTCTCCCCCACCGCCTGCGGAGCGGCAAGCAGGAGCACCTTGCCCGTCGTATCATAGAGGAAGGCGCCGTCGCTGTTCTTGGTCTTGTAGACGGCGTTGCCGGGAGCGACGTTGAACTTCGCGACCGCGGTGCCCGCAAAGGCGTTCGCGCCGATGGAGACGACGTCCGCCCCGAGGCCGACCGACTTGAGTTCGGTGCAGCCGACGAACACGCTCTCGGGAATGACCGAGGCATTCACGTCGATGGAGCGAAGGGAAGCGCAGTTCGCGAACGCGCGCGTGCCCAATTTTATCTTTTGCGCGCGGATGTTCACGCTGACGAGGTAGGTCTCCTCGAAGACGGAGGCGCCGAGCGATTGCGCGCTCTCGGGCAGGTCGAGCGCAACGAGCTTGGTGCGCATGAACGCCCTGTCGCCGATGGCGATGACGCCCGAAAGATCGACCGTGTTGAGGGGTACGCTGTCGTAAGCGCCCGTGTAGTTGCCCTCTTCATCGGTGACGGCGGGGCCGTTGAAGGCATCCTGGTTGATGAACTTCACGTGCTCCAAACCTTCGATCTCGGTGAGCGAGGTGCAGCCGTAGAAGGCGCCCGCCGCGATCTTCACGCAGGTCGAAGGAATGACGACCTTCTGGAGGTTCTTCATCCCCGCGAAGGCGTAGGCGCCGATGAGCTCGATGCCCTCAGGCAGGACGACTTCGGTGATCCCTTGGTTTTCGCCGAGGTACCAGATCTTCGTGGAGAGCGGATCCTCCTCGGTGATGACGTCGCCCGCGGAGAGGTCCTTGGGGATGTAATCGTAGTGCGAGAAGGCGTATTGGTAGATCTGCGTGAGCCCGAGCTCCTGCGGGATCTCCACCTTGCCGCCCATGCCGCGGTAGCCCATGAGGTAAGGGCCGTTGCGCTCATAGGGATTCTTTACGGTGATCGAGATGGTCTTGGAATAGAAGGTACTCGTCTGGGTGCCGTCGTCGTTGTTGATCATGACGCGCACGGAAACCGAACCGATGCCCTCCGCAAGCGCGGTGATTTGGCCGTCTTCGGAGACGCTCGCGATGTTCGGGTTGTTGCTCGAGAACACGACTACGGTACGCTCGGGGAAATACGCCTCAAGCTCATAGTTAATCGTGACCTGTTCGGAGGGGAACATCGAGAGCGCATAGCTCTGGCGGGTGGGCGTCCACGTCGTACGGGCACCCGTCACGCTGATGTCGCGGTCGGAGCTTCCCATGAAGTAGAAGGCGTTGTCCGTCGTATATCCGCTGAGGTAGAAGATATCGACGTCGGGCGCATCGTAAGCGAAGTACCCTTCGTCCTCTTCCGAACGCACCTTCACGGTGAGTTCGGCATACACGCTCTCATCCTCCGCACTGCGCGCCGTGATGCGTGCGGTGCCCGAGCTGAGGGCGAGGAGCTGGCGGTTGACGACCCGCACGACGTCTTCGTTGGAAGAGGTATAGACGAGGGTATCCGTCCAGCTGTCGGTGGGATAGGTCATGGGAGCGAGATTGTATTTCTCGTTGGGGTTGAGCACGACGCCGTATTCGTCTTCGCCGATGGGATCGCCGTTTTCATCCTGCATCTCCGCAAAGTAGAGATAGCGGACGTCGTCGGGGACCCGAAGCTCGAAGGTGCTCTCGTTCATCGCGTAGTCGTAGACCGTCATGACGAACGTATTCTTATTGTAGGAATTGGCGAGCCGCCCGATGTAATCGGTGAGCTCGATGGTGACCTCCGAAGT
The DNA here is from genome assembly GCA_947595585.1 of uncultured Clostridia bacterium. Lineage (GTDB taxonomy): Bacteria > Bacillota > Clostridia > Christensenellales > Borkfalkiaceae > Gallimonas. The sequence goes on from CANQET010000003.1 coordinate 132,336, forward strand.
CGCGTTGCGCTCGGAGAAGACGGGCACAGGCAGCGAGGAGAAGAAATCGAGGTAGGCGCTGTTGCCTTCGCGGTAGACCTGCCCCGCGCGGTATGCCATCGTGTAGTGGTTATCCCAGATCGAGACGTTGGCATACAGCCTGTTCTTTTCTTCGGTACGGTCGTATTCCACGGTGTATCTGACGTCGGTGACGACGGGTGCGCGGAAGTCGGTCGTGAACGGGAATTCGAAGACGTTGCGCTTGTTCGTCTCGAGGCCGCCGTCGCCGTAGTCCACCGTCGCCACGACGCGGAAGATATACTGCGTGTTGTTCTTGAGGTCGTAGTCGGCGACGCTGAAGTCCACATCCACCGAGGAAGGATAGATCTGCGAACCGCTGCTGTAGGACTTCCGCTGATGGGCTTCGGTCTTGCGCCAGATCACCTCCCCCGTCGTCGCATCGGTGACGGTCATCTCGAGTTCCCGTGCGCCGCGGAGCATGCCGAGGTAGAGTTCACGGATGGAATTCACGCCCCCCGTATCGCCCTCTTGGTTGGTGAGTGCGATGTGTTCGCGCTCGGCCGAGATCTGCTGCGCCGTGGGATCCTGGATGAAGTAGTAGGAGCCGAGGTAGGTGATGTAATCCTGGTAGAGCCCGCCGATGGGACGAGTCGCATAGGCATCGGGAAGGGTCTTATCGAGGGTCTCGATGGCGTCGTTATGGGCGTCTTTATCGGTCTCGAAATAGTCGAGGTCGAAGATGGGCGCCTGCGTCCAATCGCCGTAGAAGGCGAGGTAGGGAACGCTGAGCGAGATCGCCGTGCCGCTCTTGGGCGTGAGGGTGATGTAGCCCTCCACGTACATGCCGTTTTCGAAGACGTGCAGATCGTTGCCGTTTGCATCCATTCTGCCCGAAACTTGGTCGAGGTACTTCCTGTCGCTGTCGCCGAGGGTGACGGTGAGCGTGACCGTGGCCCTTGCGCCGGGCTCGACGGTGACGACGCTCCCGCTGAGCGTGCAGCCCTTGCCCTCGATCCCGTTGATCTCGACTTTGGCGCCCTCGAGAAGGTAGCCCTCCTCGGTGACCGTCATATCGCCCTGATGGGTCTTGGTCTCGCTGATGCCCTCCGTCATGACGATGGCATCGACGTCGTAGGCGACCGAAGAATTGCCGAAGGCATTGACGATGTTGAACTTCATCTCATAGATGCCCGTCTTCTTGGGATCGTCGCCCACTTCGATCTTTGCCTTATCGATGACCTCATCGGTGAAGCGTTGGTTATAGAGGTCTGCATCGTTGCGCGCATACGTCGTGATGAAGGCGGGAGAGGTCGTCGCCTTGGTGAGGTTGGCGAGCCCCGCGCCCTGCTTGCGGACGGAATACGGAAGGCCGTTGACGTTCTTCGCGATATCCGTCGTGGACATCATGATCTGGTTGACGTACGCGGTGACCTCGGAGGGTTCTGCGGTCGGGAACTTCTGCTTGACGTATTGGCGGATGAGCGCCGTGACGCCCGCCTGGTTGGGCGAAGCCATCGAGGTACCCGAGAGACGGTCGTAGGACTGCCCGGGGACGGCCGAATAGATCTCGCCGCCGTGTGCGGTGATCTCGGGCTTGATGCGAAGGTCGGGCGTAGGCCCCCACGAGGAGAAGTTCGACATGAAGGGACCCGCCACCTGATCGCGGCTGATGTGCAGCGTGCCGCGCGGCACCGCGGAGAGGATCTCGCCGTTATCCTGCGAGATGGAGCAGACGGGGATCTTGACGGAACCGACCGTCATCGTGATATCGCCCGAGACGTTGTTGTAGATGATGACGCCGACCGCCCCCGCATTGGCGGCGACACGCGCCTTCTCTTCGAAGGAGTTGGAGCCGCGGCGCACGAGCGCGATCTTGCCCTTGATCTCATCCTTGATCGTCGAATAGTCCGCCGTACGGCCGACGCCGCCGACCGTGACGTATTCGATATCCACGGTGTCCACATTGCCGTAGACTTCCTTGAAGGGATCGTAGGAGAAGAGATCGTCGACAAAGTGACGGGGTTCGCTCGAAGCATCCGCCGATTCGGTGAAGTACATGAGCTGCCCGTTGTAGGTGAGGTAGGGCGTCTTCACGCCGCTGATGGAGGCGACGGAGAGTGCCGCCGTATAGGTCGAGGGAGAGCCGACGACCGCCGAGTCGGGGTTGGTTGTGAGCCCGAGGTTGCCGTTCTTCTCCGAACCGTAGGTGGAGTTGTAGTCGTTGGAGGCCGCGCAGACGAGGCTGATGCCCGCCTCCTCGATCATATCATAGACGTACGCCTGCCGCTCATCGGACTCGGTCGTAAAGCCCGCGGCCGTGCCGAGGGACATGTTGATGACGTCGACGCCGAGGTAGACGCAATCTTCGAGGGCGGCGACGAGCCAAGACCAGCGCGCACCCTGCTGGGTATCCGAGAACACCTTCATCGAGGCGAGCTGCGCGTTGGGCGCAACGCCCGTGATGCCCTCTTTGTTGTCGTCGGCGTCCTTGCCGACGATGACGCCCGAGACGTGGGTGCCGTGCTCGCTCTCGAGGGGATAGACGTCGTAGTCACCGTCTGCGTAGTCGTAGGTGTAGGGCACCTTGGGGCTATAATAGACGTTCGCCGCCGAGAGGCCGCGCGTCATCGTCGCGGCGCGGAGGGTGGGAACTTTCGTTGCGAGATTTTCGAGGGTGAGGACCTGCGTGCCCGTGAAGCGATCGGCGTCGAAGGCGGAGTGCGTGTAATCGAGGCCCGTATCGAGGACGGCGATGACCGTGCCCGAGCCGTCGAAGCCCGAACCCGCACTGTTGAAGATACCCGTATCATAGACGTTGACGTCGTTGGTGACGAGTCGGGACTCGGCCTCGGCATAGACTTCGCTCACGCTGAGCGAATAGCCGGTATCCTCGAGGGAGGCCGCGAGCTTCTCGTAGTCCCCCGCTTTGAGGACGACTTCGAAGCCGCCGAAGAAGGTCTCATACGTCGTGCCGTAGCTGAACTTCACGCCCGATCTCTCGAGCTTGGCCTTGGCGGCGCCGTTGGCCTTCTGCATCGCGGAAAGCAGCGCCGCACCCTCCGAAGAGGCACGGTAGGCCGTGATATCGGCATAGCGGGAGATCGCGCTCTGCGCATTGAACTTGCCGAGGAGGCCGTCGTCCGTCGTCTGGACGATGACGGAGATCTCCTGCCCCGCGTCTACGCTCTTTGCAAGGGGCGAAGAGACGCCGGGATCGAGAATGTCGCGGGCGTCCGCATTGGCGAGCTCCCCCGTGTACTCGGAGACGAGCGCCGTCTGTTCGCTTGCGGCAGGCGTGTTCGCCGAATGCTCCGCCGCGGGAAATGCGGGAAGCAGCTGCGAGGCAATGAGAGCACCCGCCATCAGGGTACCCGCAACGCCGAGGGCAATGTTTCTTGTCTTGTTCCGGATCTTCTTCATGGTTCCGCCTTTTCGTGTGATTTTTCCGTGTGATGTTTCGAGATCCCCTTAAGCCTTCGGGGGAAAGATGCGCCTTTCGCGTGCATGCACGCGCTCTACCATCTATTTTCTATTTTATGGTGTGAAAATTATACCATGCAAATGCGCGCGGTGTCAATCGAATTTATTTTCGAATTCGTTTCGGTGGATTTTGTCACTCTTTCACAAAAACCGAACATTTGCAATCATTTTTCGGCAAATATATTATATTTTTGGGGGAAAATCGGCCGTATCCCGCGATTTTCTCCGCATGCAGCCCAAAAATTTCAGGTATTAGATTTTTGTATATTACCCATAACCTGAGCTTATATTTGCATAAATTATTACAAAATTTGCATAAAAAAGGGGCGCCGAAGCGCCCCGAACGCACTTTTTCTTATGCGCGGGCCACGATCTCCCCGATCGCGGAGAGCAGCGCGTCCTTCCCTTCCCCCGTCACGGCGGAGAGTGCGATCACGTTGTCTTCCCCCAATCCGAAGCCGTTCGCAACCGCCCGTACGCGCACCTTGGCGGCGCTTTTCGAGAGCTTGTCCGCCTTGGTCGCAACGACGGTGAACGGGATGATGTGATAGTTCAGATAATTGACCATCGCAAGGTCGTCGGGCGAGGGATCGCGGCGGAGATCGGAGAGCAGAAACACGTGAGAGATGCACTCCTTTTTTGCGAAGAAAGCATCCAAAATCTTACCCCATCTCTCTTTTTCGGCCTTCGAGACGGCCGCGTAGCCGTAGCCCGGAAGATCGGCAAGGAGGAAGGCGCCGAAGTCGAAATAGTTCACAAGGCGGGTCCGCCCGGGGTCCGCGCTCGTCTTGGCGAGGCGCTTCTGCCCCGCGAGCAAGTTGATGAGCGTAGACTTGCCCGAGTTGGACTTCCCGCACACCACGATCATGGGCTTTTGCGGGGTGAGGAACTGCTTCTCCGAGGCGGCCGAAGTCACGAATTTTGCGTTATCGATGCGCATGCAACCCCCTCACGGCACGGGCGAACACCTCGTCTACGCCGCTCACACAGATAAATTCGAGATCCTTGCGGATGTTTTCGGGGATCTCCTCGATGTCCTTGCGGTTTTCCTCGGGGATGACGATCTCGCGGATGCCGATGCGGGAAGCGGCGAGCGCCTTCTCCTTGAGCCCGCCGATGGGCAGCACCTTGCCGCGGAGGGTGATCTCCCCCGTCATCGCGATGTCCCGCCGCACGGGCAGCCCCGTAAAGGCGGAGAGGATGGCCGTCGCCATCGTGATGCCCGCAGAAGGCCCGTCCTTGGGCGTCGCCCCCGCGGGGACGTGGATGTGGATATCCTTGTTTGCGAAATCCGCACGGTCGATGCCGTATTTTTCGGCGTGGGCACGGATGTAGGAGATGGCGGCCTGTGCCGATTCTTTCATCACATCCCCCAGCTTTCCCGTGAGGATGACCTCGCCCTTGCCCTGCATCGCGGAGACCTCGATCGTGAGCGTAGCGCCGCCGACGGCCGTCCACGCAAGCCCCGTCGCGGCACCGACTTCATCCCTCTCGCGCATGCCGTCGTCTTTGAGATAACGGCGGGCACCTATGTAAGTTTCGAGGTTTTTTGCGGTGACGCGGACGCCCTTCTTCTCCCCCTTCGCGATGCATACGGCCGCCTTACGGCAGACGGCGCCGATCGTCCGTTCGAGGCTGCGGACCCCCGATTCCATCGTGAAGCCCTCGATCATCGTCATCACGGCGTCGTCGGAGACGCGCAGCTGCCCCGCCTTGAGGCCGTTGAGCTTGCTCTGCTTGGGGATGAGGAAGCGCTTGGCGATCTCGAGTTTTTCTTCGGGGGTGTAGCCCGAAAGCTCGATGACCTCCATGCGGTCGAGCAGGGGCATGGGGATGGTATCGAGGGTATTTGCCGTGGCGATGAACATGACTTTGGAGAGGTCGTAGGGCTCCTCGATGTAGCGATCGCGGAAGGCGTTGTTCTGCTCGGGGTCGAGCACTTCGAGCAGGGCGCTCGCGGGGTCCCCCCGCAGATCCGAGGAGATCTTATCCACCTCATCGAGGAGGAAGACGGGGTTGACCGACCCCGCATTTTTCATTTCGTAGATGATCCGCCCGGGCATGGCGCCGACGTACGTCCGCCTGTGGCCGCGGATCTCCGCCTCGTCCTTGAGCCCGCCGAGGCTCATGCGCACGAATTTGCGCCCCAAGGCACGGGCGATGGAGCGGGCGATGCTCGTTTTTCCGACCCCCGGGGGGCCGACAAGGCAGAGGATAGGCGCCTTGAGCTCTCCCGTGAGCTTGAGCACGGCGAGGTACTCGAGCACCCGCTCTTTGATGGTCTCGAGGCCGTAGTGATCTTCCGCGAGCGCATGTTCGACATCCTGCAGCGAGGCCGTATCTTGGGTCTCATTGCTCCAGGGAAGATCGAGGATCCAATCGAGATAGTTGCGGATGACCGTGTATTCGGGAGAAGACGGGGTGATGCGGTCCATGCGGGAGAGCTCGGAGAGCGCCTTCTCCTTGATGGCTTCGGGCAGCCCGGCCTGTTCGATGCGCTCCTTGATCTTCTCCCCCTCTTCGACGCCGTCACCCAGCTCTTCATGGATGACTTTGAGCTGTTCGCGGAGGAAGTATTCCCGCTGCGAGCGGTCGATGTTCTTGCGGACGGCCTGCATGATCTGCTGTTCGATGCGGACGACCTCGAGTTCGCGGTTCAAAAGGACCGTGAATTTGGTGAGACGGGCGTCGAGCGCCTGCTCTTCGAGGATCTCCTGCTTCACGGGGTCGTGAATGTGCAAAAAGTGGGTACAGATATCGATATATTGCTCGGCATCGGCGATCCCCGCGAGTGCGGATTCCATCTCCTTGAAGTCGAGGCCGCCCCGCCCGAGAATGCCGCCGACGAGCTCGCGCGCAACGCGGAAACCCGCCTCCTCGGTCTCGGGATCGCCGTGGATTGTGGGCATCTCTTCGAGGTTTGCCATGATGCAGCCTTCTTCGGTCTCATACGAGACGACGCGGGCACGCACGATGCCCTCGACGATCACGCGGACGCGGTCCCCCCCGGGCATGCGCGTCCTCTGGCGGATACGGGCGATCGTACCCACCTTGCAGAGGTCCTCCGCGGAGGCGTCCTCCTTGGGGAGGGTCTGCCGTACGATAAAGACGTATGCCTCATAGCGCGCTTCGGCCTGCTGGGCGGCGACGAGCGAGACGCCCCGCCCGATATCGAAGGCGGCCCGCGTCGACGGAAGAATGACCTGCGTCCGCATCGGGATCACGGGCAAACGATCGCGGAATGTAAAGTTTATCATAAGCAAACCTCCCTTGGCGTATAATTATATCACACGCGCGGGGAAATTTCAAACCGAATTCCGCGAAAAAATCGCTCCCCTCGCGATTTTTCGGAAAATTTACGGCCGCGCAGCCCGCCCCCCCTCGCTGAAAACAAGTCCGAAGTCCGATACCCCCTCCGTGGTTTATCCCAAGTACTACCCCCTCCGTGGGAGGGGGATCAAGGGGGTGGGGCGGCGACAAGGCAAATACGCAGTCCGACCCTCATACCGAGCGTAGCGAGTGTATCTTAAGATCCGCTCACTCCGCTACGCTTCGTTCGGGATGAGGTCGCTCATCATGCGCGAAAACGGGTACCGTTAAACTGCGGAGAAGCAAGCAAGACAAGGAGAACGAGCATTTCCGAAGGGAGCGTACTTTTGCGTACGTGACCGAGGAAAGCGCAGTTCAACGCAGTATTGCGCCGCTTATCCGCAGTTCGTATGTAAAATTTTCCAAAGAACTATTGACAGGGTGGGATTTTTATTTTATACTATTCCCAAACAATGAAAAGCAGGAGGAACCAAAATGTATTCATCGACAAGAAAATTCACTTCCATCATGGACCGTGAAGATATCCGCTATTCCTATGAGGGCGTGCGGGAAAACACGAAATCCGAGGTCGTCAGCGTCACCTATTCGGGCGACAACATGGATAGCATCCGCGTGATGTTCTTCTTCTCCGAGGATTGCGAAGACGTCGCGATTCATGTCTTCGATATGGCACGCGTCCCTTCCGCCAAGGTCTCGAACGTCATGGAAGAGATCAACCGCCAGAACAGCGAATACCGCTTCGTGCGCTTCTATCTCGATACCGACGACAACACCATCCAGCTCGCCGCCGACGCCTGCTTCCGCGAGAACGACGTCGATGAGATCTGCCTCGAGCTTCTCCACCGCATCGTGAGCATCAGCGATGACGTGTACCCCATCTTCATGAAAGCGATCTTTGCGTAAGCTGCATCAAAAAAACCGCCACAGGGTGGCGGTTTTTTTTGTAGTTCGCTAAAAATTGCTGCCGTTCCAGCCCCAATCCGAGAGGCCGTGATAGGTCACATAGACGGCGTACCCCGGGATAGAGAGCTCCTCCTCGAGGATGCGGCAGATCTCCGCCGTCATGCGAGAATAGTCCGCAGAGGCGGCCTTGCCGAACAGGCTGACTTCCACATAGGCGCCGCGGTCGAGCTTCTTCCCGCCCAGCCACAGGTCGTAATTCTCGCAAATGCCCACCATGAGGTAGGTCTCCCCCTTGTGCAGGATGGAGACGGCCTTTCCGAGCTTTGCCTTGATGGCCTCCTTCTTCGTCTCGGAGACGGAGACGGTCACTTTTGTATCGATAAACGGCATAGGTACCCTCCTTTTTGCCTTATTTCCTACGCAGGACGACGAGCGTTTCGACATTAGTCTGTTTATCCAAAATAATTTCCCTTACTTCTTGTCCATTTTGATATATCGGGAAATTCAGTTTTATTGATTTCAAAGGGCAATCGCCTTCGCCTGTCGGATAAATTTGTATCTCTTTTATCAGATACGAAACCAACGTCTTTTTCTCCTCGTCGTTTATTATATCATAAAGTTCGCCAAAACGCATCAAAATTTTATAAATATTTTCCAAAGCAATCGCTTCTGTTTCGGCAGCCTATTTCCTTATCGCACGGATTTTGTTCATAGCAAATTCAGCTCGGCAAAATACTTTTCGGGGAATTTTGCAAGATATTCGCAATGTCCGTATCCCTCATGCACCCAAAAACGCATTTTCGGATAACTCTTTTCGATTTTCTTCCGCTGTTTATAATCGTTATCTTTGCTCCCGAACGCAAGCAAAACTTTCTTTTGCAACTTCTCGTCATAGGGCGGGAAATCAAAAGAACAGCAGGCGGCAACAACGTTTTTGATGCTCTTTTTGCTCATGCCCGCAAGCGATTTCGCCATACTTTCTCCGAAGATCCCGTAAGCTTCTTCCATCTTTCGGACGGCTCGTTCGGGATATTTGCGCACTTTCTTCTGCTTTTTCAAAAATACCGATGCAACGACTTTTTTGAGGATAGGCGCATTTTTGAAAAACGGCGCACCCTCGAATACGATGTGTTCGATCTCGATTGATTTTTCGGAAAACAGTTCAAGCCCCACGCGCGCACCGAGCGACGCACCAAACAAAAGCTCGATTTGAAAGATGTTTTTTTCTTTCAGATACGCAAGGAGCGTCCTTGCCTCCTCTTCTGCCGAAATAAAGTCGCCCTTATCTTCTCCATGCCCCGAAAGATCGGGCGAGATGACGCGGTACTTTTGAAGTGAATTTCCGATTAAAGTTGTCATTGTCTTTCCGTCCGCAAGCATCGGATGCAGGAGCAGAAGAACTTTTCCCTGCGGATTCCCGTATTCTTTTATGACCATTTTTTATATCCTCCTTTAAGTTCTTTCAAAAAAATATGTATGAGCTAAGTTTTTGCCGCCCTCGGCTTTGACAATGCCGTTTTCGATCCAAACCGCTCTGTCGCATAGAGCTTCGGCGCAACGCATATCGTGCGTTACCGTGATCATAACATTATGGGTGCGGTCGTGAAGTTCGTTGAGAATCTCCACAAGCGAGCGTAGTCCCGAATAGTCCTGCCCCACCGTCGGCTCGTCCAAAAGAAGCACGTCGGGAATAGCCGCCGCTACCGCCGCTATCGACACTCTCCGCTTTTGCCCCTCGGAAAGCGACTGCGGATGACGGTTTTTTATTTTTTCAAGCCCGAAAAGCTTTATCATTTCCCTTGCATATTCTTCGCTCTTTGCCCCGAACAGGATTTCCTTTTCCACCGTCGGCATAAACAGCATATAGTTGGGGTTTTGATAGACGACGCCCACCCTCTTAAACCATTTTTTGCTCGCTCGTTTGCCGAGTTTGGGATCGAGAAATTGATTGACAGTTCCGCCCGACGATTTATTTAATCGAGCGAAAATGCGGAGAAGCGTCGTCTTGCCGCACCCGTTTTCGCCCAAAATAAGCAATCTCTCGTCCTTATTTACGGAAAAGGAAATATCTTTGAGAATTTCTTTCCCGTCTGCGGAATAGGCGATATTTTTCAGTTCAAAAAGAGGGTCTTTCGCCTCATGCCTTTCCGCCTCGTCCGCGATAACCACGGTTTGGGAGGTTAGGTACGCCCTCTTATCCTCGACTTTGGTAACGACTCCCGCTCGAATATTCCAAACGGAATCCACATAAGAAAGGACCATATCGAGCCTGTGTTCGACGACAAGTACGGCATATCCTGCGCCTGCGAGTTTTCGGAGCGTGTTCATCAAAAAGTCCGCTCCGTCAATATCGAGGTTGGCAAGCGGCTCGTCCAAAATGAGAATTTTTTGTCCCATCGCAAGCGTGGAAGCGGTAATCAGTCTTTGTTTCTGCCCGCCTGAAAGAGTTCGGGTTTTCCACTCCCTGTCTATACCCATCATTGAGCAGACGATCCCGATTTGCCGCTCGATCTTCTCGGGAGCAAAGGCAAAGTTTTCACAGCCGAAGGCGATCTCGTCCTCGACGATCTTTTGAATGATCTGACTGTCGGCGTTCTGCAAGACCACGCCTACCTTGCGGCAGATCTCACTCATCTTTTTACCCTTACTGTTTTCGCCGTCAATAAAAATTTCGCCTTCGATATTTCCCGCAATGACATTGGGAATAATCCCTGCGATCAGAGAAAGGAGCGTACTTTTCCCCTCGCCCGAAAGCCCGCTTAGAAGTGCTACTTCTCCATACTCCACGGAAAAGTTGACGTTCTTTAATATTTGCGCCGTCCCGTCATACGAGAACGAAACATTTTTAAGTTCTATTGCCCTCATAATACCACCGCC